>NZ_JBMDJI010000015.1:0-117690 GCF_057809115.1 Pseudomonas sp. FG47
GCTGAACAACAGATGAAATAAACGGCCGATCGGCCTGGCGATGATCCTGAACGACCAATTGGCTCTTGGAAGCCGCTTACTTTATTAGGATCGCCAGGCGCGAATGCTCATCGTGGCGCGGGATACGAGCCCAATAGACGCCGGATAGATTGAAGCAAGCCATCCATTCCATCTGATGAACAGTATTGCAAAAAATGGGGTGACCATAGATTTGTCGTGGCAAAAAGGAACCAAAAACCGTGCGCTCCATTCATCCGGCCCCTACGCTTCGCTCCGGGGTTCCCTCACTCCGGCCTTGCTCCCGGGAGGACCGCGCTGTAGGGCCCATCCTGGGCCCCAGCGCTTGACGGGCATCCATGCCCGTCACCTCCCTTCGCAAGGCCTGCGTTCGGCCTCCTGAAGTCGCGAAGTTAGGGGTGGCGCCTGCACTGGCGCAGCTGTCGCTCGCTGGGGGTGGCGTTAGCCTCTTGATCGGCAACGGCAACGGCAACGGCAACGGCAAGGGCAACGGCAAGGGCAAGGGCAAGGGCAAGGGCAAGGGCAACACTGCGTTCATGGAATGCGTCCATGCCGCCCGGCGGGTCTGCCGCCAACCCCGAGACTCGGTTATACTCGCGGGCTTTTCACCGAATTCGCACGAGAGCTGCCCGCCCATGGAAATCCAACCGATCCTGAACACCATCAAGGACCTCACCGAGCGTTCCCAGTCCATTCGGGGGTATCTTTGACTACGATCACAAACATGATCGTCTGGTCGAAGTAAACCGCGAGCTGGAAGACGCCGCTGTCTGGAACAAGCCCGAGTACGCCCAGGCCCTGGGCCGCGAGCGCGCCATGTTGGCGCAGGTGGTCGAGACCCTCGATAAACTGTCCAACGGCCTGACCGACTGCAAGGACCTGCTCGACATGGCTGTCGAAGAGGGCGATGAAGGCGCTGTCAGCGATGTCGAGACCGAGCTGCAAGGGCTTGAGGAATCCCTCGCCCAGCTCGAGTTCCGTCGCATGTTCAGCGGCGAGATGGACATGAACAACGCCTACCTGGACATCCAGGCCGGCTCCGGCGGCACCGAGGCCCAGGACTGGGCCAACATCCTGCTGCGCATGTACCTGCGCTGGGCCGACAAGCGTGGTTTCGACGCCACCATCATCGAACTGTCCGAAGGTGAAGTCGCCGGTATCAAGGGCGCCACCGTGCACATCAAGGGCGAGTACGCCTTCGGCTGGCTGCGCACCGAGATCGGCGTGCACCGCCTGGTGCGCAAGAGCCCGTTCGACTCCGGTGCCCGTCGCCACACCTCGTTCTCGGCGGTATTCGTCTCGCCCGAGATCGACGACAAGGTCGAGATCGAGATCAACCCGTCCGACCTGCGCATCGACACCTACCGCTCCTCCGGTGCCGGCGGTCAGCACGTCAACACCACCGACTCCGCGGTACGTATCACCCACGTGCCGACCAACACCGTGGTGGCCTGCCAGAACGAACGCTCCCAGCACGCCAACAAGGACACCGCCATGAAAATGCTGCGGGCCAAGTTGTACGAACTGGAAATGCAAAAACGCAACGCCGCTTCCCAGGCGCTGGAAGACAGCAAGTCGGACATCGGCTGGGGCCACCAGATCCGTTCCTACGTGCTCGATGACTCGCGCATCAAGGACCTGCGTACCGGCGTCGAGCGCAGCGACTGCCAGAAGGTCCTGGACGGCGACCTCGACCAGTATCTGGAAGCGAGCCTCAAGCAGGGGCTGTAAGCATCACCGCCGTGGCGGGCCCGTGGGAGCGGGCTTGCCCCGCGATCCCTCACCCGCGAGGGCAACGAATACCTGATGGAAAGAATGACGACATGAGCGACCTCAAGACCGAAGCGCAAGACCTGCAACAGGAAGAAAACGCCCTGATCGCCCTGCGCAAGGAAAAACTTGCCGCAGAGCGCGCCAAGGGCAATGCCTTCCCCAACGACTTCCGCCGCGACAGCTACTGCAACGACCTGCAGAAACAGTACGCGGACAAGACCAAGGAAGAGCTGGAAGCAGCCGCGATTCCGGTCAAGGTTGCCGGTCGCATCATGCTCAACCGTGGCTCGTTCATGGTCATCCAGGACATGACCGGGCGCATTCAGGTCTACGTCAACCGCAAGACCCTGCCAGAAGAAACCCTGGCCGCGGTCAAGACCTGGGACCTGGGCGACATCATCAGCGCCGAAGGCACCCTGGCCCGTTCCGGCAAGGGCGACCTGTACGTTGAAATGACCAATGTGCGCCTGCTGACCAAGTCGCTGCGTCCGCTGCCGGACAAGCACCACGGCCTGACCGACACCGAACAGCGCTACCGCCAGCGCTATGTCGACCTGATGGTCAACGAGGAAACCCGCCACACCTTCCGTGTGCGTTCGCAGGTGATCTCGCACATCCGCAAGTTCCTCATCGAGCGCGACTTCCTCGAAGTCGAGACGCCGATGCTGCAGACCATCCCCGGCGGCGCCGCGGCCAAGCCGTTCGAAACCCACCACAACGCCCTGGACATGGCCATGTTCCTGCGTATCGCCCCGGAGCTGTACCTCAAGCGCCTGGTGGTCGGTGGTTTCGAGAAAGTCTTCGAGATCAACCGCAACTTCCGTAACGAAGGCGTTTCGACCCGGCACAACCCCGAGTTCACCATGCTCGAGTTCTACCAGGCCTACGCCGACTACCGCGACAACATGGACCTCACCGAGGAACTGTTCCGCGAGCTGGCGCAGCTGGTGCTGGGCAGCACCGACGTGCCGTATGGCGACAAGGTATTCCACTTCGGCGAGCCGTTCGTGCGCCTGTCGGTGTTCGACTCGATCCTCAAGTACAACCCCGAGCTGACCGCCGCCGACCTGCAAGACGTCGACCGTGCCCGCGACATCGCCAAGAAGGCCGGCGCCAAGGTGCTCGGCCATGAAGGCCTGGGCAAGCTGCAGGTGATGATTTTCGAGGAACTGGTCGAGCACAAGCTGGAGCAGCCGCACTTCATCACCGAGTACCCGTTCGAAGTCTCGCCGCTGGCCCGTCGCAACGACGACAACCCGGCCGTGACCGACCGTTTCGAGCTGTTCATCGGTGGCCGCGAGATCGCCAACGCCTACTCCGAGCTCAACGATGCCGAAGACCAGGCCGAGCGCTTCCTGGCTCAGGTAGCCGAGAAGGACGCCGGTGACGACGAAGCCATGCACTACGACGCCGACTTCGTTCGCGCCCTGGAGTACGGCATGCCACCGACCGCCGGTGAAGGCATCGGCATCGACCGCCTGGTGATGCTGTTGACCAACTCGCCGTCGATTCGTGATGTGATTCTGTTCCCGCACATGCGTCCACAGGCCTGAGTGATGTGAACAAGCCGCCTTTCGAGGCGGCTTTTTCTTGCCTGAAGCTTTATGTTGTCTGTACTGGCCTCTTCGCGGGGCAAGCCCGTTCCTACAGGTATAGCGCCGGCCAGGAATGCTGTGCTGTACCTGTAGGAGCGGGCTTGCCCCGCGAATGGGCCGGTACAGGCAACCCACTGTTCGTGAGGTAAACCAGAGTGACCCCCGCAATGCCCCACCAAGGCGCCGCCGGCATCGCCACCGCCGTCGCTGAGAGCGTGCAGTACCAGGGCCGCAAGACCGCCCGCCAGGGCAGCGAGCAGCGCCGCCAGCAGATTCTCGACGCGGCCATGCGCATCGTCGTGCGTGATGGCGTGCGTGGCGTGCGCCACCGCGCCGTGGCGGCTGAAGCCGGTGTGCCGCTGTCGGCCACCACCTATTACTTCAAGGACATCCAGGACCTGCTGGCCGACACCTTCGCCCAGTATGTCGAGCGCAGCGCCGCCTACATGGCCAAGCTGTGGACCAATACCGAAGGCGTGTTGCGCCAGTTGCTCGCCCAGGGCGACGGCACGGCTCAGGCCCGGGCGCAACTGGCCGATGAAGTGGCGCGCATGCTGGCTGACTACGTCCTGCGCCAGCTTAACAATCGCCGCGACTTCCTCATGGCCGAGCAGGCCTTCCGCCAGGAGGCGCTGCTGTGTCGTCGCCTGGCAGAGCTGGTACAGGCTCACGAGCAGATCTTGCTGCATGGCGCACGGCAGATATTGCAAGTGGTCGGCTCGCGTCACCCCGAGCAGGACGCCCAGATGTTGACGGCGATAATCGAGCAGATGGAATATCAGGGCCTGCTCGAGGACGCGAATGCACGGGCCGATGAGCAGATGCTCGCTATCCTTGTCCGATACTTGCAGATGGTGCTGGTTTCGGCCTGAGTGGCGAACGATTTTTCAAGGAGAAGCGGATGAAAGCCTGGCGTGTGGTGTTGTTGACCTTGTCATTCCTCCTGCTGGGCGGTTGTCTGGTGACCTTCGACGAACCGCTGCCGGCCAACCAGGCGGCGCCTAAAGCCTTGCTTGGCCAATGGAGCAGCAAGGACGCCTGGGGCCAGCCGTTGAGGTTGAGCATCAGCCGCGCCGGTGGCAATACCTACAAGGCCGTGGCCCGCGCCCAGGGCAAGGAGCCCGAGGAATATGCCTTCACCGTGGCCCGGCATGGCAACCGCTGGTACCTGTCGGCTGGCGTGCCCAAGCGCCTGGGCGGCAATTTCCTGATTGGTGGTTTCGATATCGTCGATGGCAAGGAGCTGGTGATCTACAACCTCGATGTCGAACAGGTGCAGCAGGCTGTGGCCAAGAAGGAACTGAGCGGGCGCAGTACCGCGGTGCCGGACGACAACGGCGAGGGCGTGCTGATCGATAGCCCGGCGCAGCGGGTGCTGGCGTACCTGGACGACCCGGCCAACTCGGACCTGTTCGTTGAGGTGGCGCGCTTCCAGCGTGCCGCCAAGTAGCAGGGCGCGGTTCGCCGGCCTTGCCGGCGAACCAGGCTCATTCGAATGCAAGGAGTCCCCGGTGGACGAATACCAGCAAACCATCCGCAGCTTGTCCGACCGTATCGTCGCCGCGCAGACCCCGATCCGCGTGCTCGACGCGGTCAAGTGGGACGACGGCATCCGCCAGGGTTTTCTCAAGGCCAAGGGCAAGGAGCCGCCGGCAGTGGACCGGGCCTACTACCAGAGCCGCCCGCTGTCGTTCGACTCCAATGCGCTCAAGGCTGAATTCCAGGGCATCGAACGCGATATCACCCGTCAGCTTGGCCAGTTCAACCCGGTCGGGCAGATCATGCGGCGCATGTGCAAGGAATACCGCATGGTGGTGCGCATGCTCGAGGCGCGCGGTACCGAGGACTTCGGCCTGATCTCCCAAGAGCTCTACGGGGCAGCCTCGGACGCGTTCCACGCCGGTGACCCGACCCTGGCCGACCTGGGCCTGATGCTCTCGGACTACCTGAACAACATCGACGGTCGCGGCGACCTGAAGGACGAGCCGAAGAACCTCACGGCGAAAGAGGCGGTGGCGATCCTGCAGCGCCGCCTGAACAAGGTGTTCGGCGAGGCGGAGGAAACCATCCGCGTGTTCGAGTCCGACGGTATCGTCGCCGACGCCGCGGCGGGGGCCGACTACATCAAGGTGCGCGCCGACGCCATGTTCAACAGCCGCGACGTGCGGGCACTGGAGGTGCACGAGGGCCTGGTGCATGTCGGCACCACCCTCAACGGCCTCAACCAGCCGATCTGCACCTTCCTGGCCAAGGGCCCGCCCTCGTCCACGGTGACCCAGGAAGGCCTGGCCATCCTCATGGAGGTGATCGCCTTCGCCTCCTACCCCAGCCGCCTGCGCAAGCTCACCAACCGCACCCGCGCCATCCACATGGTCGAGGAGGGCGCGGACTTCCTGCAGGTCTTCGAGTTCTTCCGTGGCCAGGGCTTCGAGATGGGCCAGAGCTACAGCAACGCCAGCCGGGTGTTCCGCGGCTCGGTGCCCAATGGCCTGCCATTCACCAAGGACTTGTCCTACCTCAAGGGCTTCATCATGGTTTACAACTACATTCAGTTGGCCGTGAAGAAGGGCAAGCTGGAGCAGATCCCCTTGCTGTTCTGCGGCAAGACCACCCTGGAAGACATGCGCACGCTGCGCCAGCTGGTCGAGGAAGGCCTGGTGGAGCCGCCCAAGTACCTGCCCGAGCAGTTCCGCGACCTCAACGCGCTGTCGGCCTGGATGTGCTTTTCCAACTTCCTCAACCACCTGAGCCTGGACCGCATTGAAGCCGACTACGCGAACATTCTCTGACGCCTGGCGTCACCTCGCCCTCGGCCTGGGGTTGCTGCTGTTGGCCGGCTGCAGCAGCCTGCTGTTCTACCCCGAGCCAGGCCAGCCGTTTACCCCGGCGAAGGCCCGGCTCGCCTACCAGGACCTGACCCTGACCGCCACCGACGGCACCCGTCTGCACGGCTGGTGGTTGCCGGTGCCCGAAGGTGTCGCGATCAAGGGCACGGTGCTGCACTTGCATGGCAACGGTGGCAATCTGGCTTGGCACCTTGGCGGCAGCTACTGGTTGCCGAAGGAAGGCTACCAGGTACTGATGATCGACTACCGCGGTTACGGCCTGTCCCAGGGCAAGCCGACGCTGCCCGAGGTGTATGGCGACATCGCCGCGGCGTTGAGCTGGCTCGACCAGGCGCCCCAGGCGCAAGGCAAGCCGTTGGTGCTGCTGGGGCAGAGCCTTGGCGGGGCCATGGCCATCCACTACCTGGCGCAACACCCGCAACAGCGCCAGCGCTTCAGCGCCTTGGTGTTCGATGGCGTGCCGGCCAGCTACCGCGCGGTGGGGCGCTACGCGTTGAGCACGTCCTGGATGACCTGGCCCCTGCAGGTGCCGTTGTCGTGGCTGGTGCCGGACGGCGACAGCGCGATCCGTTCGATCGAGCGCCTGGACAGCCCACCGAAACTGTTCTTCCACAGCATCGACGACAACCTGGTGCCGCTGGCCAACGGCCTGCGCCTGTACCAGCACGCGCCCCCGCCACGGGTGCTGCAACTGACTCGCGGCGACCATGTGCAGACCTTCGCCGACCCGACCTGGCGCCAGGTGATGCTGCGCTTTCTGGACGACCCCACGCACTTCAATGGCCTGCGCCGCTTGGCCGAAGTGCCCAACTACCCTGACGAGAAAAACGCGCAATGAGTGAAGAACGCAACGCCATCCCCCTGATCCTGACCGGTGTCGGCAGCATCATCGTGACGGTGGGGGTCCTCTGGTACTACGGCTACCTGCATTTCGCCAAGCCGCAGGATGCGCTGCTGTTGCAGGACTTCACCATGCTCAAGACCATTCCCGGCGAGGACTACAAGCTTTCCCTGACCCCGGCGCCACAGGTGGCGCAGTGCATCGATGGCGTGCTGGTGCTGTTCGATACCGAGCAGAAGGGCCTGACCGGCGTGTTGGTGGACAACCGCAAGCGTGCGGTGCGTTGCATGGGGCAGGAGACGCCGCAGCAGGTGCAGTGAGAGGGCGGGGGTTAGAGAGTGCAATTCTGTTGCCGTACCTCGTAGCACTTATGAGTTTCGAGAGCTCGAAGACTGGCATGCATGAAAAACCCCGCCATCAGGCGGGGCTTTTCACTGCATCTGCGTGACTTACTGCACTTGGCTTACTGCGCGCGGCGCCACCGGCTGGTTGTCGTTGGAGATGGTCACCTCCACCCGACGGTTCTGCGCACGGCCCGAGTTGCTGCCGTTGTCGGCCACCGGATACTCCTTGCCGTAACCCTGGGCGACGATGCGCGCAGGGTCGACGCCGGCACGCACCAGCGCCATGCGTACCGAACCTGCGCGGCGCTCGGACAGGGTCTGGTTGTAGTTGGCCGAGCCGACGCTGTCGGTATAGCCCTCGACGATCACCTTGCGCTCAGGGTTCTCCTGGAGGAACTGGGCCAGCTTGGTGATGTTCGGGTAGGCGCTGCTCTTGAGGTTGGCCTTGTTGAAGTCGAACAGCACGTCGCCGAAGGTCACCAGGGTGCCGCGATCGGTCTGCTTGGCGTTGAGGCTGTCCTGCAGCTTCTTGATCTGCGCGTCGCGGGCGTCCAGCTTGGCCTGGGCGCGCTGGGCCGCGGCATTCTTCAGGTCGGCCTCTGCGGTGCGCAGGGCGATGGTCTGCTTGGCTACTTCCACGCGCTGGTTGGTCAGGTAGGCGAGCTGGTCGACCTTCTTCTCGTTCTCACGGTCCATGTAGGCCTTGTCGGCTTTGTTCAGCCAGTCCTGGGCGTCCTTGGTCTCCAGCGCGGCCACCTTGCTCGACTGCGGATCGCTCTGCAGGGCCGAGAAGTTGGTGCGGGCCGATTCCAGGTTGGCGTTCGGGTCGTGGGAGCAGGCAGCCAGGCCTACGCTCAGGGCCAGCAGGGCGGGAATCATGATGTGTTTGCGCATAGTGTTCATCCTTTGATCTCTAACGAAGGCTCAAGTGGCGGGGCAGGCTCATTCGGCGCTGCGCAGGCCTTCCTCACGTACGTCGTTGACACCCTGGCGGGCATCCTGCACGGCTTTCTGGGCCTTGGCGGCCTGGGCCTTGCGCTCGGCGACGCGGGCGTCCCACTCGGCCTGTTCGGCGAGCAGCTTGGCCTCGTCGTACTGCTTGTCATGCATGGCGATCTCGGCCTTCTTGAACTTGTCCTGGGCGGCTTTCATTTCCACCGCGGCAAACTCGGTACCGCCTGCACTCACCGCCGAGTTGACCGCCGACTGGGTCACGGCGTATTGCTCGGTAGGCGGTTTGCCCGCGCAACCGGCCAGCACCAGGCTGCTGCCCAGGGCCAGCGCGGCCAGCTTGAGCCCGCGCAGGTGAGTGGAAGTAGGTTTTTCGATGCGGGTCTTCATGGTGGTCAACTCCATTGGGTCACTCCTGTTAAACGACGATGGCCGCTACGGGTTCATCGCTGTTCCCCTGTCGCCAGGCGAGCGCGGCAACGCCCGGGTCTTAAGGGTTTTGCCGTGATGGCTATTGGCTGTGACCGAGGCGTTTTTTGAATAGTTCAGAAAAATTTGCACGCTAAAGGTATTTTTTTCTGACTAATTGGTCAGCGGATTTGACCAGGAACTTACGCGGCCGATGGCGGTATGCCGGGCCTTGCCCGGCACCCGCGAAGCTCAGTGCGAGGGGTCTTCCTGCACTCGGCCAAGGGCCTGCAGGTGGCGGCGGGAGAGGGCCAGAAAGCGCGGGGTAGGGCCGATGTCCTCGTACAGTGGATCGCCTTCCTCGTCGGTGGCGATCACCTGTTGGCCCTTGATGTAGGGGAAGCTGGCTTCCAGCTCCTCGAGCGCGGCGGCCACCAGCTCACCGAGCAGTTCCTCGGGGCTGCGCTTGGGGTACATCTCGATCAGCGCGGCCAGGCGCGCTTCGGCTTCCATGTCCAGGTGCAGGACATGGCCGGTCGGGCTCAGGCGGCCGGAGGCATTCTGTTCCCAGTGCTGGGCGAGTTCGCGGATTTTCATGATGACCTCTGTCAAAGCCTCGAAAGTGGCATTGCTTCGGATGACCTGTGTTCACTTTAGTTGCTTTGCGCGTTCCCGGCTTGCCAGGCGCGCGGCTTGGTGGGCACTCTTGGGGCCTGCTGTTTCCCGGAATGGAGAGGCCCGATGAGCGATATCGATCTGCGCTTGCGTGAGGATGTGCATCTGTTGGGGGAGCTGCTGGGCGAGACCATTCGCCAGCAGCATGGCGAGGCGTTCCTGCAGAAGATCGAGGACATTCGCCACAGTGCCAAGGCCGACCGGCGCGATGCCGGCGAGCAGTTGAGTTCGACCCTGGGCGACCTTGCCGAGCAAGACCTGCTGCCGGTGGCGCGGGCGTTCAACCAGTTCCTCAACCTGGCCAATATCGCCGAGCAGTACCAGCTGATCCACCGCCGCGACGCCGACCAGCCCGCGCCGTTCGAGGCGCGGGTACTGCCCGAGCTGCTGGCGCGGTTGCAGGCCGCGGGGCACGCCAATGATGCCCTGGCCCGCCAACTGGCCAGGCTGGATATCGAGCTGGTGCTCACCGCCCATCCCACTGAAGTGGCCCGCCGCACGCTGATCCAGAAGTACGACGCCATCGCCGCGCAACTGGCGGCGCAGGACCACCGCGACCTGCTTCCCGTCGAACGCCAGCAAGTGCGCGAGCGCCTGCGCCGACTGATCGCCGAGGCCTGGCACACCGAGGAGATCCGCCGCACCCGGCCGACCCCGGTGGACGAGGCCAAATGGGGCTTCGCGGTGATCGAGCATTCGCTGTGGCAAGCGATCCCCAATCACCTGCGCAAGGTCGACGGCGCGCTGCACGATGCCACCGGCCTGCGCTTGCCGCTGGAGGCGGCACCGGTGCGTTTCGCCTCCTGGATGGGCGGTGACCGCGACGGCAACCCCAATGTCACCGCGGCGGTAACCCGTGAAGTGCTGCTGCTGGCGCGCTGGATGGCCGCCGACCTGTTCCTGCGCGATATCGACCAGCTGGCCGCCGAATTGTCCATGCAGCAGGCCAGCCCGGCACTGCGCGCCCAGGTCGGCGACAGTGCCGAGCCGTACCGCGCCTTGCTCAAGCAGTTGCGTGACCGCCTGCGCGCCACCCGGGCCTGGGCCCATGCCTCGCTGGCGGCGACGCAGCCGGCCAGCGCCGCAGTGCTGGTCGACAACTGCGACCTGATCGCGCCATTGCAGCTGTGTTATCACTCGCTGCATGAGTGTGGCATGGGCGTTATCGCCGATGGGCCGTTGCTCGACTGCCTGCGCCGGGCGGTGACCTTCGGCCTGTTCCTGGTGCGCCTTGATGTGCGCCAGGACGCCGCCCGCCATCGTGATGCGCTGTCGGAAATTACCGATTACCTTGGGCTGGGGCGCTATGCCGATTGGGACGAGGAGGCGCGCATCGCTTTCCTCCAGGCCGAGCTGAAGAACCGTCGGCCATTGCTGGCGGCGCACTTCCAGCCCGAGGCCGACACTGCCGAAGTACTGGCCACCTGTCGCGAGATCGCGGCCGCGCCAGCGGCCTCGTTGGGCTCCTACGTGATCTCCATGGCCGGCGCCGCCTCGGATGTGCTGGCAGTGCAGCTGCTGCTCAAGGAGGCTGGCTTGACCCGGCCCATGCGGGTGGTGCCGCTGTTCGAGACCTTGGCCGACCTGGACAACGCCGGCCCGGTCATGCAACGCCTGCTGGGGCTACCCGGCTACCGCGCCGGCCTGCACGGTCCGCAGGAGGTGATGATCGGCTACTCGGACTCGGCCAAGGACGCCGGCACCACCGCCGCCGCCTGGGCCCAGTACCGCGCCCAGGAGAACCTGGTGCGTATCTGTCGCGAGCATCAGGTCGAGCTGTTGTTGTTCCATGGCCGTGGCGGCACGGTTGGCCGCGGCGGCGGCCCGGCCCATGCGGCGATCCTGTCGCAGCCACCGGGCTCGGTGGACGGGCGCTTGCGCACCACCGAGCAGGGCGAAATGATCCGCTTCAAGTTCGGCCTGCCCGGCATTGCCGAGCAGAACCTCAACCTTTACCTGGCCGCGGTGCTGGAAGCGACCTTGCTGCCGCCACCGCCGCCGCAGCCAGCCTGGCGCGCGCTGATGGACCAGTTGGCGGCCGATGGGGTCAAGGCTTATCGCGGCGTGGTGCGCGACAACCCGGACTTCGTCGAGTATTTCCGCGAGTCGACGCCGGAGCAGGAGCTGGGTCGCCTGCCGCTGGGCAGTCGCCCGGCCAAGCGCCGCGCCGGCGGTATCGAGAGCCTGCGGGCCATTCCCTGGATTTTCGGCTGGACCCAGACGCGGCTGATGCTGCCCGCCTGGCTGGGCTGGGAAACCGCGCTGAACAATGCCCTGGCCCGCGGCCAGGGTGAACTGCTGGCGCAGATGCGCGAGCAATGGCCGTTCTTCCGTACCCGCATCGACATGCTGGAGATGGTCCTGGCCAAGGCCGACGCGCAGATTGCCGAGGCCTACGACCAACGTCTGGTGCAACCTGCGCTGCTGCCCCTGGGCGCGCACCTACGCGACCTATTGTCGCAGTCTTGCCAGGTGGTACTGGGTTTGACCGGCCAGCCGGTGCTACTCGCGCACAGCCCGGAAACCCTGGAATTCATCCGCTTGCGCAACACCTACCTGGACCCGTTGCACCGCCTGCAGGCTGAGCTGCTGGCACGCTCGCGCAGCCGTGAAGCCGCTCTGGACAGCCCGTTGGAGCAGGCCTTGCTGGTGACCGTGGCGGGTATCGCGGCGGGCTTGCGCAATACCGGTTGAAGGGCCGGGGCGCCAGGTCACCCGGGTGTGCTGCCTGGGGCCCCGCGCGGGCATGATGCCTGGTTGCGCCGGGCGCAACCGCCCCCCTGGCGGGCCGCAAGTGGCGCATTCCTGCCACTTTGGGACGCTTGTCGGGGGGGCGGGCGCTGTGTATCTTGATCAGCCTTTTGACCGATTTTGCGGTCTCATCCGATTTTCCGGAGTTGGCCTTGTGCGCCGAATCCGTTGATTTGCATAGAAAAATATGAGGAGCACAAGATGCGCGTAATTCTGCTGGGAGCTCCCGGGGCCGGTAAAGGTACTCAGGCAAAGTTCATCACCGAAAAGTTCGGTATTCCCCAGATCTCCACCGGTGACATGCTGCGTGCCGCCGTCAAGGCCGGCACCCCGCTGGGCCTGGAACTCAAGAAAGTCATGGATGCCGGCCAGCTGGTCTCCGACGAGCTGATCATCAGCCTGGTCAAGGAGCGCATCGCCCAGCCGGACTGCGCCAACGGCTGCCTGTTCGACGGTTTCCCGCGCACCATCCCGCAGGCTGAAGCCATGGTCGCTGCCGGTGTCGACATCGACGCCGTGGTCGAGATCGCCGTGGACGACGAAGAGATCGTCGGGCGCATGGCCGGTCGCCGCGTGCACCTGGCCTCGGGTCGCACCTACCACATCCAGTACAACCCGCCGAAGGTTGCAGGCAAGGACGACGCCACTGGCGAAGACCTGATCCAGCGCGACGACGACAAGGAAGAGACCGTGCGTCATCGCCTGTCGGTCTATCACAGCCAGACCAAGCCGCTGGTGGACTTCTACCAGAAGCTGTCGGCCGCCAACGCCGGCAAGCCGAAGTACAGCCATATCGAAGGCGTTGGCTCGGTCGAGTCGATCACCGCCAAGGTGCTGGCAGCCCTGAGCTGATCCGCCACCGTGCGTCACGACGGCCCGCTTGCGGGCCGTTGTCGTTTATACTGCCGCTCTTTTTCCTATCGCCTGGATACCTTGCTCGATGACCACCTTGCTGGCCCTGGATACCGCCACCGAAGCCTGTTCCGTCGCCCTGCTGCATGATGGCAAGGTGACCAGCCATTACGAGGTGGCCCCGCGCCTGCACGCGAAGAAGCTGCTGCCGCTGATCAAGCAGCTGCTGGCCGACTCGGGCGTGGCCTTGAGCGCGGTGGATGCCATCGCCTTCGGTCGTGGCCCCGGTGCCTTCACCGGCGTGCGTATCGCCATTGGCGTGGTCCAGGGCCTGGCCTTCGCCCTCGAGCGCCCGGTGCTGCCGGTATCCAACCTGGCCGCGCTGGCCCAGGGCGCGCTGCGTGAGCGTGGTGCGCAGCAGGTGGCCGCGGCCATCGATGCGCGCATGGACGAGGTGTACTGGGGCTGCTACCAGGCGCATCAGGGCGAAATGCGCCTGGTCGGCCACGAGGCAGTGCTGCCGCCGGAGCGCGTTGCCCTGCCATCCGGGCTGGGCGGTGAGTGGTTCGGCGCCGGCAGTGGCTGGGGCTATGCCGAGCGCCTGGCGGTGCAGGTCGCCGCCAGCGATGCCTGCGCGTTGCCCAGCGCCCAGGATATCCTGACCTTGGCCGGCTTTGCCTGGGCCCGGGGCGAGGCGGTCGCCGCCGAGCAGGCGCAACCGGTGTACCTGCGCGATAATGTGGCTACGCCCAAGGCGCGCTGAAGGCAGTTCGTCGGCTATCGCCGATCACGATAAAACCTTTTGCGCGATCTGTGGTCCAGTTATCAGTTCGGGCATTAGCGAAGGATTCCTGATGCTGCTAAATTGCCATCATTGATCCTGAGTGCCTTTTCATGCGTATCGACGGTTTTTCCTCATCGATCTACCCCATCAAGCGCGCGCCGCGCAAGGCGTTGGCCCGTGACGAAAACATCGACGAGGCCGATGCCGAGATCATCGACGACACCGACGCGCAGATCAGCCGCGCCAGCCGTCGCAGCGAGAACCTCCCAGCTCGTCAGCAGGACCTGATCTTCCCCCGCGCCCGTGACCGACGCACGGCCTCGGCCCTGGCCAGCTACCTGACCACTGCCGGCTTCACCGACTGGGAGATGGAAGTGCTGGGGCTGGACCTGTACATTTGATGGATGACGCCATCAGCCCTGCCTTATTTTCTCGGTTGTCCGTCCTGGGCTGAAAATGCCTGGCGCGACTATCTCTATCCCGCCGACGCGCGCTCCGGCGAGTACCTTGGGCTGTACAGCCAGGTGTTCAACGCCGTCGAGGGCAATACCACCTTCTATGCCCGTCCAGCCCCCACCACCGTCGAGCGCTGGGCGCAACTCATGCCGCCGGGGTTTCGCTTCACTGCCAAGTTCCCTGGTGATGTCAGCCATGCTGGCGACCTGCGCGAACAACTCGATTCGGCCCGCAACTTCACTCAGCTGATGGCGCCACTGGGCGCGCGGGTATCCCCGTACTGGCTGCAGTTACCTGCGATGTTCGGCCCGACGCGGTTGGGTGAATTGGCGTGTTTCCTCGATGAGATCGGCGTGCCGGTGGCGGTGGAGGTGCGCAACGATGCGTTCTTTGCTCGTGGCGAAGAGGAGCGCCTGCTCAACCGCCTGTTGCGTGAGCGGGGTGTCGAACGTATCTGCCTCGATCCACGCGCGCTGTTCAGTTGCGCGTCCCGCGAGCCCGCTGTGCTTCACGCCCAGTCCAAGAAGCCCAAGGTGCCGCCGCGCCCCGCTGCGTTCAGCCTGCATCCTCAGGTGCGCTTCATCGGCCATCCGGAGTTGGCGGCCAACGAGCCTTTCCTCACGCCCTGGGTCGACAAGGTGGCGGCCTGGATCGAAGAGGGGCGCAGCCCTTATGTCTTCCTGCACACCTCGGACAACCGCCTCGCCGCAGCGCTTGCCCAGCGTTTTCACCAGCGTCTGATGGCCCGCCTGCCGGGGCTGGCGCCCCTGGCGGAATTGCCACGCGCCCCGGAGGTCGAACAACTGGGGCTACTTTGACCTTAACGCGAGAGGTTGATCCATGGATGTGCAAACCCTGCGAGCCGAAGCCTTCAAGGCGCTGCATGAACGTGATGGCGCGTTCGTCATCGCCAATCCGTGGGATGCCGGTTCTGCGCGGTTGCTGGCCAGCCTGGGTTTCGAGGCGCTGGCCAGCACCAGCGCGGGCCTGGCCTTCAGCCTGGGGCGACCGGACGCGGAAGGTGCGTTGACCCTGGATGAGACCCTGGACAACGCCAAGGCGATTGTCGACGCCACGCCGCTGCCGGTGGCGGCAGACCTGGAAAACGGCTTTGGCGACCTGCCGGAGGACTGCGCGCAGGCCATCCTGCGGGCGGCCGAGGTCGGCCTGGTGGGTGGCTCCATCGAGGATGCCAGTGGCCAGGGCGCGGCGCCGATCTACGACTTCGAGCTGGCGCTGGCGCGGGTGCGTGCCGCGGTCCTGGCTGCCCGCAGCCTGCCGTTTCCCTTCACCCTGTGCGCCCGCGCGGAGAACCTGCTGCATGGGCGCCTGGATCTGGACGACACCATCAAGCGGCTGCAGGCCTATGCCGAGGCGGGGGCCGATGTGCTCTACGCGCCGGGGTTGCGCAGTGTCGATGAGATCCGCGCGGTGGTGCAGGCCGTGGCGCCTAGGCCGGTCAACGTGTTGATGGGGTTGGCAGGTGTGCCGCTGAGCGTGAACCAGTTGCAGGACCTGGGGGTCAGGCGCATCAGTGTGGGTTCGTCACTGGCCCGTGCCGCGCTGGGGGGCCTGCAGCGGGCAGCGCTGGAGATCCAGGGGCAGGGAACTTTCACTTATGGCGAGCAGGCGTTGCCTTTTGCCCAGCTCAATGACCTGTTTCGCCGCTGAGGCCGCATGCGCCTGACCCTGGCGCTGCTGGGAGGCCTGCTGCTGGCAGGCCTGGCTTGGCAGTTGCTGGGCTGGCGCCCGCCGGATACCTGGAACCCCTGGGCCGTGCTGGATGTGCGGCAGGCGCCGAACCTGCTGACGCCCTACAAGCTGTCACGCCTGCGCGATGATCCTGAGCTGTGTCGCCGGGCGTTGGCAACCTCGTCCCTGCGCTATCGACGGCAGGCGGACAGCCCTGAGGCTGCCAGTTGCCCATTGCGTAATGTCTGGCGCATCGATGGCGGCGATGTGCGTTTGAGCAGCAGTTTTCTAGCCAGTTGCCCGCTGGCGGTGGCCTATGCGTTGTTCGAGGTGCACGGTCTGCAACCGGCAGCGCAGCGTGCGTTCGGCCAGCCGGTGGCCCAGATAGATCACCTGGGCAGCTTCGCCTGCCGCAATGTCTACCATCGCAAACAGGGACGTCCAAGCCAGCATGCCACCGCCAATGCGCTGGATATCAGTGGTTTTCGCCTGAAGGACGGCCAGCGCATCGTACTGGCGCGGGACTGGCAAGGGCAGGGGATAAAGGCGCAATTCCTGCGTGAGGTGCAGCAGGTGGCTTGCGGGAGTTTCAGCACGGTGCTGGGGCCTGACTATAACGCCGCCCATCACAATCACTTCCACCTGGACATGGGGTTCTGGCAGATCTGCCGATGACCTCAGGCCTGTACGCGCACGTTGTTCAGCACCACCGGGCGTGCCCAGTGAATATCGAACTCCAGCTCGTTCTGTTGCTGGGCCAGGGTCGCTTCATCGAACGGCTCGGGCGCCGGGTCGAGCAGGTTCATCTCGAACTCGGCAATCGGCAGGAACAGTGGACGCGGCGAAGGACCGGGGCCTGGCTCGGCGATAGGTTGGCCCTGGCTCATCACCACCGGGCGCAGCCAGCTGTTGTTGATGTCCAGCTGGCGCTGCTGCTCGATCAACTCGGCAGTGCTGAACGGCTCGGGGGCAGGCGGCAACAAACGCGCCTCCAGCTCGGCCTTGGGCAGGAACAGCGGCTCGGGCGGCGCGACTTCGGTGTCGTGTACCGGCAGGCCACGCTGGGCATCGATCAGCGCCAGGGCGCGGGCGCCGCCGATGGGTTCGCCGCTTTCCTGGTCGTACTGCGCCAGGGCCTGGGCTGCGCCGTCGACCTCGCCTTGCTGCTCGGCCATCGCGCGGGCGAAGAAATCCTGCCACAGGTGGCTGACGCCACCCAGTGCCTGGGTATTCTGCCGACCGTAGTTGCCGACGGGCGACAGGTAGGTCAAGCCGATGGGAAGAGTATCTGACATGGCAGTCGCGCGCGTTGTGCTCTGGCAGAATAGCGGGAATATGGCCTGTATCGGCGTTGGCCGGGTTTTCATTAATTTATTTGCGAGTGCGGGATCGGATGGCAGAGCAACAGCAGGGCACAGGTATCAGGGTCGAGGCATTGGCCCCGCAATTCCAGGCGCAGGCCGTGGCATGGGCTGAGCGCCTGGGGTTGCCGCTGGTGGACGAGGCCGCGCAATTCGCTGTGCAGGTGGGCGACGAGGGTTTGCAGATCCAGCAACTGGGGCCGCAGGCGCCGGGCCCGGTGCGGGTTGATTTCGTCGAGGGCCAGGCTGCGCACAGGCGTTTGTTCGGTGGCGGCAGCGGGCAGATGATCGCCAAGGCCGTGGGCATCGCCCAGGGCGTGCGGCCGCAGGTGCTCGATGCCACGGCGGGTTTGGGCAAGGATGCATTCGTCCTGGCCAGCCTGGGCTGCCAGATGACCCTGATCGAGCGCCAGCCGTTGGTTGCCGCGCTGTTGGAGGACGGCCTGGCGCGGGCGCGGGGCAATGAAGAGGTGGGCGCGATCGTGGCGCGCATGCGCCTGCTGACTGGCAATGCCATCGAGCGCATGCGCGCCTGGGAAGGCGAGGCGCCGCAGGTGGTCTACCTGGACCCGATGTTCCCTCACCGCGACAAGAGCGCGCTGGTGAAGAAGGAAATGCGCGTGTTCCGGCCGCTAGTCGGGGATGACCTGGATGCGCCGGCGTTGCTCGAGGCAGCCTTGGCGTTGGCATCGCACCGGGTGGTGGTCAAGCGCCCGCGCAAGGCGCCGATTATCGATGGGCCCAAGCCGAGCCATAGCCTGGAAGGCAAGTCGAGCCGCTATGACATCTATCCCAAGAAGGCGTTGAAAGGCTAAGGCCTTCACCGGCTACTGCCGGTAAGCCCTGGCAAATACCCCAACCGCCTCTCGCACATGCGCCTCGGCCGCGTCGCCCTGCAAAGGCGGCGCATAACCGATCAGCAGGCGGTAGTCCGGCGCGCCCTTGACCAGGCAGAAAAAGTGCTCGGCCGCCTGCAACGGATGCTCGATGCGCAACAACCCCCGCTGGTCGACGTCGCGTAGCAAGCCTTCCATGCCCGCCAGTACCCGCTTCGGGCCGGCCTCGTAGAAGTACTGGCCGAAGCCTGGGTCCTGGCTGCCCAAGGCGATGATCAATCGGCTCAGCTTGACCGCCTCGTCACTGCTGATCAGCGCCTGGAAACCACGGGCGATGTTCAGCAGCACCTCTTCCACCGCCACCCCTTCGGGATACTCGAACATCAGGTCGGGCAACTGGTTCTGGCAGGTAGCCATGACGGCCATGCCGAACAGCGTCTGCTTGTCGGTGAAGTGGCTGTAGACCGTGAGTTTTGAAACACCTGCCGCCGCAGCGACCGCATCCATGCTGGTGTTGGCATAGCCAAGGCTGAGGAACAGCGACTTGGCGGCTTCGAGGATGGCCTCGCGCTTGGCCAGGTCCTTGGGCCGGCCTGGGCCGATGGGTGCGTCGTTGGACATTGGAAACCGTATCTGCTGGGAAAGGTGAGCATCTTACCGGGTCGCGGGCTGTCCGGCTGTAGCGTACGTCGCATGGCGAATGCACGTTTTCTCCTGTTTACCCGCTTCCCCGCCCCGTTTCGCTGACTTAATATACCGGCCAGTATAAATATTCGATGCGTCCTCTGCCAAAGGTCCTGCCCATGTTGCGTCGTGCGTTGTCCCTCGCCCTGCCTGCTGCCATCGTGCTGCTCACCGCCTGCGGCCAGGAGGCCGCGCCTCCTGCGGCTCCGCGCCCGGCGCTGGTGATCCAGCCCCAGCCCGCCGGGGCGTCCGCAGACAGTTATCCGGGCGAGGTGCGCGCGCGCTTCGAGCCGGAACTGGCCTTCCGCATTGGCGGCAAGGTCAGCAAGCGCCTGGTGGAGGAGGGGCAGCGGGTCAAGGCCGAGCAACCGCTGGCCGAACTCGACCCCCAGGATGTGCGCCTGCAACTGGAGGCCAATCGCGCTCAACTGGCCGCCGCCGAGGCCAACCTGGCGCTGGTGCGCGCCGAGCGCGACCGCTACCAGAAACTGCTCGAACGGCAAATGGTCAGCCATTCCCAGTTCGACAACGCCGAGAACCTCTACCGTGCCGGCCAGGCGCGGCTCAAGCAAGCCAAGGCCGAGTTCGAGGTGGCTGGCAACCAGGCCGAATATGCCGTGTTGCGCGCGCCGCAGGCGGGTGTGATCGCCAAGCGCCAGGTCGAAGTGGGCCAGGTGGTCGCGGCCGGACAGACCGTATTCACCCTGGCCGCCGATGGCGAGCGTGAGGTGGCCATTGGCTTGCCCGAGCAGCAGTTCGCCCGTTTTGCTGTCGGCCAGAAGGTCAGTGTCGAGCTGTGGTCGCACCCGGACCAACGCTTCGAGGGGCGCATTCGTGAATTGTCCCCGGCCGCCGATCCGCGCTCGCGCACCTTCGCCGCCCGTATCGCCTTCGCCTCCCGCAGCGCCCCGGCCGAACTGGGCCAGAGCGCGCGGGTGTTCATCGCCCACAGCGAGCGCGCGCCGTTGGCGGTGCCGTTGTCGGCGGTGACCGCCGAGGCGGGCCAGGCCTATGTCTGGCGAGTCGGCAAGGACAATCGCCTGGAGCGTGCCGCGGTACGCCTCGGCGCATATGGCGCCGACAGCGTGCCGGTGCTCGAAGGCCTGCAGGCCAGCGACTGGGTGGTGGCCGCCGGCGGCCATGTGCTGCGCGAAGGGCAGCAGGTCCGCCCGGTGGACCGCAGTAACCGTGAAGTGAACCTGACGGCCAAGGAGTAAGTCCCGATGGGTTTCAACCTTTCCGCCTGGGCGCTGCGCAATCGCCAGATCGTGTTGTTCCTGATGATCCTGCTGGCGGCGATCGGCGCCATGTCCTACACCAAGCTCGGCCAGAGCGAGGATCCGCCGTTCACCTTCAAGGCCATGGTCATTCGCACCTTGTGGCCGGGGGCGACCGCCGAAGAGGTATCGCGCCAGGTCACCGAGCGCATCGAGAAAAAACTGATGGAGACCGGCGAGTACGAGCGGATCGTCTCGTTCTCGCGCCCAGGCGAGTCGCAGGTCACCTTCATGGCCCGCGATTCGATGCATTCCAAGGACATTCCCGAACTCTGGTACCAGATCCGCAAGAAGGTCGCGGATATCAAGCACACCTTGCCGCCGGAGGCTCAGGGGCCATTCTTCAACGACGAGTTCGGCACCACCTTCGGCAATATCTACGCCCTGACCGGCGCCGGTTTCGACTATGCGGTGCTCAAGGACTACGCCGACCGTATCCAGATCCAGTTGCAGCGGGTCAAGGACGTGGGCAAGGTCGAGCTGGTCGGCTTGCAGGACGAAAAGGTCTGGATCGAGCTGTCCAACGTCAAGCTGGCCACCCTCGGCGTGCCGTTGAGCGCGGTGCAGCAGGCGTTGCGCGAGCAGAACGCGGTAAGCACCGCGGGCTTCTTCGAGACCCCCAGCGAGCGCCTGCAACTACGGGTGAGTGGCCGCTTCGACAGTGTCGAGCAGATTCGCCAGTTCCCCATTCGTGTCGGTGACCGTACCTTCCGCATCGGCGATGTCGCCGAGGTGCAGCGCGGTTTCAACGACCCGCCCGCGCCACGCATGCGCTTTATGGGCGAAGACGCCATCGGCCTGGCCGTGTCGATGAAGGACGACGGCGACATCCTGGTGCTGGGCAAGGCCCTGGAGGGCGAGTTCGCGCGTCTGGCGCAGAGCCTGCCGGCGGGCATGGAGCTGCGCAAGGTATCCGACCAGCCGGCGGCGGTGAAGGCCGGTGTCGGCGAGTTCGTCCAGGTGCTGATCGAGGCCCTGGCCATTGTCCTGCTGGTGAGTTTCTTCTCCCTGGGGCTGCGCACGGGCCTGGTGGTGGCGCTGGCGATTCCGCTGGTGCTGGCCATGACCTTCGCCGCGATGCACTACTTCGGCATCGGCCTGCACAAGATTTCCCTGGGCGCGCTGGTGCTGGCGCTGGGGCTGCTGGTGGACGACGCGATCATCGCGGTGGAGATGATGGCGATCAAGATGGAGCAGGGCTATGACAGGCTCAAGGCGGCCAGCTACGCCTGGACCAGCACCGCCTTTCCGATGCTCACCGGCACCCTGATCACTGCCGCTGGCTTCCTGCCGATCGCCACGGCAGCCTCGAGCACAGGTGAATACACCCGCTCGATCTTCCAGGTGGTGACCATCGCCCTGCTGACCTCATGGGTGGCCGCCGTGGTGTTCGTACCCTATCTGGGCGAGCGCCTGCTGCCGGACCTGGCCAAGCTGCACGCTGCCCGTGGACATGCCCCCGACCCTTACGGCACGCCGTTCTACCAGCGGGTGCGGCGGGTGGTGGAGTGGTGCGTGCGTCGGCGCAAGACGGTGATCGTGCTGACCATTGCCGCTTTCGTCGGCAGCATCCTGCTGTTCCGTTTCGTGCCGCAGCAGTTCTTCCCGGCCTCCGGGCGGCCCGAGCTGATGGTCGACCTCAAGCTGGCCGAAGGCGCCTCGCTGAACAACACGGCCGAGCGGGTCAAGCAACTGGAGGTGATGCTCAAGCAGCAGGACGGCATCGACAACTACGTCGCTTATGTCGGCACCGGCTCGCCGCGCTTCTACCTGCCGCTAGACCAGCAACTGCCGGCGGCGAGCTTCGCCCAGTTCGTGGTGCTGGCCAAGTCGTTGGAAGACCGCGAGCGCCTGCGCAGCTGGTTGATCGCCACCCTGGATGAGCAATTCCCCGACCTGCGCTCGCGGGTGACGCGCCTGGAGAACGGCCCGCCGGTGGGCTACCCGGTGCAGTTCCGCGTGACCGGCGAGCACATCGAGAAGGTCCGCGCCCTGGCCCGGGAAGTGGCGGCCAAGGTGCGCGAGAACCCGCACGTGGTCAATGTGCACCTGGATTGGGAGGAGCCGAGCAAGGCGGTGTACCTGGACATCGACCAGGACCGCGCCCGCGCGCTGGGGGTGAGCACCGCGCACCTG
This sequence comes from Pseudomonas sp. FG47, assembly GCF_057809115.1. NCBI lineage: Bacteria > Pseudomonadati > Pseudomonadota > Gammaproteobacteria > Pseudomonadales > Pseudomonadaceae > Pseudomonas > Pseudomonas sp. FG47. The sequence continues at coordinate 22,281 of NZ_JBMDJI010000015.1, forward strand.
TCGAGCTTCCTGCAAAGCTCGCTGACCGGCAGCAGCGTCAGCCAGTACCGCGAAGACAACGAGCTGATCGAGATCCTCTTGCGTGGCACGCCTGAAGAACGCCGTGAGCTGGGCAACCTGGGCAGCCTGGCGCTGCCCACCGACAACGGCCAGAGCGTGGCGTTGTCGCAGGTGGCCACGCTGGAGTACGGCTTCGAGGAGGGCATCATCTGGCACCGCAACCGCTTGCCGACCGTCACCGTGCGGGCCGATATCTACGACAAGGAGCAGCCGGTAACCCTGGTCAAGCAGATCCTGCCGACCCTGCAACAGGTCAAGGACAAGCTGCCGGACGGCTACTTGCTGGAGGTTGGCGGCACGGTCGAGGACTCCGAGCGCGGCCAGCGTTCGGTCAACGCCGGTATGCCGCTGTTCATCGTGGTGGTGTTGAGCCTGCTAATGATTCAGCTGCGCAGCTTCTCGCGGATGTTCATGGTGTTCCTCACCGCGCCCTTGGGGCTGATCGGCGTGACCCTGTTCCTGCTGGTGTTCCGCCAGCCGTTTGGTTTCGTCGCCATGCTCGGGACCATCGCCCTGGCGGGCATGATCATGCGCAACTCGGTGATTCTGGTAGATCAGATCGAGCAGGATATCGCGGCGGGGCTGGATCGCTGGCAGGCGATCATCGAGGCCACGGTGCGGCGCTTCCGGCCGATCGTGCTGACCGCGCTGGCGGCGGTGCTGGCGATGATCCCGTTGTCGCGCAGCGTGTTCTATGGGCCGATGGCGGTGGCGATCATGGGCGGGTTGATCGTGGCCACGGTGTTGACCCTGTTGTTCCTGCCGGCGTTGTATGCGGCGTGGTTCAGGGTCCGGAAAGACTGAAAAGCGCAGGGGAGGGCTATGCCCTCCTTTCGCGGCACAAGGCCGCTCCTACGGGGGATCGCGGCGCGGCCTTGTGTCGCGAAAGGGCTGCAAAGCAGCCCTCATGGCCCTCAAAGAGCGCCGAACACCTTCTTGGCCAGGCTGGTGGCGGCACCGGCCGGGTTCTGGCGAATGCTTTCTTCCTGCTTGCCGATCATTTCGAACAGGCCATCCAGCGCCTTCTCGGTCACGTAGTTCTCGATGTTGGCGTCATCCTTGATCAGGCCCAGGCCCTTGGCCTGCCCGGCGAAGCTGTTGTATTGCTGGGCCAGGCCGACTTTGTCGGTGGCCTGCTTGACGATCGGCAGGAACTTGGCGCGGATCTGCTCGCGGCTGCTCTTGTTCAGGTACTGGGTGGCCGAGTCCTGGCCGCCGCTGAGGATGCCTTTGGCATCGGTCACGGTCATCTTCTTCACGGCATCCACGAGGATCGCCTGGGCTTGGGGCACAGCGGCCTCGGCGGCCTTGTTCATGCTGGTTTCCAGGGCTTCGACTTGATCCCCCTTGCCGAACATTTTCATCGCTTTGGCAGCCTTGCCCAGGTTGCCCGGCAGTTCGATGCGCACGTCTGGGTTGTTGCTGAAACCACCCGGGCTGCTCAGTTGCTTGACGGCGATCTGCGCGCCTTGGGTGAGGGCGTCTTTCAGGCCGCCGGAGGCGTCGCTCTGGGACAGGTCACCAAGGGACAGGGCCAAGGCGCTGGCCGACAGCAGCAGGCCGGCGCACAGGGTGGTGAAGCGCAGGGGAGTGCGGATCATGGGGATTTCCTTATGGGCAGAATATGAAACGAACGGGTTTAGCGGACCGGATCGACCTTGACCCGCACCGGCTGTGGGGCGCCGCCGTCGAGCTGGACGCCGTGGTGCTCGGTGTTGATGAACAGCAACTTGCCGTCCAGTTCGATACGCGCGCTCACTGCATAGCGGTGGCCAGGCTTGATCTGGGCAGGGTCGTAATCGAGGTGGAACGGCAGCGGCACGTTGCCTTTGACTGGGCCGGCCTGACGGGCCAGGATCACGGCCGGGGCATCCATCAACGATACGTCCTGCAGCTCGACGCTGAGGGTGGCGGCTGGCGGCAGGGCCATGCGCTGTAGATAGAAGACTTCGCCATCCAGGCTGGCCTGGTTTGACGCGGGGTGATGGGAACAGGCTGCGAGCAGGGATGCGCAACACAGCATGACAAGCTTTTTCATGGAATCTCCAAGGTCCTTGGGCCGGCTTTTAGCCAACCCAAGGACTTTAGCGGAAATTCACCGGCAGGGGTGACCTTGCCGTGGATCGATTACGCTTTGGGCTTGCGCAGCTCGATCTGCTGGCCGGACTCCCAGGTATTCAGGTCGATGTCGCGCACGTTACGACCGGCAACGATGCTGCCCGACGGCGCGCGCAGCATGAAACTCAGGTCGTGGCTGGCGCCGTTGTTCACCAGTACCTGCTTGTCGTAGTGCAGCGAGAAGGGAGCGTTGAGATTACGCATCTGGTAGACGTTCTCGGAGATCGAGTTGAAGACCTTCTGTCCCTCGTCGTTCAGGCTAACTCCATACAGGTTGACGAACAGCTGGTGCGCGGACAGGTCCTCGATGTCTGAAGCCAGTACCGTGCCAGTGATTTGTTTGAAGTCGGGGGCAGTCAGCGGCGACTGGCCCTGGCCTTGAACGGTGATGTCCTGCTCGACACGTGGAGTGTCGTGACCCAGCGACAGCTCGAGTTTGACGCGTGCCTTTTCGGAACCCTCACCCCAGCCTGCCAGCAGAATGGCTTCCAGTTCCAGTGTTTCATTGGCTTGGAAGGTACGCTTATCGACATGCAGCTGGTAGGGGATCGGCGCGCCGCTGTACTGCTGGGTGCAGGATGCCAGCCATTCGGCGCGAGGCACGATGCCTGGATGGGTCAGCGCCACCAGAACGCGCACCGGAGTGGCCTCGAATTGGGGAATGTTGTCGAGCTTGATCGAACCGCGCAGTTCGATGATGTTGTCAGTAGTCATAAAAATTCCTGTTTCAATCATTAGGTATGTACGGTGCTGGTAGCCAGCATCGGAACTGATTGTGGGAAACAGGAGGGGGGGCTGATCAGATGGAAGTTTTGCGCACGTGGGGTTGAGTTCCCCCCCCACGTACGTTGTCTCAGATGTTCATGCTGTCCTGTGGCTCGTCGCGATGCAACGCCACCTGGCGGATCGACAGGCGCAGCTCGGCCGACAGCACCCGCTTGGCCACACCTTCGGCCAGTTCGGCGAGCTTGTCGTGGTAACCCAGCTTGCCATCGCCATCGGGTTGCAACACCCCTTCGCGGACCAAGGTCTGGATGAAGTGGCGGAACAGGGTCTTGTCGAAGAACTCCGGGGCGTTGAGACCGTGCAGGATCGACAGGCGCTGGGCCATCATCACGCACAATTCTTCCAGCTCCTCGGCGTTCAGCGTGTGCTGGCCGCTGTTGAGCAGCAACGAGGTGGCCATGTAGAAGCGCTGCAGGGTCTGGGTGATGGTCCGCGCCAGCAGGGTCAGCAGCACGAACTGCCGCGAGCTCGGCGCCGGGCGCATGTACACCTCGCCCTCCTGGCGCAGCAGGCCCTGCTCGACCAGCGCCGCCAACCACTGGTCGATCACCTCGTCCAGTTGCTCGGGTGTCCAGCGCAGGAACAGCTCGGCTTGCAGGTACGGGTACAACGCTCGTACGTACTGGCCCAGCAACTCGCGGCTCATGCGCGAGCTGCTGAGGAAGAAGCTCGCCAGCAGCCCCGGCAGGGCGAAGATGTGCAGCACGTTGTTGCGGTAGTAGGTCATCAGCACCGCGTTGGCTTCGTCCAGGTAGAGGATGCGGCCCAGCGCGTCCTTCTGCTCGGCCAGCAAATCCATACCCAGTACGTGCTCGATAAGTGCCTTGCCGTCACCCTCGGGCAGGGTGGTGTGCGGCGAGTAGGGCACCTGGCGCAGCAGGGCCAGGTACAGGTCGAGCACGCGGGTCAGGGCACGTTCGTCCAGGGCCAGGCGGCTGGTCGACAACAGGGCCAGGGCCACCAGGTTGACCGGGTTGATCGCCGCGGCCTCGTTGAGGTGGCGGGCAACGGTCTCGCCCAGGCGGGTGGTGGTCTCGTTGAGCCAGTCCGGGCGGAACTGCGGGGCCAGCGCCTGTTCGCGCCAGCCGGGTTGCTGCTGGTCGAGGAAGCTGTTCAGGCGGATTGGCTCGCCGAAGTTGACGTACACCTGGCCGAAGCGCTGCTTGAGCGCGCCGATAACCTTGAAGATGTCGAAGATCGACTCCTTCTTCTTGCTGGCGCCGCGCAGCTCGCCCAGGTAGGTGCGGCCTTCGAGCACCCGCTCGTAGCCGATGTACACCGGGACGAAGACGATTGGCGTGCGCGATGAGCGCAGGAAGCTGCGCAGGGTGATCGCCAGCATGCCGGTGCGCGGCTGCAGCATGCGCCCGGTACGCGAGCGCCCGCCCTCGACGAAGTACTCCACCGGGAAGCCCTTGGTGAACAGGGTGTGCAGGTATTCGTTGAACACCGCGGTGTACAACGGGTTGCCCTTGAACGTGCGGCGCATGAAGAACGCCCCGCCGCGCCGCAGCAGGCCGCCGATCACCGGCATGTTGAGGTTGATGCCGGCAGCGATGTGCGGCGGCGTCAGGCCGTTGCGGAACAGCAGGTAGGACAGCAGCAGGTAATCGATGTGGCTGCGGTGGCAGGGCACGTAGATCACTTCGTGGCCCGGGGCGATGCCCTGCACCTGCTCGATATGGTTGACCTTGATGCCGTCGTAGATCTTGTTCCAGAACCAGCTGAGCACCACTTCGAGGAAGCGGATGGCGGTGTAGGTGTAGTCCGAGGCGATCTCGTTGCCGTAGTGCAGCGCCTTGGCCTCGGCCTTGGCGTAAGGGATTTTCTCGCGGTCGGCCTCGTCGCTGATCGCCTGGCGCACCAGCGGGTCGTGGACCAGGCCCTTTACCAGGTTGCGTCGGTGCGAGATATCCGGGCCGATCACCGCCGTCTTGAGGTTGCGAAAATGCACGCGCATGACCCGCTGGGCCATGCGCACCGTGCGTTCATGCCCCTTGTTGTGGGCGACCAGCTCGCGCAGGTGGATGGGGGCGGAAAACTGCACGCGGGTCTTGCGCCCGAGGATCAGCACGCTGAGCAGGCGCCGCAGGCGGCCGGTGACGGCCCAGCTGTCGGCGAACAGCAGTTTCCACGGGCTCGACTCGCTGGCCGGGGTCTGGCCCCAGAACACGCTGACCGGGATGATCTGCGCGTCTTCCTCGGCGTGCTGGCTGATCGCCGCGACCAGGCGCTCGAGGGTGGGCGGCGCGCCGCGTTTGTCCTGGCGCCCGAGCCAGTCGGGGTCGGGGGTCAGGTAGAAGAACGCCGCGGGCTCCTGCAGCGGGCCGACGGCCACCGGCAGTACCGGGCGCGGCAGCCCTGCTTTGGTGCACTCGTGGTCGACCACGGCCAAGTCGGTGAGCGACGGCGAGGAGAGGGCATAGAACACCGGTCGGCTGCGGTCGAGCTTGAGCGTCAGCGAGGACTGGTTGATGGTTTCGGAGCGCACCCACAGGTAGAGAACGCGACGCAGGGCGCCGAAGATGAGGCGGCGCAGGGGAGAACGGGTCATGGGGTGGGCCCTGGGTGGAAGTAACGGTGTTTTTTCAGCGCGTTAGTCTGCCGTATCTGCGTAAGTTCAGCAAAATTCCGCCATAAATGCCCCTGTCATGAATTTTTTTTGTTCCCTGTCATATACTCGGCCTGCCGCTTGCAGGATATTCGTGCAAGCTGCGTCGGCGCGGGCGGTGAGCCCATGCCAGCAAGGCGATCTTCAAAATAAAAATCCGGAGTAGTTCAGATGTCGTCTCGTGAGACTGGGAATGTGAAGTGGTTCAACGATGCCAAGGGTTATGGCTTCATTCAGCGTGAAGGTGGTGCGGACGTGTTCGTCCACTATCGGGCTATCCGCGGTGAGGGGCATCGCACCCTGGTCGAGGGGCAGCAGGTGGAGTACGCACTCGTGCAGGGCCAGAAAGGCCTGCAGGCAGAGGATGTAGTCGGGCTCTGAGCCTTCTGGCTGCACGCTCAAGCTGCAAGTTGTCCGTGGAACTTGCAGCCTGATGCGAACGGTCTCAGCTGGTACGCCAGGTGATTTCCTCTTCACCGTCGGCGCTGATGCGGATCCAGCGATCAGCATCTTCTTCCCCGTCTTCTTCCGCCCAGCTACCTGGCGCGCAACGCACTTCGACGTTGAGCGCGGCGAACGCCGCGCGGGCGCAGGCGATGTCGTCGTCCCAGGGGGTCTGGTCGCTTTCCAGGTACAGGCTGTTCCATTTCCCCACAGCCTTGGGTAACCAGGTGACCGGAATGTTACCGGCCGTGCACTTGAAGGTCTGGCCTTTTTGCTTCCATTCGCTGCACGGGCCCAGGGCCTGGGCCAGCCAGTCGGCGATCTGCTTGTGATCGACCTCGTCGTCCTTGAGGTAGATCTCGATATCGGGTTGACGCATGGGGGGCTCCGGTGTGTGCTCAGTCTTGGCGCACAAAATAGTCATAACGCATGGAAACGGTGACCTCGAACGGCTCGGGCTGGTCGATGACCTGCGCGCGTTTCTCGGCGCTGGCGCGCCAGCCGTGCGGGGTCATGGCCAGCAGGTCGGCGCGGGCCTTGGCCTCGACCAGGCTCAGGCGAAACTCCAGGGTTTCGCTGTGGGCGTGGTGCATGCCTGGCGGCACCAGCGCCAGGTGCTTGTCGTCGGCGTAGGGGCGTACTTCATCGTAGAGCACCTCGCGCAGTTCCAGCAGGTGGCCGCTGGTCGGGCCCACCCGCATCAGGCCGCCACCGGGGGCGAGCAGGCGCTTGGCTTCGGCCCAGTCCAGCGGGCTGAACACGCTGGCGATGAAGCCGCAGCAGGCGTCGGCCAGGGGCACGCGGGCCATGCTGGCGACCATCCAGGTGAGCTGCGGGGCACGGCGGCAGGCGCGCTTGACCGCCTCGCGGGAGATGTCCAGGGCATAGCCGTCGGCTGCCGGCAGGGCCTGGGCGATCTGTGCGGTGTAATAGCCCTCGCCGCAACCGATGTCCAGCCAGGCGCCTGGCTGGCGCTCGGCGGCCAGTTGCGCCAGGCGCCCGGCCACCGGCGCATAGTGACCGGCGTCGAGGAAATCGCGACGGGCTTCGACCATGGCTTGGTTATCGCCTGGATCGCGGCTGTTCTTGTGCTGCACCGGCAGCAGGTTCAGGTAGCCCTGGCGGGCGCGGTCGAAGCGGTGGCCGGCTGGGCAGGCCACGCCGTTGTCGAGACGCGCCAGGGGCGCCTGGCAAAGAGGGCAGGCGAGCATCAGGCGAGCAACCGTACCATTGTCTGGTAGTAGATCTCGGTCAGCAGGTCGAGATCGCTGGCCAGGATGCGCTCGTCCACCTGGTGGATAGTGGCGTTGACCGGGCCGAGTTCGACCACCTGGGTGCCCATGGTGGCGATGAAGCGGCCATCGGAGGTGCCACCGCTGGTCGACGGTCGGGTCTCGCGGCCGGTGACGGCTTTGATGCTCGAGGACACCGCATCGAGCAGGTCGCCCGGCTCGGTGAGGAACGGCAGGCCCGACAGCGCCCAGTCGATGTGCCACTGCAACTGATGCTTGTCGAGGATCGCCGCGACCCGCTGTTGCAGGCCTTCGACGGTCGACTCGGTGGAGAAGCGGAAGTTGAACAGCGCGGTCAGCTCGCCCGGGACCACGTTGGTGGCGCCGGTGCCAGAATTGAGGTTGGAGATCTGGAAGCTGGTCGGCGGGAAGAACGCATTGCCTTCGTCCCAGTGCTCGGCGGCAAGCTCCGCCAGGGCCGGCGCGGCCAGGTGGATCGGGTTGCGTGCCAGGTGTGGGTAGGCCACATGGCCCTGCTTGCCGCGCACGGTCAGGGTGGCGCCGAGCGAGCCACGGCGGCCGTTCTTGACCACGTCGCCGAGCAGGCTGGTGCTCGACGGCTCGCCGACGATGCACCAGTCCAGGCGTTCGTTGCGCGCTTTCAGGCGCTCGACCACGGCCTTGGTGCCGTGGTGGGCCGGGCCTTCCTCGTCGCTGGTGATCAGGAAGGCGACCTTGCCGCGGTGGTTCGGGTAGTTGTGCACGAAGCGTTCGCAGGCCACCACCATCGAGGCCAGGCTGCCTTTCATGTCGGCGGCGCCGCGGCCGCAGAGCATGCCGTCGGCGTCGATCAGTGCCTCGAACGGTTCATGCTGCCACTGCTGCACGGGGCCGGTGGGCACCACGTCGGTGTGGCCGGCGAAGCACAGCACCGGGCCGGCCTGGTTGCCATGGGTGGCCCAGAAATTGTCGACGTCCTCGAAGCGCATCGGCTCGAGCTGGAAGCCGACAGCGCCCAGGCGGTTCATCATCTGGGTCTGGCAGTCGGCGTCGACCGGGGTGACCGACGGGCGGCGGATCAGCTCGCAGGCCAGTTGCAGGGTAGGCGAAAGCTCGGCTGGGGCCGTCATTGCAGGACTCCGGGGCAAGGCAGGGCGGGAAATCTGAGGGGCGTTATCTTATATCAAACGGCGGGCCGCTGTGCGGCCCTTTCGCGACACAAGGCCGCTCCTACGGCAGTGTGCGATCCCCTGTAGGAGCGGCCTTGTGTCGCGAAAGGGGCGCACAGCGCCCCCGGTATTCTCAAGCCTGTTGTGTTTCGGCGGCCTTTGCGGCGGGCTTGGGCAGCGACGACAGCAATGCCATCACCAGCGCCGCCAGGTAAGGCAGCGACTGCACCAGCAGCATCGCCACCCAGAAGCGCATGTCCGAACTTGGCAGCCCCTGCACCAGGTAGATCCCCAGCGCCGCGCCCCACAGTAGCAGCATGATGAACAGCTCTTCGCGGGCTTCGGCAAGCGCCACCAACAGGCCATGGCTGTCGGCATTCTTCGGCGTGCGGAAGAACGGCATGCTGTTGGTGAAGAAACCGTACAGCACCGCCTTGGCGATGGTATGCGACAGCGCCAGCCCTGCCAAAGCGGCGGCGAAGGCATCCTTCAGGTCGACCCCCACCGCGCGGCGGTAGAGGAACAGGATCTTGCCGACCTTGAAGAAGAACAGCGCCAGCGGCGGGATGGCGAACATCATCAACGGCGGGTCGACCCGATGCGGCACGATGATCATCGCCGCTGACCACAGCAGCGCGCCGACGGTGAAGAAAATGTTCATGCCATCGGCGATCCACGGCAGCCAGCCGGCCAGGAAGTGGTAGCGCTGGCCACGGGTCAGTTCGCTGTCCTTGCCGCGCAGCAACGCGCTGGCGTGGTGCTTGATGATCTGGATGGCGCCGTAGGCCCAGCGGAAGCGCTGCTTCTTGAAGTCGATGAAGGTGTCGGGCATCAGGCCCCTGCCGTAGCTGTTGTGGGCATAGGCGGCCGACAGGCCCTTTTCGAACACGCGCAGGCCCAGCTCGGCGTCCTCGCAGATGCACCATTCGGCCCAACCCAGTTCTTCGAGCACGCTGCGCCGGGTCATGGTCATGGTGCCGTGCTGGATGATCGCGTCACGGTCGTTGCGGGTGACCATGCCGATATGAAAGAACCCCTTGTACTCGCTGTAGCACAGCTTCTTGAAGGTGCTTTCGTGCTGGTCGCGATAGTCTTGCGGCGACTGCACCACGGCGATCTTCGGGTCGGCGAAATGCGGCACCATGTGCTTGAGCCAGTTGCGGTCGACGCAGTAGTCCGAGTCGATCACCGCGATCACCTCGGCGTCCTTGGCCGTGTGCGGGATCAGATAGTTCAGCGCGCCGCCCTTGAAGCCGGCCAGCGGTGCGACGTGGAAGAACTTGAAACGCTCGCCCAACTTCTCGCAATGGGCCCTCAACGGCTCCCACACGGCTGGGTCCTTGGTGTTGTTGTCGATCACCAGCACTTCGTAGTCGGGGTAGTCCAATGCGGCGAGGGCGTCGAGGGTCTGTTTCACCATCTCGGGTGGCTCGTTGTAGCACGGCACATGCACCGAGACCTTCGGGCGGTAAGCGCTGTCGGCCTGCACTGGCAGGAACTCCCGTCGGCGCTTGTGAATCCACACCGCCTCGGCCAGCTCATGGGCCTCGGTCAGCAGCACGATGAACACGCCCAGGGCACCGAGCGCCAGCAGCACGCCCACGGTCAGGCTGAACCAGGTGCTGTACTGCTGACTGTAGTCATAGGCGATCCACACCAGCACCGAGCCGCACAGGAAGGTGATGAAGGTGAGGAAGGTACGCCCGCGCTGGCGCAGGGCCGAGCCGTCGATCAGCAATATGGCCAGGGCGATCATCGCCAGCACCACCGAGGCCACGGCCAGGGCACGCCACTGCGGGATCGCCACGATCGGCCCCTCGAAGTTGAATTTCTGCTGGCGCTCGGCGTTGTACACGCCCCAGTAGGCGCCTACCGAACCTTCGTCGCTGGCCTTCCATGGTTGGTCGTAGGCCTCGATGACGAAGTAGTTGTAGCCGCGACGGTTGAGGGTGTTGACCAGGGTGCGCAGGTAGATGGCCTGATCGGCCTGGGTGGCGTCGGCGCCGCCGCGCATGCGGCCATTGCTCGGCCAGCCGACCTCCGAGAGCAGCAGCGGCTTGCGCGGGAACTGCTTGCGCAGTTCGCGGGCGCGGTCGAGGACGAACTGCACCGAGTCCTTCATCGGCACGAACTCCCAGTACGGCAGGATGTGCGCGGCGATCAGGTCGACATGCTTGGCAAGTTCCGGATGTTCCTTCCAGATATGCCACTGTTCACTGGTGGTCACCGGGACCTTGACCGCGGCGCGCACCCGGTCCAGGTAGCCAATCAGTTGCTCGGCGCTGACCTCCTCGCGGAACAGCGCCTCGTTGCCGACCACCACCCGCACCACGCTACGCGAAGTATTGGCCAGGCCAATGGCCTTCTCGATCTCGCGTTCGTTGCGTTCCTGGTCATTGCTGATCCAGATACCCAGGGTAACGCGCAGGCCAAGCTCCTCGGCCAGGTGCGGCACTTCGGCCTGGGTGCCCTCGACGGTGTAGATGCGGATGTTGTCGGTCAGCTTGTTGAGTTGCTCGAGGTCCTGGCGGATTTCCTCCTCGCTGGGGTACTGGCCCTTCTGCGGGCTCTGGCCCAGGCGGAACGGCGAGTAGGAAAAGCCGGAGACCTGCTCCGGCCAGGCAGGGGCGGATACCGGGCGGTTGATCAGGGCCCAGAACCCGGTGAACAGCGCGGCGATGGCCAGCACCACCACCAGGTTGAGACCGAATTTGCGTGATGACATAGGTGTTCGTGGTTCCGAAGAGAGGCGCGGGGCGTGGTGTCTGGCTGTAAGTCCTACACTGCCAGGGCAGGCAATGCGTTGGATTTTCGACAAGGGATGAAGTTCTTGGCCCGCTCGCTTGTCGTTCAGATCGTCTTACGTAATAGGACATTAAAGCAGGCTTGGCAGGACTCTTGCCAACGCCGTCCCGGAATCACGCTGCTTGGCCTATAATGCGCGCCGGATTTTTCGAGGTAGCAGCATGAGCACAGAAGACCCACGCTTCGCCGGCGTTGCCCGGCTCTACGGCGACGACGGCCTGCAGCGCCTGCGCCAGGCCCATGTGGCCATCGTCGGTATCGGCGGGGTGGGCTCGTGGGCGGCCGAAGCCCTGGCTCGCAGTGGCGTGGGCGAGATCAGCCTGTTCGACCTGGATGACGTGTGCGTCAGCAACACTAACCGTCAGGCCCATGCCCTCGAGGGTCAGGTCGGGCGCGCCAAGGTCGAGGTGATGGCCGAGCGCCTACGCGCCATCAACCCAGCCTGCACGGTGCACGCGGTGGCCGACTTCGTCACCCGCGAGACCATGGTCGAGTACATCACCGAGCAGTTGGATTGCGTGATCGATTGCATCGACAGCGTGATGGCCAAGGCCGCGCTGATCGCCTGGTGCCGGCGGCGCAAGATTGCCGTGGTCACCACCGGTGGCGCCGGCGGGCAGATCGATCCGACGCAGATCCAGATCGGCGACCTGAACAAGACCTTCAACGACCCGCTGGCCTCGCGGGTGCGCTCGACCCTGCGCCGGGACTACAACTTCTCGCGCAACACCAGCCGCAACTATGGCGTGCCGTGCGTGTTCTCCAGCGAGCAACTGCGCTATCCCAAGGGGGATGGCAGCGTGTGCCTGCAGAAGAGCTTCGTTGGCGAAGGTGTGCGGCTGGACTGTGCTGGTGGGTTTGGCGCGGTGATGATGGTGACGGCCACCTTTGGTATGGTGGCGGCGAGCAAGGCGGTGGAGAAGCTGGTGGCCGGAGCGCGGCGCCCGTCGGAGCGGGCCAAGCCCCTGTAGGAGCGGCCTTGACGTCAGTGAGTGGTCGCCAGGTCGGCCATTCTCAGCAACACCGCATGCAGCCCATTGCTGCGCGACGGTGACAGCTGGCGCTCCAACCCCAATTGGGTAAACCAGGCGCCCAGGTCCAGCACCGCTAGCTCGTCGCTGGCCAAGCCCTGCACCCGTACCAGCAGCAGTGCCAGCAAGCCGCGCAACAGGCGTGCATCACTAGCGGTTTTGAAATGCCACTGACCATTTTCCTGATGTGCCACCAGCCACACCAGGCTTTCGCAGCCGTGCACCCGGTTGGCCTCGGTCTTCTCGCTGTCACCCAGTGGCTCCAGCCGATCGCCCCACTGCATCAGCAGTCGCGCCCGCTGCTCCCACCCTCGCGCCTGTTGGAAACTCTCCAGCGCCTGGCTGGCCTCGGCCGACAGGCTCATCGCAGCAGCTCCAGGCCCTGGTCGAGCGCGTCGAATAAACGTTGCAGGTCATCGCTGTCGGTATAGAGCCCGAGAGAAACACGGATCGCGCCCTCCAGCCCCAGCCCCTTGAGCAAGGGCATGGCGCAGTGATGCCCGGCGCGTACGGCAATGCCTTGTTCCGTCAGCAGGTGGGCGATATCGGCGTTGTGCACCCCTTCAATGACGAAACTGGCGAGCGCCGCTTGCGGTGAGCCAAGCAGACGAACCCCTTCCCGATCAGCCAGGCCGCGTACCAGGTGTTGGTGCAAGGTGGCCTCATGGGTGGCCACCGCGTTGGCGTCTAGGCTGGCCAGGTAGTCCAGGGTTGCACCCAGGCCGATCACCCCGGCGATTGGTGGGGTGCCTGCCTCGAAGCCCAGCGGTGTAGGGCGGAAACTGGCGGTCTGGTACTCGGCGAGCTGGACCATTTCGCCGCCAAATTGCCAGTGGCGCAGCAGCCCCAGCGCCTGGGGGCGGCCATAGAGCACACCGACGCCTTCCGGGCCGTAGAGCTTGTGGCTGGAGAATACGTAGAAGTCACAGGCCAGCTGTTGCACATCGTGACGGCCATGGACCACGCCCTGGGCGCCATCGACCACCGTCAGGGCACCCTGGGCCTGGGCATGGGCCAGCAGAGGCGCCAGCGGTTGCCAGGTGCCCAGCACGTTGGACAGCTGGCTGATGGCGAGCAGGCGGGTGCGCGGGCCGATCAGTTGCAGGGCCTGATCCAGGTCGACATGGCCCTGCTCGTTTACCGGCAGCACCACCAGGCGCAGTTGGCGACGTTGCGCCATTTGCTGCCAAGGCAACAGGTTGGCGTGGTGTTCCAAGGCACTGATGGCGATTTCGTCGCCGGCCTCGAAGCGGTGTTCCAGGCCATAGGCCAGCAGGTTCAGCGCCGAGGTGGCGCCGTGGGTGAAGATGATCTGCCGTGAGTCGGCGGCATTGAGCCAGGCGGCGACCTTGTCGCGGGAGCCCTCGAAGGCCTGGGTGGCCAGGGCGCCGGGCAGGTGCTGGGCACGGTGCACGTTGGCCGCGCCATGGCCGTAATAGTGGCTCAGGGCATCGAGCAGGGCCTGGGGTTTCTGCGTGGTGGCGGCGCTATCCAGATAGGTCTGGTGCTGGCGTTGCAGGGTGGCGATGGCGGGAAAGTCGGCACGCCAGGGGGAGGGTTGGAACATGGTCGCGGGGCCTGGAATGAAAATCGGGTCTGCCTTCAAGAGCAAACCCGATCTTATCACTTCACGCCTGAGGGGAATCAGTTGTGGGCGTGCAACGCCTCGTTCAGCTCGATGGCCGACTTGTGGGTCTTGCACTCCACGGCGCCATTGAGCGAGTTGCGGCGGAACAGCAAGTCGGTCTGGCCGGCCAGATCGCGTGCCTTGACCACCTTGACCAGCTGGTTGTTCTCGTCCAGCAGGTTCACCTTGGTGCCGGCGGTGATGTACAGGCCGGCCTCGACGGTGTTGCGGTCGCCCAGCGGAATGCCGATACCGGCGTTGGCACCGATCAGGCAACCTTCGCCGACCTTGATGACGATGTTGCCGCCACCGGACAGGGTGCCCATGGTCGAGCAGCCGCCGCCCAGGTCCGAGCCCTTGCCGACGAATACGCCGGCCGACACGCGGCCTTCGATCATGCCCGGGCCTTCGGTGCCGGCGTTAAAGTTGACGAAGCCTTCGTGCATGATGGTGGTGCCTTCGCCGATGTAGGCGCCCAGGCGCACACGGGCGGTGTCGGCGATGCGCACGCCGGCCGGGACCACGTAGTCGGTCATCTTCGGGAACTTGTCCACCGAGAACACTTCCAGCAGTTCGCCCTTGAGGCGCGCTTCCAGTTGCTGCTCGGCCAGCTCGGCCAGGTCGATGGCGCCCTGGCTGGTCCAGGCCACGTTTGGCAGCAGCGGGAAGATGCCGGCCAGCGACACGCCGTGCGGCTTGACCAGGCGGTGCGACAGCAGGTGCAGCTTGAGGTAGGCCTCTGGCGTGGAGGCTAGAGCAGCGTCTTCGGCCAGCACGGTGGCGACCAGCGGCTTGTGGCTTTCGGCCAGGCGGGTCAGCAGGGCGGCTTGTGCGGCGTCCACACCCTTGAGTGCTTCAGCCAGTTGCGCGGCCTGGGCGGTGGTGAAGGCGATGGCCTGGTTGCCGCCCTCATAGCCGAGGATCGGCGCGACGGCGGCTACCAGCTCGGCCGACGGCTTGAGCACAGGCTGCGCGTAGAAGACTTCCAGCCAGGCACCCTGGCGGTTCTGGGTGCCGACACCGAAGGCCAGGCTGAACAGCGATTGAGACATGCGATTACCTCATGCGAAAAGGGGATGGAGCGTAATGCGGGATCAGGTCAGCGCAGCGGCGTACAGGTCGGGCTTGAAGCCAACCAGGGTACGCTCGCCAAGGTCGAGTACCGGACGCTTGATCATCGACGGTTGGGCGAGCATCAGTTCGACGGCCTTGGCCTGGTCGAGGTCGGCCTTGCTGGCGTCGTCGAGCTTGCGGAAGGTGGTCCCGGCGCGGTTCAGCACGATTTCCCAGCCATGCTCGTCGCACCAGCGGTTGAGGCTGTCGCGGTCGATGCCCTGGGTCTTGTAGTCGTGGAACTCGAAGCCGATGGCCTGTTCTTCAAGCCAGGTGCGGGCCTTTTTCATGGTGTCGCAGGCTTTGATGCCGTAGAGAGTGTAAGCCATTGAATGCCTGGGGCAGCCTGGGCGTGCCCGATACTCCTTGAAGAGGGGGTAGGGCCGATTATGCGGTATCGACAGGGTTGGCGCCACGGCTGCGGGCTTATCGGTACGGGGCGATGTGTGTCACGGCGTCACTAGTAGCATTGTGTTACATATTCGTTGAGCGGCTGCGACTATCGTGCAGCGGTCCAAGATAGACGTAGGCCGCTAACATATTGTTTCAATGGCGATGTTGCCCCCGCTATCGTTTCTCGAATCACACAGGAAGTTTGCCGATGCAGTCAGCTTATACCGTTCTTATCCTGCTGATGCTGGTGAGCGTTTCCAAACTGGTGGGGCGCCTGTTGCCGCTGCCGCTGCCGTTGGTGCAGATCGGCGCCGGTGCCTTGCTGGCGTGGCCGACCCTGGGCCTGCATGTGGCGCTGGACCCGGAGCTGTTCCTGTTCCTGTTCCTGCCTCCGCTGCTGTTCGCCGACGGCTGGCGCATGCCCAAGCGCGAGCTGTGGCGCATACGCGGGCCGGTGGTGGCACTGGCGGTGGGGCTGGTGCTGTTCACCGTGGTCGGCGCCGGGTACTTCATCCACTGGCTGCTACCGAGCATTCCCCTGCCGGTGGCCTTTGCCCTGGCGGCGGTGCTGTCGCCCACCGATGCGGTGGCGGTCTCGGCCATCACCCAGGACCGCCTGCCCACGCCGCTGATGCACATGCTCCAAGGCGAGGCGTTGATGAACGACGCCTCGGGCCTGGTGACCTTCAAATTCGCCCTGGCCGCCGCCATCACCGGCGTGTTCTCGCTGACCGAGGCCAGCTTGACGTTCGTCCTGGTCGCCCTGGGCGGCCTGGCGGTGGGGGTGGCGCTGAGCTGGTTGGTTGGGCGCCTGCGCATGTGGATGATCACCCGCGGCTGGGACGATCCGGCCACCCACGTGGTGTTCATGCTGCTGCTGCCGTTCGCCGCCTATGTGCTGGCCGAGCGCCTAGGGGTGTCGGGCATCCTGTCAGCAGTGGCCGCCGGCATGATGCAGAGCTGGCTCGACCTGCTACCACGCCAGACCAGCACGCGCCTGCTCAATCGCAGTGTCTGGTCGTTGCTTGAATTCGCCTTCAACGGCCTGATTTTCCTGCTGCTGGGCCTGCAATTGCCGGACATCATCAAAGCGGTGATCAGTGACGAAGCGGCGGTATGGCCGACCCTGGCCTGGCGCTGCCTGGATGTCGTGGCGATCTTCGCCGCGCTGGTATTGCTGCGCTTCGTCTGGGTCCAGAGCATCTGGCGCGCCATTGGCGTGGTGCGGCGTTGGCGTGGCAAGCCGGCGTTGGTGCTGATGCCTACCGCGCGTTCCTGCTGGCTGCTGACCCTGGGAGGGGTGCGTGGAGCGGTGACCCTGGCCGGCGTGATGTCGATTCCGCTGCTGATCGGAGCGGGCCAAGCCTTCCCAGAGCGTGACCTGCTGATTTTCATCGCTGCCGGGGTGATCCTGTTGTCGCTGGTCAGTGCCGTGATTGCCCTGCCAATCCTGCTGCGCGGCGTCACCAAGAGCCCGGATGAGCGCCTGCAGCAGGAGGTTCAGGAGGCTTGGCGACGCACGGCGGAGGCCGCGATCCATGCCTTGGAGGCGGAAGAAGTGACCGACGCCAACACGCCGCAGGATGCCGCCCAGGCGGCCCTGGCGGTCGAGCTAAAGGCGCGGTTGATGGCCGAATACCGAGACGAGCTCGAGAGCTACAACGACAGCGTCGAGGCCCGTGCCCTGGCCGAGCAGATGGACCTGCTGGAGCGCCGCCTGCGCGTGCGGGCACTGCGCGCCCAGCGCCTGGAGTTGTACAACTTGCATCGCCAGCATCGAGTAGGAGATGAGGTGGTGCGCCAGGTGCTGGGCGAACTGGACTTGAGCGAGGCCAAGCTAGGGCAGCTCAGATAGCCGCAGGCTATTCAGGGATCGGATAGATCATGCTGATGAACTGCTTGTCCTTGTTGCTGAGCTGGAAATTCCAGTCCGATGACCAGTCCGTCAAGGTCAGCGATTGGTCGATGGCGTAGTGCATGATTGACTCCTTGTCATAGCGCAAGGTGATGATGGTCTCATAGGTGATCGGCAGGTAATTCTGCCTGATCAACCGCTCCAAGGTTTCCGCGAAGGCTGGGTCCTCGCGTTCCTCTTGCGTGAACTTCGCTGCGACGTACTCCCGCACGGCGTCCAGATCCCAGGGAATATTGGCCTCGGGATGCTGGTGCTCGTGGTAGAGGCCCAATGCATGTCCAAACTCATGCAGCACAGTAAGTTCGAAGCGCGGATGACCCGGCTTGATACCCAGGGTCATGGTCTCATCGTCCGGATCCGGCCGGTACTTGCCGTAGTTGCTTTGGTTCAGGGTTTCAGGGGCGTCGGTCTCGATGTATATCTCGGCCGAGCTATCATTGTCTTCGCGCAGTTCGAATGTCAGGTTAGCGTGATCGAGCCATTGGGTGGCGGCGCTCATTATTGCTTGCTTGAGGGATTCCTCTGGCGCGCCGCGGAACGAGACGCCCAGTGTCTGGCCGGGGGCCCAGAAGGTCTCTGGCAAACCGATCGAGCGGGTGGAGAGGGTGTGCTTGCGGCGCAATGTCTTGCGTACTTGATGAACGGTTTTTTCGAGTAGGATGTGTTTCATGTCATGTACCTTTTTGTGTAGGAAATCCCACTTTAAAAAGGTCATGGGTGCGCAATGCGGTACATATTGCTACGGGTGGCGCCCGATAAGTTTTTGAACCAAGGGGCGCCAGCTCCTGTTGATTGCTGCCCAGCCCTGCGGATGAGGGGCCGGCAGCGCTGCATTGTCAGCGAGTCAGGAATGCCCTGATTCGCTCCGCCGCCTCGATGCACTCGGCCAGCGGCGCGACCAGCGCCATGCGCACACGCCCGGCCCCCGGGTTGACGCCATCCACTTCCCGCGACAGATACGACCCCGGCACCACCGTCACATGCTCGGCTTCGTACAGGTCGCGGGTGAAATCGGCATCGCTGCCCGGCACCTTGGCCCACAGATAGAAGCTGCCATCCGGGCGCTGCACGTCCAGCACCGGTTGCAGGATCTCGAGCACGGCGTCGTACTTGGCCCGGTACAGGTCGCGGTTCTCGCGCACATGGGCTTCGTCCTGCCAGGCAGCGACGCTGGCCAGTTGGGTTTGCACCGGCATCGCGCAGCCGTGGTAGGTGCGGTACAGCAGGAATGGTTTGATGATCTCGGCGTCGCCAGCCACGAAGCCCGAACGCAGGCCTGGCAGGTTGGAGCGCTTGGATAGGCTGTGGAACACCACGCAGCGCTTGAAGTCACTGCGACCAAGGGCAGCGCAGGCACTCAGCAGACCCGCTGGCGGCGCGTCCTCGTCGAAGTACAGCTCGCTGTAGCACTCATCGGCGGCGATCACGAAGTCGTGCTTGTCGGCGAGGGCGATCAGCTTCTTCAAGGTGTCCATCGGTACCAGGGCGCCGGTGGGGTTGCCTGGGGAGCACAGGAACAGGATCTGGCAGCGTTCCCAGGTCTCGGCCGGTACAGCATCGAAGTCGGGGTTGAAGCCGTTGCTTTCCAGGCATGGCAGGTAGTGCGGGGTGGCGCCGGCCAGCAGCGCCGCGCCTTCGTAGATCTGGTAAAACGGGTTGGGGCTGACCACCAGGGCGTCGTCGCTGCGGTTGACCACGGCTTGAGTGAAGGCGAACAGCGCCTCGCGGGTGCCGTTGACCGGCAGGATGTGGCGGTCGGCATCGAGCCAGCCGGCCGGGACGTCGAACCGCCGCTCGCACCACTGGCCGATGGCCTGGCGCAGGGCAGGCAGGCCGATTGTGCTTGGATACACCGCCAGCTTGTCGAGGTTGTCGGCCATGGCCTGAGCGACGAACGCCGGCGATGCATGCTTCGGCTCACCGATAGACAGGGCGATGGCGCGCTTGTCGGCTGCCGGCTTCACGGTGCCCAGCAGGGCGCGCAGTTTCTCGAACGGGTAGGGCTGGAGCTGGGTCAAGGCGTGGTTCATCGGCGCAAGGTCTCGTTATCGTCAAAAGGTCATGCGGGTAGGGCTGGCATCGCTGGCCTGGCCGGCCTGCAACTGCTGGACGATGGCTTCCTGCAGGCGGCTGCACAGTTGCGGATCGGATAGCGGCTGGTTGTCGGCGTCGGTGATGAAGAACACGTCTTCCACGCGCTCGCCGAGGGTGGCGATCTTGGCGTTCTGCAGCGAGATGTCGAACTCCAGGAAGATCCGCCCGATCCGCGCCAGCAAGCCGGGGCGGTCGGGGGCGGTGATCTCCAGCACGGTCACCGGGCGCTGGGCATCGTTGAGGATGGTCACCTGCGGCGGGAAGTTGAAGTGCTTGAGCTGGCGCGGCACCCGACGCTGGATGATGGTCGGGTAATCCTCCGGGTTGCGCAGCGCCTCGGTCAGGCCGTCGCGGATCTGCCGGACCCGTTGCGGGTTGTCGCCGATAGAGCCGCCGTCGTTGTCGAGCACGATGTAGGTGTCGAGGGTGAACTGGCTGCTCGAGGTGA
This sequence comes from Pseudomonas sp. FG47, assembly GCF_057809115.1. NCBI lineage: Bacteria > Pseudomonadati > Pseudomonadota > Gammaproteobacteria > Pseudomonadales > Pseudomonadaceae > Pseudomonas > Pseudomonas sp. FG47. Next base: position 42,127 of record NZ_JBMDJI010000015.1, read on the forward strand.
TGATCCGCGCATCGTGAATGTTCAGGTTGAGTTGGGCCATGGCGGCCACGGTCACTGCGAAGAAGTCATGCTGGTCGGGGGCATAGATGAAGATCTGCGTGCCGCCCTCGAACTCGCGCTGGGTGGTTTCCTTGATCAGCACCAGTGGGCCGCCGTCGGCCGGCTGCTGGAGGATCGCGTCGCTGTGCCAGGCCACGTCGGCGGCGTTGTGCTTGAGGAAGTAGTCATCGCCCAGCTGTGACCACAACTGCTCGACGTCGTCCGGGTCGGTGCCTTCGCGCACGAGAATATCCAGGGCCGCGGATTGGGTCTGGCGGATCTGCTCCTCGCGGTCCAGCGGGTTCTCCAGGCCCCGGCGCAGGGCGCGCTTGGTCTCGGTGTAGAGCTGGCGCAGCAGGCTTGCCCGCCAGGAGTTCCACAGGCTGGGGTTGGTGGCGTTGATGTCGGCCACGGTCAGCACATAGAGGTAGTCCAGGCGTGTCTCATCGCCGACATGCAGGGCGAAATCGTTGATCACCTGCGGGTCGGAGAGGTCCTTGCGCTGGGCGGTGGTGGACATCACCAGGTGGTTCTGCACCAGCCAGACGATCAGCCGGCTGTCCCAGGCGGGTAGCTGGTGCCGCGTGCAGAAGGCTTGCGCGTCTACCGCGCCAAGCTCGGAATGGTCGCCCTGGCGGCCCTTGCCGATGTCATGGTACAGCCCGGCCAGGTAGATCAGCTCGGGCTTGGGCAGACGGCCCATGAGCTTGCTGGCCAGCGGGAATTTCTCCGACACCGGGGTGTACTGCAGCTTGCGCAGGTGCTTGATCAGGTTGAGGGTGTGGGCGTCGACCGTATAGATGTGGAACAGGTCGTGCTGCATCTGCCCGACGATCAGGCCGAATTCCGGCAGGTAGCGGCCGAGGATGCCGTAGCGGTTCATCCGCCGCAGGTTGCGGTGGATACCGATTTCGCACTTGAACAGTTCGATGAACAGGCTGGTGTTGCGGATATCGTGGCGGAACTTGTCGTCGATCAGATGACGATGCTCGCGCAGCAGGCGCACGGTGTCGGCGCGCACACCCTTGATTTCCGGGTGCTGGGCCATCAGCACGAAGATTTCCAGCATGGCGAACGGTGTGCGGCGGAACACGTTGGGGTTGGCTGCCTCGATATAGCCGTCGTGTAGGCGGAACCGGGCGTTGAGCGGCTGCGTGCTGCCGCTGTCATCGGCGAGGATCACCTCCTCGAAGTGCTGGATGATCAGGTCGCACAACTGGCTGATGCTCATCACCACCCGGTAGTACTGCTGCATGAACTGCTCGATGGCGCGCTTGGGGTTGTCGTCGCTGTAGCCCAGCAGCGCGGCGATGCTGCGCTGGTGGTCGAACAGCAAGCGGTCTTCGGCGCGCCCGGCGAGCATGTGCAGGGCGTAGCGCACACGCCAGAGGAAGGCCTGGGACGAGGCCAGCAGCTCGTTCTCGCTTTCCAGCAGGAAGTCCTCGCCGGCCAAGGCGTGCAGGTTGAGGGTGCCGTACTGGCGCCGAGCTACCCACAACACCGTCTGGATGTCGCGCAGGCCGCCGGGGCCGCCCTTGACGTTGGGCTCCAGGTTGTACTCGGTGTCGTTGTACTTGTGGTGGCGGGCCTTGAGTTCGGCGCGTTTGGCCAGGAAGAACTCCTTGCTCGGCCACATGTGCGCCGTGCTGGTGGCATCGAGCATGCGCTGGCGCAGTGGCTCGGGGCCGGCGATGGTGCGGCTTTCCATCAGGTTGGTGATGACCGTGAGGTCGGCGCGCGCCTGCTCGGCGCATTCGTCGACAGTGCGCACGCTCTGACCGACTTCCAGGCCGATGTCCCACAGCAAGGTCAGAAAACGTTCGATGGCGTCGCGGTACTGCTCGTGCTCGGCGGCCTCGAGCAGGATCAGCAGGTCGATGTCGGAGTACGGGTGCAGCTCGCCGCGACCATAGCCGCCGACGGCGACCAGGGCGATGCCGTCGGGGTTGCCCCAGTCGAACTGGCGCCAGGCCTGTTGCAGGATGTTATCGACGAACCAGGCACGGTCCTCGATCAGGCGGCGGATCTCCCGGCCCTCGCGAAAACGCTTGTCGAGCACCTCGCCGGCCATGCGGATGGCCTTCTTGAACGCGGCGATGGGGCTAGCCTTGAGGGCCAGTTCCGCCTGGAACTGGCCGCGGTCGAACAGCTCGGGATCCACCTGGGGCATCGAGTCGCGTTCCTTTGGATAAGAGTCAGGCCGAGGTGCGCGGGATAGTGTCGTCCTTGCGCAGGGTAAAGATCTCGTAGCCGTCTGCGGTCACCACCAGGGTATGTTCCCACTGGGCCGAGAGCTTGCGGTCCTTGGTAATGGCGGTCCAGCCATCGCCCAGCACCTTGGTGTCGGCCTTGCCCTGGTTGATCATCGGCTCGATGGTGAAGGTCATGCCTTCCTTGAGCTCCATGCCGGTGCCGGCGCGGCCGTAGTGGAGAATCTGCGGCTCTTCATGGAACACCTTGCCGATGCCGTGGCCACAGAACTCGCGGACCACCGAGAAACCATTCTTTTCGGCGTGCTTCTGGATCACTTCGCCGATGTCGCCCAGGCGGCAGCCCGGCTTGACCAGCTCGATGGCCTTGTACAGGCATTCCTGGGTGACTTTCGACAGGCGCTCGGCCCACGGGGCGACGGTCCCGACGTGGTACATGCGGCTGGTGTCGCCGTGATAGCCGTCCTTGATCACGGTGACATCGATGTTGATGGTGTCGCCGTCCTTCAGGGGTTTGTCATTGGGGATGCCATGGCAGACCACGTGGTTGATCGAGGTGCAGATCGACTTGGGGAAGCCCTTGTAGTTGAGCGGTGCGGGGATCGCCTGCTGGACGTTGACGATGTAGTCGTGGCACAGGCGGTCGAGCTCTTCGGTGGTGACACCGGGCTTGACGTGCTGTTCGATCATTTCCAGCACTTCGGCGGCCAGGCGGCCGGCGATGCGCATCTTTTCGATGTCTTCTGCGGTCTTGATGGTGACGGTCATTACAGGCTCTCTACGGCGCCACGGGCGGCGCGAACAAACGGGAAAGACCGGATTCTACCAGAGCGCGGCGGCGATCTGGCGGGCTCTCGCGGGAGAAACCCGGCGATCCGGTGGTCTATTGAAGGCATTCTGGCCCCAAAGCCGGGTCGCTGCAAAAGCCGCTGACGGACGCTGCATCATCCGGGTTCCGTTAGCGCGCAGTCTGTGGTATAAAATGCGCCGCTTTCGGGGGAGACCTCCGTTAGCTCAAACCCACACACGTGTCGACACGATGGCCTGGGTGCCCCGCTTGTTCGCAAGCGCGGGTTGGTCATTGGGATACGTGGAGGCCCAACCCGACTTATCAAGGAACTATCATGTCCCAAGTCAACATGCGCGATATGCTGAAGGCCGGTGTGCACTTCGGCCACCAGACCCGTTACTGGAACCCGAAAATGGGCAAGTACATTTTCGGCGCGCGTAACAAGATCCACATCATCAACCTGGAAAAAACCCTGCCGATGTTCAACGAGGCTCTGTCCTTCGTCGAGCGCCTGGCCCAGGGCAAGAACAAGATCATGTTCGTCGGCACCAAGCGTTCCGCCGGCAAGATCGTCGCCGAGCAAGCTGCTCGTTGCGGTTCGCCATACGTTGACCACCGTTGGTTGGGCGGCATGCTGACCAACTACAAGACCATCCGCGCCTCGATCAAGCGTCTGCGCGACCTGGAAACCCAGGCCGAAGACGGCACCTTTGCCAAGCTGACCAAGAAAGAAGCCCTGATGCGTTCGCGCGATCTGGAAAAGCTGGACCGCAGCCTGGGTGGTATCAAGGACATGGGCGGCCTGCCTGATGCCCTGTTCGTGATCGACGTCGACCACGAGCGCATTGCCATCACTGAAGCCAACAAGCTGGGCATCCCGGTCATCGGCGTTGTCGATACCAACAGCAGCCCAGAAGGTGTTGACTACATCATCCCAGGTAACGATGACGCCATCCGCGCTATCGAGCTGTACATGACTTCGATGGCTGACGCCGTCATCCGCGGCCGCAACAATGTTGCCGGCGGCACTGAAGTCTACGCTGAAGAAGCGGCTGCACCTGCTGCTGAGTAATTGACGCCTGGCGTCTACTTGGCACGCAAAAAGGGGGCTTGGCCCCCTTTTTGCCACCTTGAAATCCTGCTGTCAGCAACGGCCCCGCATCATGGGCGAGCTGATATAAAGGCAGCGATTTGCAGAATTTAACGCCCGTGACGAGCGGGTGGAATGGTTGAAAAACTTTCCAAGAGGATTTTGAAATGGCAGCAATTACTGCGGCGCTGGTCAAAGAACTGCGCGAGCGTACCGGCGAAGGCATGATGGATTGCAAGAAGGCCCTGGAAAAGGCCGGCGGCGACATCGAGAAAGCCATTGACGACATGCGTGCCTCGGGCGCCATCAAGGCCGCCAAGAAGGCTGGCAACGTCGCTGCTGAAGGCGCTATCGCCGTCAAGACCGACGGTAAATCCGCCGTCCTGCTGGAAGTGAACTCGCAGACCGACTTCCTGGCCCTGCAAGACGACTTCAAGAACTTCGTTGCCGAAAGCATCGAAGAAGCCTTCGCCCAGAAGCTGACCGACGCCGCTCCGCTGATCGCCTCGCGTGAAGCTGCTCGTGAAGCCCTGGTCGCCAAGTGCGGCGAGAACGTCAACATCCGTCGCCTGGTGCGCGTTGAGGGTGACGTTGTCGGTGCCTACCTGCATGGCAACAAGATCGGTGCCGTCGTTGTCCTGAAAGGCGGTGACGTCGATCTGGCCAAGAACATCGCCATGCACGTTGCAGCCTCGAACCCAGAGTTCCTGGATGCGTCGGAAATCTCCGCCGAGGCCATCGAGCGCGAGAAGAACGTCTTCCTGCAGCTGAACGCCGACAAGATCGCCGGCAAGCCGGAAAACATCGTTGAGAACATGATCAACGGTCGTATTTCCAAGTTCAAAGCCGAAGCCTCGCTGAAAGAGCAAGCCTTCGTGATGGATCCGGAAGTCAAGGTCGGCGCACTGGCCAAGAAAGCCGGCGCTGAAATCGTTTCCTTCACCTACTTCAAGGTCGGCGAAGGCATCGAGAAGCCGGTTGACGACTTCGCTGCCGAAGTTGCCGCCCAGGTAGCTGCCGCCAAGCAGTAAGACGGACTCGTCTGTCGCCCCAAAGAGGCTGCCCGCTCACGCGCGCAGCCTCTTTGTCAAAGCGGGAGCGGTTTGTCAGGCCGTTGCTCGCTGACGCAGTCGCTGCGTCATGTCAGTGTTACATGCAGGCTCAAGCAGCCCGCCAGAATTTTACAAACGCCGCAGGAGAGATTCGCAATGGCTCAGCAGGGCAGTGGTTATCAGGCTCGCTATAAACGCATTCTACTCAAACTTAGCGGCGAGGCCCTGATGGGCTCGGAAGAGTTCGGGATCGACCCCAAGGTCCTGGATCGCATGGCGCTGGAAGTCGGCCAACTGGTCGGTATCGGCGTTCAGGTCGGCCTGGTGATTGGTGGTGGCAACCTGTTCCGTGGCGCGGCGCTCAGTGCAGCCGGCATGGATCGTGTCACCGGCGACCACATGGGCATGCTGGCGACCGTGATGAATGCCCTGGCGATGCGCGACGCGCTGGAGCGGGCGAACATCACCGCAATCGTCATGTCGGCCATCTCCATGGTCGGTGTGACCGATCACTACGATCGTCGCAAGGCCATGCGCCACCTGAACTCCAAGGAAGTCGTGATCTTCGCCGCCGGTACCGGTAACCCGTTCTTCACCACCGACTCCGCCGCTTGCCTGCGCGCCATCGAAATCGATGCCGACGTGGTTTTGAAGGCAACCAAGGTCGATGGTGTATACACTGCAGATCCATTCAAGGACCCGCATGCCGAGAAGTTCGATCATCTGACCTACGATGAAGTGCTGGATCGCAAGCTGGGCGTGATGGATCTGACGGCAATTTGCCTGTGCCGCGACCACCAGATGCCGCTGCGCGTCTTCAATATGAACAAGCCCGGCGCCCTGCTGAACATCGTGCATGGCGGCGCGGAAGGAACTCTGATCGAGGAAGTTCAAAAATGATCAACGAAATCAAGAAAGACGCCCAGGAGCGCATGGGCAAGTCCATCGAGGCGCTGGCCCGCAACCTGGCGGCGATCCGTACCGGTCGCGCCCATCCGAGCATCCTGGACAGCGTCAAGGTCCCTGCCTGGGGTAGCGACATGCCGCTGAACCAGGTGGCCGCGATCACCGTCGAGGACGCCCGTACCCTGAAGATCGTCGCTCACGACAAGAACCTCAGCGCGGCCATCGAGAAGGCCATCCTGACGTCCGACCTGGGCCTGAACCCGTCTAGCGCCGGCACCACCATTCGCGTGCCGATGCCGGCCCTGACCGAGGAAACCCGCAAGGGCTACACCAAGCAGGCCAGCGCTGTGTCCGAAGACGCCAAGGTCGCCGTGCGCAACGTGCGTCGCGATGCCCTGGCCGACCTGAAGAAGCTGACCAAGGACAAGGAAATCAGCGAAGACGAAGAGCGTCGCGCCGCGGACGAGATCCAGAAGCTGACCGACAAGTTCGTCGCTGAAGTCGACGCCGCGTTCAAGGCCAAGGAAAAGGACCTGATGGCCGTTTGAGGCCAGGGTTGCTCTTTAATGGAAAAGACCAAGCCAGCGGCGCCGTCCTCGGTGCCGCGTCATGTCGCTATCATCATGGATGGCAACAACCGCTGGGCGAAGAAGCGCCTGCTGCCTGGCGTCGCCGGGCACAAGGCGGGTGTCGATGCCGTCCGCGCGGTGATCGAAGTGTGCGCCGAGGCGAAGGTCGAGGTGCTCACGCTCTTCGCTTTCTCCAGCGAAAACTGGCAGCGCCCGGCCGAAGAGGTCGGTGCGCTGATGGAGCTGTTCTTCTCGGCGCTGCGTCGCGAGGCCAAGCGCCTGAACGACAACAACATCAGCCTGCGCATCATCGGTGACCGTTCGCGGTTCCATCCGGAGTTGCAAGCGGCCATGCGCGAGGCGGAGGCTGCCACCGCTGGCAGCAACCGCTTCATCCTGCAGATCGCCGCCAACTATGGTGGCCAGTGGGATATCGCCCAGGCCGCGCAGCGCCTGGCGCGGGAAGTTCAGGCCGGGCACCTGCGTCCGGAGGACATCACCCCCGAGCTGTTGCAGACGTGCCTGGCCACCGGGGACCTGCCGCTGCCCGACCTGTGCATCCGCACCGGTGGCGAACACCGCATCAGCAACTTCCTGCTGTGGCAGCTGGCCTACGCCGAGCTGTACTTCTCCGACCTGTACTGGCCGGACTTCAAACACGAGGCCATGCGCAACGCGCTGGCCGATTTCGCTTCGCGCCAGCGCCGCTTCGGTAAGACCAGCGAGCAGGTCGAAGCTGGAGCCCGTGCTTAATGCTTAAACAACGCATCATTACCGCGCTGATCCTGCTGCCGATCGCGCTGGGTGGTTTCTTCCTGCTCAATGGTGGGGATTTCGCCCTGTTCATCGGTTTCGTGGTCACGCTCGGCGCCTGGGAGTGGGCGCGCCTGGCCGGCCTGGTGGCGCAGCCGCTGCGCATCGCCTATGCCGCGGTGGTGGCCGGTGGGCTGATGCTGCTCTACTTGATGCCGGACCTCGCTCCCTGGGTGCTGGGCGCCTCGGTGATCTGGTGGGCGCTGGCCACCTGGCTGGTGCTGACCTATCCACGCAGCAACGAGCTGTGGAGCAGCGCCGCCTGCCGCCTGCTGATCGGCTTGTTGGTGCTGCTGCCGGCCTGGCAGGGCCTGGTGCTGCTCAAGCACTGGCCGCTGGGCAACTGGTTGATCCTGGCGGTGATGGTGCTGGTCTGGGCCGCCGACATTGGTGCCTATTTCTCCGGGCGTGCCTTCGGCAAGCGCAAGCTGGCGCCCCAGGTGAGCCCAGGCAAGAGCTGGGAGGGTGTCTATGGCGGCCTGGTGGTCAGCCTGCTGATCACCCTGGGCGTGGGCCTGGCCCGCGACTGGGGCATTGGCCAGATCCTGCTGGGCCTGCTGGGCGCGGTGGTGGTGGTCATGTCCTCGGTGGTCGGTGACCTGACCGAGAGCATGTTCAAGCGCCGCGAAGGCATCAAGGACAGCAGCAACCTGCTGCCGGGGCACGGCGGGGTGCTCGATCGCATCGACAGCCTGACCGCGGCGATTCCGATGTTTGCCGTACTTTTGTGGGCTGCCGAATGGGGTGTGATGTGAATCGTGCGCAACGTATTACCGTGCTCGGGGCCACCGGCTCGATCGGTCTGAGCACCCTGGATGTCATCGCGCGCCACCCTGAGCGTTACCAGGTGTTCGCCCTGAGTGGCTATTCACGCATCGACGAGTTGCTGGCCCTGTGCGTGCGTCACCGTCCGGCATTCGCCGTGGTGCCGAGCGCCGAGGCCGCCGCGCGCTTGCGTGACGGGCTGGCCGCGGCGGGCTGCGCCACCGAGGTGCTGGAAGGCGAGGCCGGCCTCTGCCAGGTGGCGTCGGCGTCGGAAGTGGACGCGGTGATGGCGGCCATCGTCGGCGCCGCGGGCCTGCGTTCTACCCTGGCGGCGGTCGAGGCGGGCAAGAAGGTGCTGCTGGCCAACAAAGAGGCCCTGGTGATGTCCGGGGCCTTGTTCATGGACGCGGTGCGTCGCAGCGGTTCGGTGTTGCTGCCGATCGACAGCGAGCACAACGCGATCTTCCAGTGCATGCCCGGCGACTTCGCCCGTGGCCTGGGCAACGTGGGGGTGCGACGGATCCTGCTGACCGCCTCCGGTGGCCCGTTCCGTGATACCCCGGCCGCGGAGCTGCTCAACGTCACGCCCGAGCAGGCCTGCGCCCACCCCAACTGGTCCATGGGCCGCAAGATCTCGGTCGACTCGGCGAGCATGCTCAACAAGGGCCTGGAGCTGATCGAGGCCTGCTGGCTGTTCGATGCCAAGCCGTCCCAGGTGGAAGTGGTGGTGCACCCGCAGAGCGTCATTCACTCGCTGGTCGACTACATCGACGGCTCCGTGCTGGCCCAGCTGGGCAACCCGGACATGCGCACGCCGATCTCCAATGCCCTGGCCTGGCCGGAGCGTATCGACTCGGGTGTCGCGCCGCTGGACCTGTTCGCCATCGCCCGTCTGGATTTCCAGGCCCCCGACGAACAGCGCTTCCCATGCCTGCGCCTGGCGCGTCAGGCTGCCGAGGCCGGCAACAGTGCGCCGGCGGTGCTTAACGCCGCCAACGAGGTGGCGGTGGATGCGTTCCTGCAGCGTCGTATTCGCTTCCCGGAGATCGCGAGTATGATCGAGCAGGTACTCGATCAGGAGCCGGTGGTCTCGCTGCCTACGCTCGAGGCGGTGTTCGCCGCCGATCAACGTGCCCGGGAACTGTCCCGGGAGTGGTTGCGGCGCCACGGCCGCTGACGCCAGCGGCACGCCGCGCCGACTGTCACCCGGAGATTGGACATGACTGCGCTCTACATGATCATCGGTACCCTGATTGCGCTGGGTGTGCTGGTCACCTTCCACGAGTTCGGCCACTTCTGGGTGGCGCGCCGCTGCGGGGTCAAGGTGCTGCGCTTCTCGGTCGGCTTCGGCACGCCGCTGCTGCGCTGGCATGACCGCCAAGGCACCGAGTTCGTAATCGCGGCGATTCCGCTGGGCGGCTACGTCAAGATGCTCGATGAGCGTGAGGGCGAAGTGCCGCCAGCGCTGGTCGAGCAGTCGTTCAACCGCAAGTCGGTGCGCCAGCGCATTGCGATTGTCGCCGCCGGTCCGATCGCCAACTTCCTGCTCGCCATCCTGTTCTTCTGGGTGGTCGCCATGCTCGGCTCGCAGCAGGTGCGGCCGGTCATTGGCGCGGTGGAACCGGGTAGCCTGGCGGCAACCGCCGGTCTGAATGTCGGTCAGGAAATTGTTTCCATTGATGGCGAGCCGACCACGGGCTGGTCGGCAGTCAATTTGCAGCTGGTGCGGCGCCTTGGCGAGAGCGGCACCCTGCGGGTGGGCGTGGTCGACGAAGGCGCGACTACCGAGCGTCATCACCAAATCACCTTGAGCCACTGGCTCAAGGGCGTCGACGAGCCGGACCCGATCCAGTCCCTCGGCCTGCGTCCGTGGCGCCCGGCGGTAGCGCCGGTGCTGGCCGAGATCGACCCCAAGGGGCCGGCGGCGGCCGCCGGGCTCAAGACCGGCGACAAGCTGCTGGCCCTGGACGGCGTGGCCCTCGCCGACTGGCAGCAAGTGGTCGACGCCGTGCGCGCGCGCCCGCAGCAGCAGGTGAGCCTGCGGATCGAGCGTGACGGCGCGTCGCTCGAGGTGCCAGTGACCCTGGCGCGCAAGGGCGAAGGCAAGGCCGCCGGCGGTTATCTGGGGGCGGGCGTCAAGGCCACGCAATGGCCGGCGCAGATGCTCCGCGAGGTCAGCTATGGCCCGCTGGAAGCGGTGGGCGAGGGCCTTTCGCGTACCTGGAACATGAGTGTTCTGACCCTCGAATCGCTGAAGAAAATGCTGTTCGGGGAGCTCTCGGTAAAAAACTTGAGCGGACCGATAACCATTGCTAAAGTGGCGGGCGCTTCAGCCCAGTCGGGCGTCGGGGATTTCCTGAATTTCCTGGCCTATCTGAGCATAAGCCTGGGGGTTCTGAACCTGCTGCCCATCCCGGTACTGGATGGGGGGCATTTGCTGTTCTACCTGATCGAGTGGGCGCGCGGTCGTCCGCTCTCGGATCGGGTGCAAGGTTGGGGGGTCCAGATCGGTATCAGTTTGGTCGTCGGGGTGATGTTGCTCGCCCTGATCAATGATCTGGGTCGACTATAAAAAGCTTCGCTCAATCGCGAAAACCTGCCGCCCTGTCGCGGCGGGTTGTTTATTGCCAGTTGGAATAAAAGGACTTCATGAAACGTCTGCTGCTAACTGCGGTGCTCTCCGCACTGATGATCGCTGAAGTTCACGCCGAGTCCTTCACCATCTCCGATATCCGTGTCAACGGCTTGCAGCGGGTCTCCGCCGGCAGCGTGTTCGGCGCCTTGCCGCTGAACGTCGGTGACCAGGTCGACGACCGCCGTCTGGTCGATTCGACCCGCTCGCTGTTCAAGACCGGCTTCTTCCAGGACATTCAGCTGAACCGCGACGGCAATGTCCTGATCATCAACGTGGTCGAGCGCCCATCGGTGTCGAGCATCGAGATCGAAGGCAACAAGGCGATCAGCACCGAAGACCTGATGAAGGGCCTGAAGCAGTCGGGCCTGGCCGAAGGCGAAATTTTCCAGCGCGCGACCCTCGAAGGCGTGCGTAACGAACTGCAGCGCCAGTACGTGGCCCAGGGCCGCTACTCGGCCGAGGTCGACGCCGAGGTCGTGCCGCAGCCGCGCAACCGCGTTGGCCTGAAGATCAAGATCAACGAAGGCACCGTGGCCGCGATCCAGCACATCAACGTGGTGGGCAACACGGTCTTCGACGACGAGACCCTTGGCCAGCTGTTCGAGCTCAAGACCACCAACTGGCTGTCGTTCTTCAAGAACGACGACAAGTACGCCCGCGAAAAACTCTCCGGTGACCTTGAGCGCCTGCGTTCCTACTACCTGGACCGCGGCTACATCAACATGGACATCGCCTCTACCCAGGTGTCGATCACCCCGGACAAGAAGCACGTCTACATCACCGTCAACATCAACGAAGGCGAGAAGTACACCGTCCGCGACGTGAAGCTCTCCGGTGACCTCAAGGTACCGGAAGACCAGGTCAAGTCGTTGCTGCTGGTGCAGCCGGGGCAGGTGTTCTCGCGCAAGGTGATGACCACCACGTCCGACCTGATCACCCGCCGGCTGGGTAACGAAGGTTACACCTTCGCCAACGTCAACGGCGTGCCACAGCCGAACGACGAAGATCACACTGTCGACATCATGTTCGTCGTCGATCCGGGCAAGCGTGCCTACGTCAACCGCATCAACTACCGCGGCAACACCAAGACCGAAGACCAGGTGCTGCGTCGCGAGATGCGCCAGATGGAAGGCGGCTGGGCCTCGACCTACCTGATCGACCAGTCCAAGACCCGCCTCGAGCGCCTGGGCTTCTTCAAGGAAGTCAACGTCGAGACCCCGCCGGTGCCGGGCACCGACGACCAGGTCGACGTCAACTACAGCGTCGAGGAGCAGGCCTCCGGCTCGATCACCGCCAGCGTCGGTTTCGCCCAGAGCGCCGGTTTGATCCTCGGCGGCTCGATCAGCCAGAGCAACTTCCTGGGTTCCGGTAACAAGGTCTCCATCGGCCTGACCCGTTCCGAATACCAGACCCGCTACAACTTCGGCTTCGTCGATCCCTACTTCACTGCCGACGGTGTGAGCCTGGGCTACAACGCCTTCTACCGCAGCACCGACTACGACGACCTCGATGTCGACGTGGCCAGCTACGCGGTGGACAGCCTCGGTGCCGGTGTCAGCCTCGGTTACCCGATCAGCGAGACTTCGCGCCTGACCTACGGCCTGACCGTGCAGCAGGACAAACTGAAAACCGGTCGCTACACCGTGGATGAGATCTTCAAGTTCATCCAGGACGAAGGCGACAGCTTCCTCAACTTCAAGGCGTCGATCGGCTGGTCCGAATCCACCCTGAACAAGGGCGTGCTGGCCACCCGTGGTCACTCGCAGAGCCTGACCCTGGAAACCACCGTGCCGGGCAGCGACCTGTCGTTCTACAAGCTCGACTACCGCGGCCAGCTGTTCAAGCCAATCAACAACGACTACACCCTGCGCCTGCACACCGAACTGGGCTATGGTGATGGTTTCGGTTCGACCTCGGGCCTGCCGTTCTACGAGAACTACTACGCCGGTGGCTTCAACTCCGTGCGCGGCTTCAAGGACAGTACCCTGGGCCCACGCAGTACGCCAAGCCGTGGCGCTGCGGTGACCGGCAACCAGGGCACCATCGCCGACCCGGATCAGGATCCACTGCCGTTCGGTGGTAACGTCCTCGTCCAGGGTGGTGTCGAGTTGCTGTTCCCACTGCCGTTCGTCAAGGATCAGCGCTCGCTGCGTACCTCGGTATTCTGGGACGTGGGTAATGTGTTCGATACCAACTGCGGCTCGAAGCCCGATTGCACTAAGGTCGGTTTCTCGGACATGGCCAGCTCCGTCGGTCTGGGCGTGACCTGGATCACCGCGCTGGGCCCGCTGAGCTTCAGCCTGGCGATGCCGATCAAGAAACCGGACGACGCCGACACGCAAGTGTTCCAATTCTCTCTGGGCCAGACCTTCTGAGGTCGGCCCTTGCATAACGACAACGGATTATCCAGGAGTGCATCGTGCGTAAGTTGACCCAACTGGCCCTCGTGGCCGCGGCGCTGGTCGCCACCCCGGCTTTCGCCGAAATGAAGGTTGCCGTGCTGAACTATCAGATGGCGCTGCTGGAATCCGACGCGGCCAAGAAGTATGCCGTGGATGCCGAGAAGAAGTTCGGCCCGCAACTGACCAAGCTCAAGGGCCTGGAAAGCAGCGCCAAGGGCATCCAGGATCGTCTGATCAAGGGCGGCGACAAGATGCCTCAGCCAGAGCGCGAGCGTCTGGAGCTCGAATTCAAGCAGAAGGCCCGTGACTTCCAGTTCCAGTCCAAGGAGCTGAACGAAGCCAAGGCCGTGGCCGACCGCGACATGCTCAAGCAGCTCAAGCCCAAGCTCGATGGCGCCGTCGAGGAAGTGATCAAGAAGGGTGGCTTCGACCTGGTGCTCGAGCGTGGCGCGGTCATCGACGTCAAACCGCAGTACGACATCACCCGTCAGGTGATCGAGCGTATGAACCAAGCGCGTTGATATGACCGTGACAATGACACTCGGCCAATTGGCCGAGGCCCTTGGGGCCAGCCTCAACGGCCCCGAGGCACTGGAAATCACCGGGCTGGCCACCTTGCAGGAGGCCGGCCAGGGTCAGTTGAGCTTCCTGGCCAACAAGCAGTACCGCAAGTTCCTGGACGAGAGCCAGGCCAGCGCGGTGCTGCTCAAGGCCGAGGATGCCGAAGGCTTTGCCGGCAATGCCCTGATCGTGCCCGATCCTTACCTGGCGTATGCGCGCATTTCGCACCTGTTCGATCCAAAGCCCAAGGCTGTGGCGGGAGTTCATCCCAGCGCCGTGGTAGCGGATGACGCACAGGTCGACGCCAGTGCCAGTATCGGTCCGTTCGCGGTCATCGAGAGCGGCGCGCGTATCGGCGCCAACGTGACGGTCGGTGCCCACTGTTTCATCGGTGCTCGTTGCGTGATCGGTGAAGGCGGCTGGCTCGCCCCGCGAGTGACGCTTTACCATGACGTGAGCATCGGCAAGCGCGTGGTGATTCAGTCGGGCGCGGTGATCGGCGGCGAGGGCTTCGGCTTCGCCAACGAGAAAGGCATCTGGCGCAAGATCGCCCAGATCGGCGGCGTCACCCTGGGCGACGACGTCGAGATCGGCGTGAACACCGCGGTGGACCGCGGCGCCCTGTCGGATACGCGCATCGGTGATGGCGTCAAGCTCGACAATCAGATTCAGATCGCCCACAACGTCCAGGTCGGCGACCATACGGCGATGGCCGCCTGTGTCGGTATCTCTGGCAGCACCAAGATCGGCAAGCACTGCATGATCGCCGGTGGCGTCGGAATGGTCGGTCACATCGACGTTTGCGATAACGTATTCGTCTCCGGAATGACCATGGTGACCCGCTCGATTACCGAGCCGGGTGGCTACTCGTCCGGTACGGCCATGCAACCGCTGGCTGATTGGCGCAAGAGCGCCGCGCGTATTCGCCAATTGGACGAGATGGCCAAGCGTCTCGGACAGTTGGAAAAACGTGTCGACACCGTGACCTCGGATGGCCAGCCGACATCAGAAGGCTGATACCTTTTTCCGAGCGAGCGTGAGCAGTCGCTGGCCGGTGTCTCTGTGGATCTGCACGAGACGCCCGTGGCCAGCACCTGCGCTCCCTATTCTTATTACAGGCTTCCCCCCGAAATGATGGACATCAACGAGATTCGCGAATACCTGCCTCACCGTTACCCGTTCCTGCTGGTGGACCGGGTCACGGATCTGGACTTCGAGGCTCAAAGCATTCGTGCCTACAAGAATGTCAGCATCAACGAGCCGTTCTTCAATGGCCACTTCCCGGCGCATCCGATCATGCCGGGCGTGCTGATCATCGAGGCGATGGCTCAGGCGGCCGGGATTCTCGGATTCAAGATGCTCGACGCCAAACCGGCCGACGGCACCCTCTACTACTTCGTCGGCTCCGACAAGCTGCGCTTCCGTCAGCCGGTGCTGCCGGGCGACCAGCTGGTTCTGGAGGCCAAGTTCCTCAGCCGCAAGAGCATGATCTGGAAGTTCGAGTGCCGCGCCCTGGTAGACGGCAAGCCGGTCTGCTCGGCAGAAATCACCTGCGCGGAACGTTCCCTATGAGTTCGATTGACCCTCGGGCGATCATCGACCCCTCGGCCAAGCTGGCCGCGGGTGTCGAGGTCGGTCCCTGGTCGATCGTAGGCCCCGATGTAGAAATCGGGGAAGGCACCGTCATCGGTCCGCACGTGGTGCTCAAGGGGCCGACCCGCATCGGCAAGCACAACCGTATCTACCAGTTCTCGTCGATTGGCGAAGACACCCCTGACCTGAAGTACAAGGGGGAGCCGACGCGCTTGGTGATCGGTGACCACAACGTGATCCGCGAGGGTGTCACCATCCACCGGGGCACTATCCAGGATCGTGCGGAGACCACCCTGGGCGATCACAACCTGATCATGGCCTATGCCCACATCGGCCACGACAGCGTGATCGGCAATCACTGCATCCTGGTCAACAACACGGCCCTGGCCGGCCATGTACATGTCGGCGATTGGGCTATCCTGTCCGGCTACACCCTGGTGCACCAGTATTGCCACATCGGCGCCCACGCCTTCTCGGGCATGGGCACGGCGATCGGCAAGGACGTACCGGCCTACGTCACCGTGTTCGGCAGCCCCGCCGAAGCGCGTAGCATGAACTTCGAAGGCCTGCGTCGCCGCGGTTTCAGCGATGAAGTGCTGCATGCGCTGCGCCGCGCCTACAAGATCGTCTACCGTCAGGGGCTGACCGTCGAAGAGGCATTGAAGGAGCTGGACGAGTTGGTCAGCCAGTTCCCTGAAGTCGACGTATTCCGCCAGTCGATTGCCAACTCCGCCCGCGGCATCACCCGCTGACATGGGCCAGCTTTGTGTTGCGTTGGTCGCGGGCGAGGCCAGCGGCGACATACTCGGCTCCGGCCTGATGCGTGCCATCAAGGCCCGCCACCCTGATGTGCGCTTCATCGGTGTTGGTGGCCCCTTGATGGAAGCCGAGGGCATGACCTCTTACTTCCCCATGGAGCGCCTGGCGGTCATGGGCCTGGTGGAAGTGCTCGGTCGTCTGCGCGAACTGCTCAAGCGCCGCAAGTTGCTGATCCAGACGCTGATCGACGAACGGCCCGATGTGTTCATCGGCATTGACGCTCCCGACTTCACCCTCAATATCGAACTCAAACTGCGCCAGGCCGGGATCAAGACCGTGCACTACGTCAGCCCTTCGGTCTGGGCCTGGCGGCAGAAGCGTGTGTTGAAGATTCGCGAGGGTTGCGACCTGATGCTGACCCTGCTGCCATTCGAGGCGCGCTTCTATGAAGAGCAGGGCGTGCCGGTGCGATTCGTCGGCCACCCGCTGGCCGATACCATTCCCCTCGAGGCTGACCGTGGCGCGGCGCGTGCCGGGTTGGGCCTGG
The DNA here is from genome assembly GCF_057809115.1 of Pseudomonas sp. FG47. Classification (NCBI taxonomy): domain Bacteria; kingdom Pseudomonadati; phylum Pseudomonadota; class Gammaproteobacteria; order Pseudomonadales; family Pseudomonadaceae; genus Pseudomonas; species Pseudomonas sp. FG47. The sequence continues at coordinate 58,858 of NZ_JBMDJI010000015.1, forward strand.
GCGATGGCCCGGTCATCGCGCTGATGCCTGGTAGCCGGGGCGGCGAAGTAGGGCGCCTGGGGGCCCTGTTCCTCGATGCTGCCCAGCGCCTGTGTGAGTTGGTGCCGGGTGTGCGTTTCGTGTTGCCCTGTGCCAACGCTGCACGCCGTGCCCAGGTCGAGCAGATGCTCGCAGGGCGCGACTTGCCGCTGAGCCTGCTCGACGGTCAATCGCACAAGGCCCTGGCGGCCTGTGACGCGGTGTTGATCGCCTCGGGGACCGCCACCTTGGAAGCGATGCTGTACAAGCGACCGATGGTGGTGGCCTACCGCCTGGCACCGTTGACGTACTGGGTCCTCAAGCGCATGGTCAAGAGCCCCTACGTTTCGCTGCCCAACCTGCTGGCCCAGCGCTTGCTGGTGCCCGAGCTATTGCAGGAGGCCGCCACCAGCGAAGCGCTGGCGCAAACCTTGGCACCCTTGCTCAAGGACGGCGCGCAGCAGACCGACAGCTTCGATCAGATTCACCGCACCCTGCGCCGCGACGCCTCCAACCAGGCGGCTGACGCGGTGCTCGCCCTGCTGAAGGACCGCTGACATGCAGATGGGACTGGATTTCAACCTGGTCGAGGACCTGGTCGCCGGTGTCGACGAGGTCGGCCGTGGCCCGCTGTGCGGCGCGGTGGTCACCGCCGCGGTGATTCTCGACCCGACCCGGCCGATCCTTGGCCTGAACGACTCGAAGAAACTCACCGAGGCCAGGCGCGAGGCGCTGTTCGACGAAATCTGCGAAAAGGCCCTGAGTTTCTGCATTGCCCGCGCCGAGGTCGAGGAAATCGACCGGCTGAATATCCTGCAGGCCACCATGCTGGCCATGCAGCGCGCGGTCGAGGGGCTGCATGTCACGCCGAAGCTGGCGTTGATCGATGGTAACCGCTGCCCGAAGCTGGCAGTGCCGGCGGCCCCGGTGGTCAAGGGCGACTCCCAGGTGCCGGCCATCGCCGCGGCCTCGATCCTGGCCAAGGTCACCCGTGACCGCGAGATGAGCGCCTTCGAGCTGATCTACCCCGGCTACGGGATCGGTGGGCACAAGGGTTATCCGACGCCGGTGCATCTCGAGGCCTTGGCCCGGCTTGGGCCTACGCCCATCCATCGGCGCTCGTTCGCGCCGGTGCGAGCGGCATGGGAGGCCCGTGAGGGCGTCTCCAGCTCGTTGATTTGATTGGTTTGCCGCCCATCGCGGGGCAAGGCCGCTCCCACGCTTGATCATCCGGCGTTGGGGGCGGGCTTGCCCCGCGATGCTTTCGATCCCCCTGCGCCATTTACGCTACAATCGCGCCCTTGTCGTTCAGCTCTGCTACAGGATCCTCCATGTCGGTCTCCTTCGTTCACCTTCGCGTGCATTCCGAATTCTCCCTGGTCGATGGCCTGGTGCGGATCAAGCCGCTGGCCAAGGCTCTGGCGGGGATGAACATGCCGGCGGTGGCGATCACCGACCAGAGCAACATGTGTTCGCTGGTGAAGTTCTACAAGACCGCCATGGGCGCCGGCATCAAGCCGATCTGTGGCGCCGACCTGTGGCTTGCCGGGGCCGACCCCGAGGCGCCGCTGTCGCGCATCTGCTTCCTGGCGATGAACCCCAAGGGCTACCGCAACCTCACCGAACTGATTTCGCGCGGCTGGACCGATGGCCAGCGCAACGGCCTGGTGATCATTCAGCGTGACTGGATCGCCCCGGCCACCGAGGGGTTGATCGCCCTGTCGGCAGGCAAGGAAGGCGATATCGGCATGGCCTTGATGTCCGGTCGCCAAGGTGAGGCCGAAGTCCTGCTCGCCGATTGGATGGGCATGTTCCCCGAGCGCTTCTACGTCGAGCTGCAGCGCACCAACCGCGCCGGTGACGAGGAGTACGTGCATGCCGCCGTGGCCCTGGCCGACAAGCTCGGCGCACCGCTGGTGGCGACCAACGACGTGCGGTTCGTCAAGCAATCGGACTTCGATGCCCACGAGACCCGCGTGTGCATCGGCGAGGGCTGGACCCTCGACGACCCACGCCGCCCGCGCGGCTACAGCGACCAGCAGTACCTCAAGTCCGCCGAGGAAATGGCCGAGCTGTTCAGCGACCTGCCGGACGCTATCGCCAACACCGTGGAAATCGCCAAGCGCTGCAACATTACCGTGCAGTTGGGCAAGTACTTCCTGCCTGACTTCCCGACGCCCAACGGCATGGGCATCGATGACTACCTGCGCCACGTTTCCCACGAAGGCCTGGAGGAGCGCCTGGCGGTGCTGTGGCCGAAGGAGACCACGCCCAACTACGAAGAAAAGCGCCAGGTCTACCTGGACCGCCTGAAGTTCGAGCTGGACATCATCATCCAGATGGGCTTCCCCGGTTACTTCCTGATCGTTATGGACTTCATCAAGTGGGCCAAGAACAACGACGTCCCGGTTGGCCCTGGTCGGGGCTCGGGCGCCGGCTCGCTGGTGGCCTACGTGCTGAAGATCACCGACCTCGACCCGTTGGCCTACGACCTGCTGTTCGAACGTTTCCTCAACCCTGAACGTATTTCCATGCCCGACTTCGACGTCGACTTCTGCATGGATGGCCGCGACCGGGTGATCGACTACGTGGCCGAGGCCTACGGGCGCAACGCGGTAAGCCAGATCATCACCTTCGGCACCATGGCCGCCAAGGCGGTGGTGCGCGACGTGGCGCGGGTGCAGGGCAAGTCCTACGGCCTGGCAGACCGCCTGTCGAAGATGATCCCGTTCGAAGTGGGCATGACCCTGGAGAAGGCCTACGAGCAGGAAGAGATCCTGCGCGACTTCCTCAAGGGCGATGAGGATGCCCGCGAGATCTGGGACATGGCCCTGAAGCTCGAAGGTGTCACCCGTGGTACCGGCAAGCACGCCGGTGGCGTGGTGATCGCGCCGACCAAACTCACCGATTTCTCGCCGATTGCCTGTGACGAAGAGGGCGGCGGCCTGGTGACCCAGTTCGACAAGGACGATGTCGAGGCCGCGGGCCTGGTGAAGTTCGACTTCCTCGGCCTGCGTACCCTGACCATCATCAAGTGGGCGATGGAGATCATCAACCGCGAGCAGGCCAAGAAGAACCTGCCCGACGTCAACATCGACTTCATCCCGCTGGACGATCGCAAGACCTACGAGCTGCTGCAAAAAGCCGAGACCACGGCGGTGTTCCAGCTCGAATCGCGCGGCATGAAAGAGCTGATCAAGAAGCTCAAGCCCGACTGCCTGGAAGACCTCATCGCACTGGTGGCGCTGTTCCGCCCCGGCCCGTTGCAGTCGGGCATGGTGGACGACTTCATCAACCGCAAGCACGGTCGCGCGGAGCTGGCCTACCCGCACTCGGACTACCAGTACGAAGGCCTCAAGCCGGTACTGGCGCCCACCTACGGCATCATCCTGTACCAGGAACAGGTAATGCAGATCGCCCAGGTAATGGCCGGCTACACCCTCGGCGGCGCCGACATGCTGCGCCGGGCCATGGGTAAGAAAAAGCCCGAGGAAATGGCCAAGCAGCGCGGCGGTTTCATCGAAGGCTGCGTCGCCAACAATATCGATGCCGATCTTGCCGGTAACATCTTCGACCTGGTAGAAAAATTCGCCGGCTACGGCTTCAACAAATCCCACTCCGCCGCCTACGGCCTGGTGTCGTACCAGACCGCCTGGCTGAAGACCCATCACCCGGCGCCATTCATGGCCGCGGTGCTGTCTGCGGATATGCACAACACCGACAAGGTCGTGGTGCTGGTCGAGGAAGTGCGCAGCATGAAGCTGCGCCTGGACGCGCCGGACGTGAACTTCTCCGACTTCAAGTTCACCGTCAACAACGACGGCCGTATCGTCTATGGCCTGGGTGCGATCAAGGGCGTGGGCGAAGGCCCGGTGGAGGCGATCGTCGAGGCGCGCGCCGAAGGCGGTCCGTTCAAGGACCTGTTCGATTTCTGCGAGCGTATCGACCTCAAGCGGGTCAACAAGCGTACCCTGGACGCGCTGATCCGCAGCGGCGCGCTGGACCGCCTGGGCCCGCATTTCCATGACGAGATCAAGGCCTACCAGGCCAACATCGACATCAACCGCGCAACCTTGCTGTCGGCGCTGGGCGAGGCGGTGAAGGCCGCCGAGCAGGCCGCGCACACCGCCGACAGCGGCCACGTCGACCTGTTCGGCGGCATGTTCGACGCCGCCGACGTGGACGTCTATGCCAACCACCGCAAGGTGCGCGAGCTGACCCTCAAAGAGCGCCTGAAAGGCGAAAAGGACACCCTTGGCCTCTACCTCACCGGTCACCCGATCGACGAGTACGAGACCGAAATTCGCCGCTTCGCCCGCCAGCGCATTGTCGACCTGAAGCCCGCGCGGGATACCCAGACCATCGCCGGGATGATCATTGCCCTTCGGGTGATGAAGAACAAGAAGGGCGACAAGATGGGCTTCGTCACCCTCGATGACCGCTCAGGGCGCATCGAGGCCTCGCTGTTCGCCGACGCCTTCATGGCCGCCCAGGCCCTGCTGCAGACCGACGCCATGGTGGTGGTGGAAGGGGAGGTGAGCAACGATGACTTCTCCGGCGGCCTGCGCCTGCGGGTCAAGACCGTGATGACCATGGAGGACGCGCGGACCAAGCTGGCCGAGAGCCTGCGCCTGAAGATCAGCCATGACGCGCTCAAGGGCGACCGCCTGAGCTGGCTGGGCGAACTGATCACCCGCCATCGCGGTGGCTGCCCGATCACCCTGGAGTACACCGGCAGCGACGCCAAGGCCATGCTGCAATTCGGCGACCAGTGGTGCATCGACCCCGCCGATGGGCTGATTCAGGCACTGCGTGACCAGTTCGGGCGTGAGAACGTCTTCCTGCAATACCGTTGAAACGACGCATTTTAATCTCGACCTTTATGCGCCTGATCCCTTAAGGTAGGGCGCCAAACGGATCCACCGGCCGGCCGCCTGGCCGTAGACCCAAGACGGAAGCCTATGAACCCGAATTTCCTCGATTTCGAACAGCCGATTGCCGACCTGCAAGCCAAGATCGAAGAGCTGCGCCTGGTGGGCAACGACAACTCGCTGAACATCAGCGATGAAATTGCCCGTCTGCAAGACAAGAGCAGCACCCTGACCGAGAGCATCTTCGGCAACCTGACCAGCTGGCAGATCGCCCGCCTGGCCCGTCACCCGCGCCGTCCGTACACGCTCGACTACATCGACCACATCTTCACCGAGTTCGAAGAGCTGCACGGCGACCGTCACTTCTCCGACGACGCCGCGATCGTCGGCGGTACCGCGCGCCTGAACGACAAGCCGGTCATGGTCATCGGCCACCAGAAGGGCCGCGAAGTGCGCGAGAAGGTCCGCCGTAACTTCGGCATGCCGCGCCCGGAAGGCTACCGCAAGGCCTGCCGCCTGATGGAAATGGCCGAGCGCTTCAAGATGCCGATCCTGACCTTCATCGACACCCCGGGTGCCTATCCGGGCATCGACGCCGAAGAGCGCAACCAGAGCGAGGCCATTGCCTGGAACCTGCGCGTGATGGCGCGCCTGAAGACCCCGATCATCGCCACCGTGATCGGTGAGGGTGGTTCCGGCGGCGCGCTGGCCATTGGCGTGTGCGACCAGCTGAACATGCTGCAGTATTCCACCTACTCGGTGATCTCGCCGGAAGGCTGCGCCTCGATCCTGTGGAAGACCGCCGACAAGGCTGCCGACGCCGCCGAGGCCATGGGTATCACCGCCGAGCGCCTGAAGAGCCTGAACATCGTCGACAAGGTCATCAGCGAGCCCCTGGGTGGCGCCCACCGCGACCCGGCCGCGATGGCCGCGAGCATCCGTGGCGACCTGGTCGAACAGCTGGACATGCTCGGCAAGCTCGACAACGACGCGCTGCTCAAGCGCCGTTACGATCGCCTGATGAGCTACGGCCTCTGATGCATTGCGGGGTCGCTTCGCGGCCCTTTCGCGACACAAGGCCGCTCCTACAGGCGACCGCGATCCCTTGTAGGAGCGGCCTTGTGTCGCGAAAGGGGGGCAAAGCGACCCCGGCGATCTCAAGCCCTGTGAGGCCCTGATGTTCAACCTCACCCCTTGGCTCAATGCTCCCGCCTGGTACGTCGCCTTCTCTGGCGGCCTGGACTCCACTGTCCTCCTGCACCAGCTCGCTGATTACTCTCGCAACCATTCAACGCCGCCCCTGCGCGCCATCCATATCCATCACGGCCTGCAAGCCGCCGCCGACGCCTGGCCCGATCACTGCCGAGCGGTGTGTGCCACCCTGGGTGTCGAGCTTGAGGTAATCCCTGTCCGGGTCGCCCCCGGCGCCAGCCTCGAGCAGGCGGCCCGCAATGCCCGCTATGAAGCCTTTGTAAAGCGACTGGGCGCTGGCGCGGTGTTGTTCACGGGGCAGCACCGTGACGATCAGGCTGAGACCCTGCTTTTTCGCCTGCTGCGCGGTGCCGGCCTGCGTGGATTGTCCGCCATGCCGGAGCATCGGGTTCTGGGGCAGGGTAGCCTGGTGCGGCCGATGCTGGGGCTGTCGCGCCAGCAGTTGCAGGCCTACGCCGACACTCACGGGCTGGTATGGGTCGATGACCCGTCCAATGACGACACGGCCTTTGCCCGCAACTTCCTCCGTGGCGAGGCCCTGCCGCTGTTGCGCGGTCGCTGGCCGCAAGTGGACGCCAATCTGGCGCGCAGTGCCGAGCACCTGGGCGAGGCGCTGGGCTTGCTCGACGAGCTGGCCGCCAGCGACCTGGCCCCGGCCTGCGACAATGCGCCGCTGCCCTGGCTCGGCCTGGCCTCTCTTGACCTCGCCGTGCTCAAGGCCCTGTCGCCGGCGCGCCAGCGCAATGCCCTGCAATCCTGGCTCAGCCACCGTACCCGCCTGCCGGACAGTCGCCACTGGGCTGGCTGGAACGACCTGCGTGACGCCGCCGGCGATGCCTGTCCGCTCTGGCGTCTGACCGACGGTCAAGTGCAGCGCGGCCATGGGCGCATCTGGTGGCTGGACGGACAATGGCTGGTAGCGCCGATTGGCGAGCAGGCCTGGCCGAATCCATCGCAACCGCTGGTGCTGCCGGGTAACGGCCAGGTCTGGCTTGCAGCTCGCGCCGAGGGCGCCGGCCTGCGCATCGCCTATCGCAAAGGTGGCGAAGTGCTGGATATTCCAGGGCGCGGCCGGCGCGATCTCAAGCGCTTGCTCAACGAGGCGCAGATCCCGCACTTCGTGCGCTCGCGCCTGCCGCTGCTGTATCGCGGCGAGCAGTTGCTGGCGGTGGCCAACCTGCCCGAGCTGGCATTGGCAGATTGCCAACTGCACTGGCAGCCACCGACGAACGTGCAAGGTTTGAGCTGAAGGGTACATTCAGGTAGACTACCCTCCCTTCTTGATACAGCTTCTGTGGGTTCCGCGAAAACACAGAGGTTGCCGATTACCAAGCAGTTTTTTGCTGGGCTGATTTCTTAAAATGACGAGCGAGCTCCATGCCGGGGATACCCCCGGTCTGTACAGACGCGGCAGTTTTTCGAGATGCACTGTGATTGACGCAGGTGATCGGGGGCTTCGGCCTTCCTTCGCTTTCTCCGGCGGCGCTGACCGCCTTAACGCAGACTTCTAGGGTTTTTCATGACGCGCTACATATTCGTCACGGGCGGTGTTGTTTCTTCATTGGGGAAAGGCATTGCCTCGGCTTCCCTGGCGGCCATCCTGGAAGCGCGGGGCCTGAAGGTCACCATGCTCAAGCTGGACCCGTACATCAACGTCGACCCGGGCACCATGAGCCCGTTCCAGCACGGCGAAGTGTTCGTCACCCATGACGGCGCCGAGACCGACCTCGACCTGGGCCACTACGAGCGGTTCATCCGCACCACGATGACCCAGAACAACAACTTCACCACCGGCCGCATCTACGAGCACGTGCTGCGTAAAGAGCGCCGTGGCGACTACCTGGGCGCGACCATCCAGGTCATCCCGCACATCACCGACGAAATCAAGCGCCGCATCATCAAGGGCGCCGGCGATGCCGACGTCGCGCTGGTCGAGATCGGCGGCACCGTGGGCGACATCGAGTCGCAGCCGTTCCTCGAGGCCATCCGCCAGCTGCGCGTCGAAGTGGGCTCCAAGCGCGCCATGCTGATGCACCTGACCCTGGTCCCGTACATCGCCACCGCCGGCGAGACCAAGACCAAGCCAACCCAGCACTCGGTCAAGGAGTTGCGCTCCATCGGTCTGCAGCCTGACGTGCTGATCTGCCGCTCCGACCACCCGGTCGACGCCTCGTCGCGCCGCAAGATCGCGCTGTTCACCAACGTCGAAGAGCGTGCGGTGATTTCGCTGGAAGACGTCGACACCATCTACAAGATCCCAGGCGTGCTGCATGCCCAGGGCCTGGACGACTTCGTCGTCGAGCGCTTCGGCCTGCAGTGCAACAGCGCCGACCTGTCCGAGTGGGACAAGGTGGTCGATGCCAAGCTCAACCCTGAGCAGGAAGTGACCATCGCCATGGTCGGCAAGTACATGGAGCTGCTGGACGCGTACAAGTCGCTGATCGAAGCGATGAGCCACGCCGGCATCACCAACCGCACCAAGGTCAACCTGCGCTACATCGACTCCGAAGACATCGAGAACCAGGGCACCAGCCTGCTCGAAGGCGCCGATGCCATCCTGGTGCCGGGTGGTTTCGGCCTGCGCGGCGTCGAAGGCAAGATCACCGCGGTGCAGTACGCCCGTGAGAACAAGGTCCCGTACCTGGGCATCTGCCTGGGCATGCAGGTTGCCGTGATCGAATTCGCCCGTAACGTGATGGGCTGGAAAGACGCCAACTCCACCGAGTTCGACCGCAACAGCGGCCACCCGGTAGTCGGCCTGATCACCGAGTGGGCCGATGCCACCGGCGCGGTCGAAACCCGTACCGAAGCGTCCGACCTGGGTGGCACCATGCGCCTGGGCGCGCAGGATTGCCAGCTGGCGGCCGGCTCCAAGGTCCATGACTGCTACGGCAAGGACATCATCACCGAGCGTCACCGTCACCGCTACGAAGTCAACAACGTGCTGCTGCCGCAGTTGGTCGAGGCTGGCCTGCAGGTATCCGGCCGCTCCGAAGACGGCGCGCTGGTCGAAGTGGTCGAGTCGAAGGACCACCCATGGTTCGTCGCCTGCCAGTTCCACCCGGAGTTCACCTCCACCCCGCGTGACGGTCACCCGCTGTTCAGCGGCTTCGTCAAGGCGGCCCTGGCACAGAAGAACAAGGCCTGATCCATGACTCAGAAGATCATTCGCGTCGGTAACATCGAGATCGCCAACGACAAGCCGTTCGTCCTGTTCGGCGGCATGAACGTCCTGGAGTCCCGTGACCTGGCCCTGAAGGTCTGCGAGGAATACGTGCGGGTCACCGAAAAACTCGGCATCCCGTACGTGTTCAAGGCCAGCTTCGACAAGGCCAACCGCTCGTCGGTCAATTCGTACCGCGGCCCGGGCATGGAAGAAGGCCTGAAAATCTTCGAGGAGATCAAACGCACCTTCAATGTGCCGGTGATCACCGACGTGCACGAGCCCTACCAGTGCGAACCGGTGGCCAAGGTGTGCGACATCATCCAGCTGCCGGCCTTCCTGTCGCGCCAGACCGACCTGGTCGTGGCGATGGCCAAGACCGGCGCTGTGATCAACATCAAGAAGGCGCAGTTCCTCGCGCCCCACGAGATGAAGCATATCCTCGCCAAGTGCGTCGAGGCCGGCAACGACCAGCTGATCCTCTGCGAGCGTGGTTCGAGCTTCGGCTACAACAACCTCGTTGTGGACATGCTCGGCTTCGGCATCATGAAGGAGTTCGAGTACCCGGTGTTCTTCGACGTGACCCACTCGCTGCAGACCCCGGGTGGTCGCGCCGACTCCGCCGGTGGCCGCCGCGCCCAGGTCACCGACCTGGCCAAGGCCGGCATGAGCCAGGGCCTGGCCGGGTTGTTCCTCGAGGCCCACCCGGACCCGGACAACGCCAAGTGCGACGGCCCGTGCGCCTTGCGCCTGGACAAGCTGGAGCCGTTCCTGGCCCAGCTCAAGCAACTGGACGACCTGGTGAAAAGTTTTCCGACGGTAGAAACCGCGTAAAGCTCATTTCTCGGGTAAAGTACCGCCCGTTCCACCCCCTGACCTATCGGTCAGGGGGCTCCCTTCCCCAGGCCTGCCCGTGCCATGTCGCCTGGTGAACGGCAAGAATTCCCAAAAGCTGCGTTGTTTTCGTCAATTCTGGAGTGCTTACAACAATGGCAAAGATCGTCGACATCAAAGGTCGTGAAGTTCTCGATTCGCGTGGCAACCCCACCGTGGAAGCCGATGTCCTGCTCGACAACGGCATCATCGGCAGCGCTTGCGCGCCGTCGGGTGCTTCCACTGGCTCGCGCGAAGCGCTGGAGCTGCGTGATGGCGACAAGAGCCGTTACCTGGGCAAGGGCGTGCTGAAGGCTGTCGCCAACATCAACGGCCCGATCCGTGACCTGCTGCTGGGCAAGGACCCATCGGACCAGAAAGCCCTGGACCGCGCCATGATCGAGCTGGACGGCACCGAGAACAAAGCCAAGCTGGGCGCCAACGCCATCCTCGCCGTCTCGCTGGCCGCCGCCAAGGCCGCCGCCCAGGACCAGGACCTGCCGCTGTACGCGCACATCGCCAACCTCAACGGTACCCCGGGCCAGTACTCCATGCCGGTGCCGATGATGAACATCATCAACGGCGGCGAGCACGCCGACAACAACGTCGATATCCAGGAGTTCATGGTGCAGCCGGTTGGCGCCAAGACCTTCTCCGACGGCCTGCGCATGGGCACCGAAATCTTCCACCACCTCAAAGCCGTGCTCAAGGCCCGTGGCCTGAACACCGCCGTGGGTGACGAAGGTGGTTTCGCGCCGAACCTGGCTTCCAACGAAGACGCCCTGGGCGCCATCGCCGAAGCCGTGGAAAAAGCCGGCTACAAGCTGGGTACCGACGTGACCCTGGCGCTGGACTGCGCAGCCTCCGAGTTCTATGAAGACGGCAAGTACAACCTGTCCGGCGAAGGCAAGTCGTTCGACGCCGAAGGCTTCGCCGACTACCTGAAGGGCCTGACCGAGCGCTTCCCGATCATCTCGATCGAAGACGGCCTGGACGAGTCGGACTGGGCTGGCTGGAAGATCCTCACCGACAAGATCGGCGAGAAGGTGCAACTGGTCGGCGATGACCTGTTCGTCACCAACACCAAGATCCTCAAGGAAGGCATCGAGAAGGGCATCGGCAACTCGATCCTGATCAAGTTCAACCAGATCGGCTCGCTGACCGAAACCCTGGAAGCCATCCAGATGGCCAAGGCCGCTGGTTACACCGCGGTGATCTCGCACCGTTCCGGTGAAACCGAAGACTCGACCATCGCCGACCTGGCCGTGGGTACCGCCGCCGGCCAGATCAAGACCGGCTCGCTGTGCCGCTCCGACCGCGTCAGCAAGTACAACCAGCTGCTGCGCATCGAAGAGCAACTGGGTGCCAAGGCCGTCTATCGCGGTCGCGCCGAGTTTCGCGGCTGAGCAAGAGATGGTAAAAAGGCAGCAGCCGGGGCAGCCTGAAAGTTCATACTGAATTTCCAGGCGTTTCCCACGGGTTTCTGTCGACGAAGCCTGGCCTTGGCCAGGCTTCGTGCTATCGGAAGCTCGCTGCGGCGGCCTTTTTTACCCTGGATATCTTCATGCGCAGTCCCTATTGGTTGTTCCTCGTCCTGCTCCTGTTGCTCGGTGGCCTGCAATATCGCCTTTGGGTCGGTAATGGCAGCCTGGCGCAAGTGACCGAGCTCAAGCAGCAGATTGCCGACCAGCATGCGGAAAACGAACGTTTGCTGGAGCGCAACCGCGTGCTCGACGCCGAGGTACTGGAGTTGAAGAAAGGTATGGAGACCGTGGAAGAACGGGCTCGTCATGAGTTGGGGATGGTCAAGGAGGGCGAAACCCTCTACCAGTTGCCGCAGAAATGACCCACGTATTGCCGGCCTTCTGGGCCGTGATTCCCGCCGCGGGCGTAGGTGCCCGCATGGCTGCCGACCGCCCCAAGCAGTACCTGCAGTTAGGCGGGCAGACCATTCTCGAGCATAGCCTCGACTGTTTCCTCGACCATCCCATGCTCAAGGGCGTGGTGGTCAGCATTGCCGAAGATGACCCTTACTGGCCCGGCCTGCGTAGCGCCAGCGATTCGCGCATCCAGCGCGCGCCGGGCGGTCACGAGCGTGCAGATTCGGTGCTCAATGCGCTATTGCTGCTGCATGCCCAGGGCGCGTCGGATGACGACTGGGTGCTGGTGCACGACGCCGCGCGGCCGAATCTGGCGCGTGGCGATCTGGACAAGTTGCTGTCAGCCCTGGCTGAAGATCCCGTCGGTGGATTGCTCGCCGTACCCGCTCGGGACACGCTCAAGCGTGCCGACGGCGAGGGTAGGGTGGCTGCCACGGTCGATCGCAGCACCGTCTGGCAGGCCTACACCCCGCAGATGTTTCGCCTCGGCATGTTGCATCGGGCGTTGGCCGAGTGCCTGGTGTCCGATGTGGCGGTCACCGATGAGTCGTCCGCTATCGAGTGGGCCGGTCATGCGCCGCGCCTGGTCGAAGGGCGCAGCGACAATATCAAGGTGACCCGTCCGGAAGACCTGGAGTGGTTGCGCCAGCGCTGGGCCGGGCGCCGCTGAGCGCCCGACCTGGCACCGCCTCTGTAGGAGCGGGCTTGCCCCGCGAACACCGGCAATGCCGGTGCCAGGCCACGCGCTGGCTGCTTCGCGGGCCAAGCCCGCTCCTACAGGGGAGTGCTGCGATACTCCGGCAACTGCGCCAACCCTTCCTTCAGGTAGTCCACCAACCGCCTGACCTTCGGCGACAGGTGCCGTTGCTGCGGATACAGCGCCCACACCGCAGTGTTTGGCGGCTGGTGACCTTCAAGCAGCGACACCAGCGCCCCGTTGTGCAGATGCTCCAGCACGTAGTAGTCCGGCAGCTGGCACAACCCCATCCCCTGTAATGCCGCATCCAGCACCGCCTGCCCGCTGTTGCAGCGCCAGTTGCCCTGCACCCGCTGGCTGAACTCACGCCCGTCCTGCTGCAGCGCCCATAGATCGGAGCTACCGACCAGGCAATTGTGCCGCGCCAGCTCCGAAAGGCTGTGAGGCCGCCCATAGCGCTCCAGGTAAGCGGGCGATGCGCACAGGTACATGCGTCGCGGCGCCAGTCGCGTGGCCACCAGCCGGGAGTCCTGCAAGCGGCCCAGGCGGATGGCCAGGTCCATGCCCTCATGCAGCAGGTCGAGGGTGCGGTTGCTCAACTCCACTTCGACCCGCAGTTGTGGATACTGGCCCATGAACCGAGTCACCAGCGGCACGATGAAGCGTTCGCCGTAGGCCACGGCGCAGGTCATGCGTAGCAAACCCTTGGGTTCGCTGGCCAGGTCGCCCATGGCACGCAGGGCCTCTTCGCGACCATCCTGCAGGCGCTGGCAATGCTGCAGGAAGGTCTGGCCTGCCTCGCTCAGCGTGACCCGCCGCGTGCTGCGATACAGCAGTCGGGTCTGCAAGCGCTCTTCGAGGCGGGCGATCTGGCGGCTGATATGCGACGAGGACACCCCCAGGCGCTCGGCAGCCGCGGTGAACTGGCCTGACTCGGCAACGGCGACGAACTCGTCGATGCCTTCCCAGCGACTGCTCATTGATTATCCCTGTATGGCAATAATGTTTTGTGATCTGCTGGATTATTCATAAAAAAGCGGTGAATTACACTGCAAGACTGAAATTCCACACCCTGTCTGGAGACCTTTGATGATCAAGTCCCGTGCTGCCGTAGCCTTCGAGGCCAAGAAACCCCTGGAAATCGTCGAAGTCGACGTGGCCATGCCCAAGGCCGGCGAAGTGCTTTTGCGGGTGGTCGCTTCGGGGGTTTGCCATACCGACGCCTACACCCTGTCTGGCGCCGACCCGGAAGGCATCTTCCCATCGATCCTCGGCCATGAAGGCGGGGCGATCGTCGAAGCGGTGGGCGAGGGCGTCACCTCGGTTGCCGTGGGCGACCATGTGATCCCGCTGTATACCCCCGAGTGTGGCAAGTGCAAGTTCTGCCTGTCTGGCAAGACCAACCTGTGCCAGGCCATTCGAGCCACCCAGGGCAAGGGCCTGATGCCTGACGGTAGCACCCGCTTCAGCTACAAGGGCCAGCAGCTGTTCCACTACATGGGGACCTCGACCTTCTCCGAGTACACCGTGCTGCCGGAAATTTCCGTGGCCAAGATCCAGAAGGAAGCACCACTGGAGAAGGTCTGCCTGCTCGGTTGTGGCGTGACCACCGGGATCGGCGCGGTGCTCAACACTGCCAAGGTCAAGCCCGGCGATACCGTGGCCATCTTCGGCCTGGGCGGCATCGGCTTGTCGGCGGTGATTGGCGCGGTAAAAGCCAAGGCGTCGCGCATCATTGCCATCGACATCAACCCGGCCAAGTTCGAGATCGCCCGCCAGCTGGGCGCTACCGATTGCATCAACCCCAAGGACTACGACCGCCCGATCCAGGAAGTGATCGTCGACCTCACCGACGGTGGCGTGGACTTCTCCTTCGAGTGCATCGGTAATGTGCAATTGATGCGCGCGGCGCTGGAATGCTGCCACAAGGGCTGGGGCGAGTCGGTGATCATCGGCGTGGCTGGTGCCGGCCAGGAAATCGCCACCCGTCCCTTCCAACTGGTCACCGGTCGTGTCTGGCGCGGTTCGGCGTTCGGCGGCGTGCGTGGTCGCAGCGAGCTGCCCAGCTATGTCGAGATGTCCGAGAAGGGCGAGATCCCGCTGGACACTTTCATCACCCACACCATGGGGCTGGAGGATATCAACAAGGCCTTCGACCTGATGCACGAAGGCAAGAGCATCCGCAGCGTGATCCACTTCTGAGGCCCTGCCATGACGCTGGAAAACATCTCTTGCCAAAAAAGCTTCGGCGGCTGGCACAAGCGTTACCGGCACAGCTCCAAGGTGCTTGGCTGCGACATGGTGTTCGCCGTATACCTGCCACCCCAGGCCGAGCAGGGCGAGAAGCTGCCGGTGCTGTACTGGCTCAGCGGCCTGACCTGCACCGACGAGAACTTCATGCACAAGGCCGGCGCCCAGCGCCTGGCCGCCGAGCTTGGGCTGATCATCGTCGCCCCGGACACCAGCCCGCGCGGCGAGCAGGTGCCGGGGGATCCGGACGGCGCCTGGGACTTTGGCCAGGGCGCCGGCTTCTACGTCAACGCTACCCAGCAGCCCTGGGCGCAGCACTACCGCATGCATGACTACGTGGTACATGAGTTGCCGGCGTTGATCGAAGCGCACTTCCCGGCGTCCGAACAGCGCAGTATCAGTGGTCACTCGATGGGCGGGCATGGCGCGCTGGTCTGTGCCTTGCGCAACCCGGGCCGCTACCGTTCGGTGTCGGCGTTTTCGCCGATCAGCAACCCGATGGATTGCCCGTGGGGCGAGAAGGCGTTTTCGCGCTACCTCGGTGAAGACCGTTCACGCTGGCGCGAGTGGGATGCCAGCGTGCTGCTGGCCGAAACCCCGTCCGGTGAGTGTCCGCCATTGCTGGTGGACCAGGGCGACCGTGACGACTTCCTCGAGAAGCAGCTCAAGCCTGAAACACTGGAGCAGGCGGCACGCAAAGGTGGTCATGCGCTGACCCTGCGCCTGCAGCCGGGGTATGACCACAGCTACTACTTCATCGCCAGCTTCATCGATGAACACCTGCGCCATCACGCGGTGGCGTTGGGCAGGGGGTAGCCCAGCAGGCCCTGTTCGCCGGCAAGCCGGCTCCTACCGGGTTTCGTAGGAGCCGGCTTGCCGGCGAACGAGGCCCGTACAGCCCCAAACACATCCGCCCAAGCCCCTGCAAAGCAGGTAGAATCACGCCCTGACTCAATCAGGGCGTTCTTCTATGCGTATTGGCCACGGCTACGATGTCCATCGTTTCTGCGACGGTGATTTCATTACCCTGGGCGGGGTGCGTATCCCCCATAAATACGGCCTGCTGGCCCATTCCGACGGCGACGTGCTGCTGCATGCGGTGAGCGATGCCCTGCTGGGCGCCGCGGCGCTGGGCGATATCGGCAAGCATTTCCCCGACACCGACGCGCGCTTCAAGGGCATCGACAGCCGCGAGCTGCTGCGCCATGTGGTGCGCATCGTCGGTGAAAAGGGCTGGAGGGTCGGCAACATCGACGCCACCATCATCGCCCAGGCCCCACGCATGGCGCCGCATATCGAAACCATGCGCCAGTACCTCGCCGGCGACCTGCAGGTCGAACTCGACCAGGTCAACGTCAAGGCTACCACTGAGGAAAAGCTGGGCTTCACCGGCCGTGAGGAGGGCATTGCCGTGCACGCGGTCGCCCTGCTGCTGCGCGCATGAACGACCTGCAACTGCTGGGGCCACGGGCCTCGGGCGAAGCGTTGGGCACTGCGGTGCTCAAGGCCGTGGCCGATGATTTCCAGGTCGACGAAGTGCTCGACATCCCGCTGTCCGGCCAGGGCGAGCACCTGTGGCTGTGGGTCGAGAAGCGCGACCTCAACACCGAGGAAGCGGCCCGACGCCTGGCCCGCGCTGCCGGTGTGCCGGTGCGTGCCATCAGCTACGCCGGGCTCAAGGACCGCCAGGCCCTGACCCGCCAGTGGTTCAGCCTGCACCTGCCGGGCAAGGCCGACCCGGACCTGTCCCGGGCCGAGGACGATACCCTGCGCGTGCTCAAGCAGGTGCGCCACCAGCGCAAGCTGCAACGCGGCGCCCATTCGGCCAACGGCTTCACCCTGCGCCTGACTGCGCTGCAAGCCGATCATGCGGCCATCGACGCCCGTCTTGAGCACCTTAAACAGCACGGTGTGCCGAACTACTTCGGCGCCCAGCGCTTCGGCCATGCCGGCGGCAACGTGCACGACGCCCAGGGCTGGGCCGCGCGCCAGGCATTGCCCGAGCAGCGCAACGTCCGTTCGCGGCTGTTGTCCGCCGGGCGCAGCTACCTGTTCAACCAGGTGCTGGCCGAGCGTGTCGCCGACGGTAGTTGGCAGCGCGCCCAGGTCGGCGACCTGTTGGCCTTCACCGACAAGCGCAGCTTCTTCGTGGCCGGTGAGGCCGAATGCAACGATCCACGCCTGGCCATTCTCGACCTGCACCCGACCGGGCCGCTGTGGGGCGCGGGCGCGGCACCTAGCCAGGGCGCGGCCCTGGCGCTCGAATCCGCGGTCGCCGCGCGCCATCCAGCGCTGTGCGATTGGCTGGCGCGAGCGGGCATGGATCACGAACGGCGCATCCTGCGGCTCCCTATTGGGCGGCTGACGTGGCATTATCCCGAGCCTGATATCCTGCAACTGGAATTCGTCCTTCCGGCCGGATGCTTCGCCACCGTGGTGGTGCGCGAACTCGTCGATCTGGTGCCGGCAGGGCAGACGGACAGCCCATGCGTATTCTGATTTCGAATGACGACGGTGTTACCGCGCCCGGCCTCGCCGCGCTGCATGCTGCGCTGGCGGACTACGCCGAGTGCGTGGTGATTGCCCCGGATCAAGACAAGAGCGGCGCCAGCAGTTCGCTGACGCTGGACCGGCCGCTGCACCCGCAGACCCTGGCCAACGGCTTCATCAGCCTCAATGGCACGCCGACCGACTGCGTGCATCTGGGACTCAACGGCCTGCTGCCGGAAACCCCCGACATGGTGGTGTCCGGCATCAACCTGGGAGCCAACCTGGGGGACGACGTGCTGTATTCGGGCACGGTGGCTGCGGCGTTAGAGGGGCGCTTCCTCGGTGGCACCTCGCTGGCCTTCTCGCTGCTGTCGCGCCTGCCCGACAACCTGCCGACTGCCGCCTACATCGCCCGGCGCCTGGTCGAGGCGCAGTCGCGCCTGGAGTTGCCGCCGCGCACCGTGCTCAACGTCAATATTCCCAACCTGCCGCTGGAGCATATCCGTGGCATCCAGCTTACCCGTCTGGGGCACCGCGCCCGGGCTGCGGCCCCAACCAAGGTGGTCAACCCGCGGGGCAAGGAAGGCTACTGGATCGCCGTGGCCGGCGATGCCGAGGACGGCGGCCCGGGCACCGACTTCCATGCGGTGATGCAAGGCTACGTGTCGATCACACCATTGCAGCTGGACCGCACCTTCAACGACGCCTTCGAGCGTTTCGAGGGCTGGCTGGAGGGCGTGCTCTGATGCGCGAGCAGGACGATCTGATGCGGCGCGGGATCGGCATGACCTCCCAGCGCACCCGTGAGCGGTTGATCCAGCGCTTGTACGAGGAGGGCGTGTCCAACGCTAAAGTGCTCGAGGCCATTCGCCGCACCCCGCGCCACCTGTTCGTCGACGAGGCCCTGGCTCATCGCGCCTACGAAGACACCGCGCTGCCGATCGGCCACAACCAGACCATCTCCCAGCCGTTCATGGTCGCGCACATGAGCGAACTGCTGCTGGAGGCCGGGCCCCTGGACAAGGTGCTGGAGATCGGCACCGGCTCGGGCTACCAGACGGCGATCCTCGCCCAGCTGGTGGAACGGGTGTTCTCGGTGGAACGGATCAAGGTCCTGCAGGACCGGGCCAAGGAACGCCTGGTCGAGCTCAACCTGCGCAACGTGGTGTTCCGCTGGGGCGATGGTTGTGAAGGCTGGCCGGCGCTGGCGCCTTATAACGGCATCATCGTCACCGCCGTGGCGCCGGAAGTCCCCCAGGCCCTGCTCGACCAGTTGGCCCCCGGTGGGCGCATGGTGATCCCGGTGGGCCCGGCGGGGGAGGCCCAGCAGTTGATGCTGATCGTGCGCGAGGAGCATGGTTTCTCGCGCCGTGTGCTCGGGGCGGTACGCTTCGTGCCGCTGCTCAACGGCCCGCTGGCCTGAGCGACCTCGGAATATTTGCACGCGCGACGAATTACTGCGCGCCGGCCCTGTCTATCTGGCGTGGCCACCGCCGAGCGTCGGTCCAACTGCGAGCCACCCCTGGGGCGCAGGCTCGGTTATAATTGAAACAATATTGCATTTCGTATCGTCGTATTCAGGCACCATGAGGGGAGCGCGGGTGGGTCACACAGTCATGCGGCAGCGCAAGGATCGGTCGGGGTTGAAGCTTCTGGTGCTGGCGCTGGCCATGGGGACCTTGCTGGCCGGCTGTTCCAGCACCGGCTCGAACGGCGCGCGCGTGGTCGACCGCAACAACGCGGCGCCCAAGCGCCCGACCGTCACCTCGGGGCAGTACATCGTCAAGCCGGGCGACACCTTGTTCTCCATCGCCTTCCGCTATGGCTGGGACTACAAGGAGCTGGCGGCGCGCAACAACATCGCCGCGCCCTACACCATCCGCCCCGGCCAGCCGATTCGTTTCAGCAGCGGCGCGGGGGGCAGCACCACGGTCGTCAGCAGCCCTTCGTCGTCGAGCAAGACCACGGTCATCCGCCGTCCGGTCGGTACTCCACCGCCGTCCGCAGGTAAGGGCAAAAGTGCCACGCCTGCCTCTTCCAGCGCCTCGCAAACGGTTGCTCAGGTGCCCGCCGCAGAGCGTGCCGTCGGCGGTTGGACATGGCCGGCGAACGGCGTGTTGATTGGAAAATTCGCTTCAAACGGTAGTTTGAATAAAGGCATTGATATCGCCGGTGATTTGGGACAGCCTGTTTTTGCTGCGTCTGATGGAGCGGTGGTCTACGCCGGCAGTGGCTTGAGGGGCTATGGCGAGCTCATCATCATCAAACACAGCGATACCTACGTCAGTGCCTACGGCCACAACCGCAGGCTTTTGGTTCGGGAGGGGCAGCAGGTCAAGGCAGGGCAGACGATCGCAGAAATGGGGTCCACGGGCACTGATCGGGTGAAGCTGCATTTCGAGATTCGCCGCCAGGGCAAACCCGTCGACCCACTCCAGTTCCTGCCACGCCGTTGATCAATGTCCCGGCCTGTTCCTTGGATGTAGAGGGGACAGGCTCCAGCGCTGCCATGGAAGGGTGACGCTCGAGTCTGAGTTCGAACTCAGCAAAGGACTATAACAATGGCTCTCAGTAAAGAAGTGCCGGAGTTTGACATCGACGATGACCTCCTACTGATGGAGACGGGCATCGTTTTGGAAACGGATGTGGTGTCAGACGAACCTGCTGTACCTTCGGTTCGGACCAAGTCGAAACAGGGCGCATCGCTCAAGCAGCACAAGTACATCGATTACAGCCGGGCGCTCGACGCCACGCAGCTGTATCTCAACGAAATCGGCTTTTCGCCTCTGCTCTCGCCAGAGGAAGAAGTGCATTTCGCGCGTCTCTCGCAAAAAGGCGACCCTGCCGGTCGCAAGCGCATGATCGAAAGCAACCTGCGCCTGGTGGTCAAGATCGCCCGCCGCTACGTCAACCGTGGTCTGTCGTTGCTCGACCTGATCGAGGAAGGCAACCTGGGCCTGATTCGCGCGGTGGAGAAGTTCGACCCTGAACGTGGCTTCCGCTTCTCGACCTATGCGACCTGGTGGATCCGCCAGACCATCGAGCGGGCGATCATGAACCAGACCCGCACCATCCGCCTACCCATCCATGTGGTCAAGGAGCTCAACGTCTACCTGCGTGCCGCGCGGGAGCTGACGCAAAAGCTCGACCACGAGCCGTCGCCGGAAGAAATCGCCAGCCTGCTGGAAAAACCGGTGGCCGAGGTCAAGCGCATGCTCGGCCTTAACGAACGGGTGTCGTCGGTGGATGTCTCGCTCGGCCCGGACTCGGACAAGACCCTGCTCGACACCCTGACCGATGACCGCCCCACCGACCCGTGCGAGCTGCTGCAGGACGACGACCTGTCGCAGAGCATCGATCAGTGGCTGGGCGAGCTGACCGACAAGCAACGCGAGGTGGTGGTGCGCCGCTTTGGCCTGCGTGGGCATGAGAGCAGCACTCTGGAAGATGTGGGGCTGGAGATCGGCCTGACCCGTGAGCGGGTGCGGCAGATCCAGGTCGAAGGCCTCAAGCGCTTGCGCGAGATCCTCGAGAAGAATGGGCTGTCCAGCGAGTCGTTGTTTCAGTAGCCGCTGAGCCAGGTACGGCAAACGCCCCGACTTGTTCGGGGCGTTTGCGTTCTGGCCGCGGTACGTTGCCTGGTTTGCCAGCAATAAGGTGTTGCAGGCGCCAGCCTTGCTGGCGAACACTACGGCCAACCCGCCTGAATATTCATTTAGCCACCCTGGCAACAACGTGTGTAAGTATTTGCTTACCAGGTGCGTAAGCCATTGCTGTAGGGATCAGTAAATCAATGTCGTTTTCAATGGTTAATTTTTCATAACTAATTGAAAATTAATGATTTTTTTGATGTTTGAAAATGTATCGCCGGAATCATCCTGACAAACTCGACGCTTGTTCCCTGCCGAGGAATCGCTAGTATCTGAACTGTGTCTACGGACTGACACAGGCTTTCAAGGATGACGGCCAAGGACATCGCGGGACGCGATTCATCAGGACGATGTTTGGGACAAACAGGGACTACGGAAAAAATGTGGGCGGGTCAAACCGCCCCTTTTTTTTGCCTGCAGAAAATGAAAAAAGGCCCTTGCGGGCCTTTTTTGTATCCGGGCGCGCTCAGCGCTGCAGATCGGCGATCTTGCCAGTTTTGCCATCCCACTCTTCGGCGTCCGGCAGGGCGTCTTTCTTCTCGGTGATGTTCGGCCAGATTTCCGCGAGCTCGGCGTTCAGCTCGATGAACTCCTGCATGTCAGCCGGCACTTCGTCTTCCGAGAAAATGGCCTGGGCTGGGCATTCCGGCTCGCACAGTGCACAGTCGATGCACTCATCCGGGTGGATCACCAGGAAGTTCGGGCCTTCGTAGAAGCAGTCCACCGGACAGACTTCCACGCAGTCGGTGTACTTGCATTTGATGCAGTTGTCGGTGACGACGAAGGTCATTTCTAATTCTCTCCTCAGGCGACGGCAGCTTGCCCTTCCTTCCAGGGCAGCGCGGTTCACGGTGGTGGCTGCAGGCCAGGCTAATAACCCGCAGCACTCGCAAACCGCGCCGGATTCTACCAGCTTGCGCGGTGGACCGTTATAACAGGTTTTTCAGTTGATATAGCGTTTCGATAGCTTGGCGCGGCGTCATGTCGTCCAGGTCCAGCTTGCCCAGCTTCTCGATGGCTGGATGCGGCAGGCTGGCGAACAGGTCGCTTTGGTGCGGCACGTGAGGCGCGTTCTTGCTGGCGCTGTCGTTGCGGACGACGGGCGCCTCGTGGGGCAGGCTGGCGGTTTCCAGCCGGCCCAGGTGTTCGCGGGCACGCTGGATCACCACCGCGGGTACCCCCGCCAGTTGCGCCACCGCCAGGCCGTAGCTCTGGCTGGCTGGCCCTGGCAGCACATGGTGGAGGAACACGATGCGTTCGTTGTGCTCGGTGGCGTTCAGGTGCACGTTGGCCACCAGCGGCTCACTTTCGGGCAGCACGGTCAGCTCGAAGTAGTGGGTGGCGAACAGCGTGTAGGCGCGCAGCTGGGCCAGGCGCTCGGCGGCGGCCCAGGCCAGCGACAGGCCGTCGAAGGTACTGGTGCCGCGGCCCACTTCGTCCATCAGCACCAGGCTGCGGTCGGTGGCGTTGTGCAGGATATTGGCGGTTTCGCTCATCTCGACCATGAAGGTCGAGCGCCCGCCGGCCAGGTCATCGCTGGAGCCGATACGGGTGAAAATGCGGTCGACCGGCGACAGCTCGCAGCGCGCGGCAGGCACGTAGCTGCCGATATGCGCCATCAGCACGATCAGGGCGGTTTGGCGCATGTAGGTGGATTTACCGCCCATGTTCGGGCCGGTGATGATCAGCATCCGGGTGCTGTCGTCCAGGCCCAGGTCGTTGGCCACGAACGGCGTGGTCAGTACCTGCTCGACCACCGGATGGCGGCCCTGCTCGATGCGCATGCAGGGTTCGTCGACGAAGCTTGGGCAGTTCAGGTCCAGGTTCAGCGCGCGTTCGGCCAGGTTGCTCAGCACGTCCAGCTCGGCCAGGGCCGCGGCGCTATCCTGAAGCGGCGCCAGGTGGCCGATGAGGGTCTCGAGCAGCGCCTCGTAGAGCATCTTCTCGCGGCTCAGCGCGCGGCTCTTGGCCGACAGCGCCTTGTCCTCGAAGGCCTTGAGCTCGGGGGTGATGAAGCGCTCGGCGCCCTTGAGCGTCTGCCGGCGGATGTAGTCGGCCGGTGCCTGCTCGGCTTGCTTGGTGGGCAGCTCGATGAAGTAGCCGTGCACGCGGTTGTAGCCGACCTTGAGATTGGCCAGGCCGGTGCGGGCTTTTTCGCGGGCTTCCAGGTCAATCAGGAACTGCCCGGCGTTCTCGCTCATGGCCAGTAGCTCGTCCAGCTCGCTGTCGTAGCCGGTCTTGAGCACGCCGCCGTCGCGGATCACCGCAGGCGGGTTGTCGATGATCGCCCGCTCGAGCAGGCCGGCCAGCTCCGGGTAGGTGCCGGTGATGGCGGCCAGGCGCGCCAGGTGCGGGGCTTCCAGCTCGGCCATGGCGTTCTGCAGCTCGGGCAGGGCGCCCAGGGCGTCGCGCAGGCGTGCCAGGTCGCGCGGACGGGCGTTGCGCAGGCCAATGCGCGCCAGGATCCGCTCGATATCGCCGATTTCCTTGAGCTGGGGCTGCAGCTTCTCGAAGCGGTAGCCGTCCAGCAGGCAGCGGATCGAGTCCTGGCGTGCCTTGAGCACCTTGAGGTCGCGCAGTGGGCGGTTCAACCAGCGGGTCAGCAGGCGGCTGGCCATGGCGGTCTGGCAGCGGTCGATCACCGATTGCAGGGTGTTGTCGCGACCACCGGCCAGGTTGATGTCCAGCTCCAGGTTGCGGCGGCTGGCGGCATCGAGGATGACCGTGTCGTCCATGCGCTCGTGACGCAGGCTGCGCAGGTGGGGCAGGGCGGTCCGCTGGGTTTCCTTGGCGTAGGTCAGCAGGCAGCCGGCCGCGCCGATGGCCAGGGTCAGCTTGTCGCAGCCGAAGCCCTTGAGGTCCTGGGTGGCGAATTGCTGGCAGAGGCTCTTGCGCGCCGAATCACGATCGAAATCCCAGGGCGCGCGACGCCGGGCGCCGGCGCGCTTCTCCGCGGGCAGCCCCTGCGGCCAGTCGTCGGGGATCAGCAGTTCCACCGGGTTGATGCGCTCGAGTTCGGCCAGCAGGTTCTCCCAACCCTTGATCTCCTGCACGGTGAAGTTGCCGCTGGTGATGTCCAGCACGGCCAAGCCGAACAGGCGCTCGTCACCGAGCAGGGCGGCGATCAGGTTGTCGCGGCGTTCATCGAGCAACGCCTCGTCGCTGACCGTGCCGGGGGTGATGATACGCACCACCTGGCGCTCCACCGGGCCCTTGCTGGTGGCCGGGTCGCCGATCTGTTCGCAGATCACCACCGATTCGCCGAGCTTGACCAGCTTGGCCAGGTAGCCCTCCAGCGAATGGAATGGAATCCCGCACATGGGGATCGACTGGCCCGCCGACTGCCCACGGGCGGTCAGGGTGATATCCAGCAGTTTCGCGGCCTTCTTCGCATCTTCGTAGAAGATCTCGTAGAAGTCGCCCATGCGGTAGAACATCAGCTGGTCCGGGTGCTGGTTCTTCAGCTTCCAGTACTGCTGCATCATCGGGGTGTGTGCGGAGAGATCAGACATTCAGGGCCTTACAGCGGGTGATCTGGTGGCGAAATTCGAAACCGCTCATGGTACAGGCTTTTTCCCCCCGACGCAGGTCGAATGGGCAGGGCAAATCCACGCAGGTATTTGGCGGCAGAGCGGCGGCGTGCTGGCCTGCAACCAGCCAGGTCGTTCACGCGGGGACCATGCAAGGCATTGCATTTAGTCTGTCGGGGTTGCATTATGCACGCTATGCAAAAACGCAACGTAGCCTCCGTACTCAGAGCACTGCTCGACCGCCACGGCCTGTCCCCGACAGAGCTGCACCGGCGCACGGGCGTCCCCCAATCCACCCTGTCGCGCATCCTCAGCGAGAAGATCGTCGACCCTTCCGACAAGCATGTGTCGAAGATCGCCGAGTATTTCGGCGTGAGCACCGATCAGCTGCGCGGGCGTGCCGAGCTTGGCGAGTCGCGTGAAGCGGCTGCCGCCAACCAGGGCCACGCTGCGCTGAGCGATATCAGTTTGTGGGACGATGAAACACCCGTCGAGGACGACGAGGTGTCCGTTCCTTTTCTCCGTGAGGTCGAGTTGGCAGCAGGATCAGGAAGATTCGTCATCGAAGAAAGCGAAAACGCGCGCCTGCGGTTTGGCAAGCGCAGCCTGCGCCACAACGGGGTGCAGTTCGACCACGCCAAGTGCGTGACGGTGCGTGGCAACAGCATGCTGCCGGTATTGCGCGATGGCGCCACGGTTGGCGTCAACACCGGCAAATGCACAATCGGTGACATCATCGATGGTGACCTCTATGCCATCAATCACAATGGCCAACTGCGGGTGAAACAGGTGTATCGCCTGCCTACCGGTATCCGTCTGCGCAGCTTCAATCGTGACGAGCACCCCGACGAGGACTACAGCTTCCAGCAGATGCAGGAAGAGCAAATCAGCCTGTTGGGCCACGTCTTCTGGTGGGGCATGTACGCCCGCTGACCTTCCCTCGAACCCGAGAAACCCGCCCAGGCGGGTTTTTTTTCGGCCTCAGAAAAGCCCTACAGCCCACATCCGAAAAGGCCCTCATGCATTTCGGCAAATGCCTGTGCATAAATATTTCCATAAACGCATTGACTGCATATGCATGAATGCATATCCTGTGTCTCAAGCCGGTCAGCAACCGGTTGTTACACAGGCAGCGATGAACAGGCCTCGACTGTTCAGAGGGTTGGCAACTGGCCCGGGTGTGCAGCGTAAAGCACCACGATCAGTTATCCGGCGGGCAGGCGGCCGCGGTCGGAGTCACCAATTTGCAGCGCAACCGCACGGCGTCACCAGTCGTGGCCGGCGGTACCCACGCGCATTACTGAAAAGCCTGCGCGGCGGGCTTTTTGGAATGCCGAAATCCCCCAAGACAGGCCTGCTGGCATTTCGCCGGGCGGGCATCACACAGGAGACACGACAGTGACGAACGAGCAACAGACGTTGCTGGAGATGCCGCTTTGGCTGGTGATTGTCCTGGCTTTGCTGGGCGGTCTGAGCGGCGAGATGTGGCGGGCCGACAAGGCCGGCGCCCGTGGCTGGTCGCTGCTCAGGCGGTTGGCGTTGCGTTCGGGGGCCTGCATGGTCTGCGGCGTCTCCACGGTCATGCTGCTGTACGCCAGCGGCATGTCGATCTGGAGCGCCAGCGCCTTTGGCTGCCTTACCGCCATGGCCGGCGCCGATGTCGCCATCGGCCTCTACGAGCGCTGGGCGGCGCGGCGCCTGGGCCTGGGCGAGGCATGCGCGCCGACGCCCCAGGATGAAGAGTCAACGCGCTAACAAGGAAGAGAAGCGGATGTTCAACGAATTCCGTTGCGGTAAATGCAACCGCCTGCTGGCCCGCACTGGTGGGCCGGCGCTGCTGCAAATCAAGTGTCCGCGCTGCGCGACCCTCAACCACATGAAGGCCACGAGCCTCGATGGCCCGCCTGCGAGCGACCAAGACGCGGCCCAGAGCCCGCACACCCTTCAATCGATTCAATAAGGAGACGGACCATGGCCGGTCGTTCGCGTATTCCCTTCAACGGTGTCGGTACTTCGGTGCTGCCCGCCTACCAGACACTCCGCGCAGGCCAATACCTGCTTTCTCCCAACCAGCGCTTCAAGCTGCTACTACAGGGGGATGGCAACCTGGTGATCCAGGACAACGGTGCCACCGTGTGGGTGGCCAATGACAAGCAGCCGTTCAGCTCGACCATTCCCCTGCGCAACAAGAAAGCACCGCTAGCTTTCTACGTGCAATACGGCGCGTTCCTGGATGATTACTCGCGGCGCCGCGTGTGGCTGACCAACAACACCACCTTCACCAGTAACGACCAATGGAACCGCACCCACCTGGTGCTGCAGGACGACGGCAATATCGTGCTGGTCGATTCGCTGCCGTTGTGGAACGGCACCGGCGCGATCCCGCTGGTGCCGGGCGCGGTGGACTCGCTGCTGCTGGCCGCCGGTACCGAGCTGGCCCAGGGCGTGGTGTATGCCGCAGGCGCCAGCAAGCTGGCCTTCCAGGGCGACGGCAATGTCGTGGCCTATGGCCCGAACGGCGCCGCGACCTGGAACAGCGGCACCCAGGGCAAGGGCGCGATTCGCGCGGTGTTCCAGGGTGATGGCAACCTGGTGGTGTACGGCGCGGGCAACACGGTGCTGTGGCAGTCGGGTAGCGCAGGGCATCCCACTGCGGTGTTGCGTCTGCAGGCCAATGGCAGCCTCGCCATCCTCGAGGAAAAACCGGTGTGGGCCCGCTTCGGTTTCCAGCCGACCTACCGCCACATCCGCAAGATCAACCCGGACCAGAAGCCGATTGATATCTGGACCTGGCACTTCTGAGCCGCCTGCCGGGCCCTGGGTGGCCCGGCCTTGACCCCAACGACTGTTGAAGGAGCATCCTCATGAGCGAACTGGCCCAGTTGCAGGCGGCCGTCACCTCCACCTTGAAGACGGCGCTGCCAGCGCTGGCCACGGTCATTGCCGAGGGTGACGACAGTGGCCAGCCAGCCTTGCCGGCCCTGGTGCATGGCGTGTTGCGCATGCGTGGCGACGAGGCGCTGCGGGACGGGCGCTCACTCATGGTCGCGACCCTGCAGGCGCGCATCACGGCCCAGGGCACTGCCGCCCAGGCGCGGATGCACGCTGGCGAACTGGCGGCGCAAGTGATCGACCTGCTGCGCCACCAAGGGTGGGGGCTGGATTGCGTCGAAGGCGCCCGCAACATCCTCGCCGAAGCCGACGGTGCATCCTGGTGGGTGCAATGGGAGCAGCCGGTACTGCTGGGGCCAAGCCAATGGCACTGGCCGGACCAGCCACCGGGCAGCCTGATGCTTGGCTTTGCCCCGGATACCGGCCTTGGCAACCAGGACCATTACCGTGCACCGGAGGACCTGGCATGAGCTATGCCAGCGCCATGCACGACCGCATGCTGGCCTGCCTGGTGATTCCCTGCCGGGTGGTGGCCGTGGACCTGGTCGCCGCTCGCGTGCGGGTCGCCGACGGTGGCGGCTGGACCAGCGCCTGGTTGCGCTGGCATGCCCTGGCCGCCGGTAAGGCGCGCCACTGGCGAGCCCCGAGCCTGGACGAGCAGGGCGTGCTGGTCAGCCCCAGTGGCGAGCCGGCCCAGGGCACCTTCGTGCCGGGCCTGTACGGCAATGCTGGGCCCGCGCCGGACAACCGCGAGCATGTAGAGGTCTGGCGTTTCGAAGACGGCGGCTCGTTGGTCTACGACTGGCAAGCCAAGCGCTACGACATCCAACTGCCCAGCGGTAGCGCGACGGTCAAGGTCGGTGGCAGCACCCTGGTGGTCAGCGACAACGCCATCACCCTGGACGCCGCCTCGATCACCCTTACTGGCCAGGTAGCCATCAACGGCCCATTGACGGTCAGTGGCGACATCAACGGCGGTGGCCGGATCATCGATACCGCCGGCAACACCGCCAATCACAAGCACTGATACAAGCCAACGGCAACGACATCGGCCTCGAGCCGAATCCTGATCGCCTTCGAGCGGCTTTGTCGCACGCGCCTGCGTGCGTTCATTTCGTTCTGAGGGACATGCCATGCAATTGATTGCCAAACCCGTGCGCAGCACTGACGAGAATATCTGTGGAGCAGCGTTTTCCTACACCGGTACGCCTTCGGGCGTACAGGTTGAACAAGCGAGTCAACAACTGACGTTCGCTGCCTTCGAGGATGCAGATTATCCGAGCAGCATCAGCGGCGTATTTGCGCTGGGGCCGCGGGTTGCGAGCGCGATGATTCAAATCGACGCTCGTGTGTCTGTCAGCTTCAATGCCTATGCGTTAGCCGGCTCCAGCGGGGTCGATAGCGATAATGCGCAGGTCTCGATGGTGATGCTTGCAGGTGCCCAGCCGATTTTCACCAAAAGCTATTTCCTGCGTGATCAGGACGCCTCGGGTGCCTTGATCGATACCCGCGAGAGTGGACGCTACAGCGTGGCGGGGTTCGCCATTACGATGCCAACCCGGATGGGCGCCACCTACAGCGCCACACTCAGCAAGCCTGGCACACAGGGCCAGCATATCGACCTGTCGCTGAACGTACCGATTACCGGTGCTGGCTCGGCCAAGGCCACGGCGCGGATCGATTTCCCGTTGGAGGACAAGGCGGCGGGCTTCACCACGGGTGAGTTGCAGGCTCTGTTGCCTGAGCTCAAACAGCATGAGGGCGAGAAGGACTTCATGTACGTGGACTCCGAAGGGCATGTGACCACGGGTGTCGGCTTCCTTTTGGCGAACGAGGACGCCGCCGTCGCTTATCCGTTCGTCGACCTGGACGATGTGCCGGCGACCGAGCAACAGAAGCGCGAAGAGTGGCGACTTATCGCGTCAAAATATGACCCCGCCCACAAACACGGTGCCGACTGGTATGAGGATTACACCAACCTCTATCTGCAGCCCGAATTCATCGACCAGAAGCTTCGCGAGCTGGTGGACGCAGATTTCCACGGCCTGAGCCAGGACTTCCCAGGGTTCGCCGGTTTCCCTTCGGCGGCGCGAATGGCGCTGCAGGACATGCGTTTCAATCTGGGCGCAAGTGGGCTGGTTAACAAGTTCCCGCGCCTGATGGCCGCGATCGAACGTCGCGACTGGCGCGCGGCCGCCGCCGAATCCCATCGCAGCAGCATCAGCGAACTGCGCAACAACTACGTGCGCGACCTCTTTCTCCGCGCGGCCGAATCGCAATAGCAGGGTCATCGGGTTCAGGCCGTCATGGCGCCGTCGTCTGCAACCTCAGGCCGCGACGGCTCAATCTCATCAAGGAAAACACTATGCCGACCTCTCCTCGGGAGCTCTGCGTGTCTGGCGGTGCCCCATGATTGGCATGGACCGCCGCACAGGCCTGCCCTTGTCGGGCGTGGCCCATCTACGTCAATCCATCGAAGACATCCTCACCACCCCGCTGGGCAGCCGGCGCATGCGCCCGGAGTACGGCAGCCAGTTGCGTCGCTACGTCGACCTGCCGGTCAACGAAGGCTGGAAGAGCGCGGTGCAGGCCGAAGTGGCCCGTGCCCTCGGGCGCTGGGAACCGCGCCTGCAACTGGAGCGGGTCAAGGTGCTGGCCGTGCTCGACGGCCAGGTCAGCCTGGCCCTGAGTGGCCGCTACCTGGGCGACGACGCCCTGGTGGAGGTGACCGTATGAGCCAGGTCGATCTGTCGAAACTGCCCGCCCCGCAACTGCTCGAAGACCTCGATTTCGAGGTGCTGTACCAGGAGGACCTAGCCAGCTTCCGCGCCCAGCTGGGCGAAGGCTGGAGCGCCAACCTGGAAAGCGACCCGGTCACCAAGCTGCTCGAGGTCGGTGCCTACCGCAAGCTGCTCAACCGGGCGCGCATCAACGACGCGGCCAAGGCGGTGCTGCTGGCCTATGCCCAAGGCAGCGACCTCGATCAACTGGCGGCCAACGTCAGCCTGCAACGCCTGGTGATCCAGGCGCAGGACCCGACCACGCTGCCGCCCACCGCGGCGATCCTCGAGTCGGACGATGCCCTGCGCGAGCGCGTGCAACTGGTCTATGAAGGCCTGACCACCGCCGGCCCGCGCAACAGCTACATCCTCCACGCCCGCAATGCCTCGGGGCGTGTCGCCGACGCGACGGCCGAAAGCCCTTCGCCGGCGGTGGTGGACGTCACTGTCCTGAGCCTGGACAACGACGGCGTGGCCAGCCCGGAACTGCTGGCGCAGGTGAAGGACTACCTCAACGATGACGATATCCGCCCGGTCGCCGACCGGGTCAATGTGCGCAGCGCCGAGGTGTTGCCGTACCGCGTCGAGGCGGTGCTGTACATGGCCGACAACGGCCCGGAGTACGAGACGCTGCTCAGCGAATGCCGGCGTCGTCTGCAGGCCTGGGTCAACCCGCGCCGACGCCTGGGTGTCGAGGTCGCTCGTTCGGGCATCGACGCGCAACTGCATATCGATGGCGTCGGCCGGGTCGAACTGCTCGGCTGGCAGGACATTCGCCCGAGCAAGGCCCAGGCCGCCTGGTGCACCGGCATCGACCTGCAGCGGGGTGAGTGACATGCACAGCCTGTTGCCGCTCAACCGCACGCCGCTGGAGCGGGCTATCGAGGTGGCCGCCGACGAGGACCTCAAGGTCGCCCTGCGCACCCTCTACAACCCTGAAACCTGCCCGGCGCACCTGCTCTACCAGCTGGCCTGGGCCTGGTCGGTGGATCGCTGGGACGACAGTTGGAGCGAGGCGATCAAGCGCTCGGTGATCCGCTCGGCGTTCTTCGTCCATGCCCACAAAGGCACCCTCGGCGCCTTGCGCCGGGTGGTCGAGCCGTTCGGCTACCTGATCGAGGTGCAGGAATGGTGGCAGGCCGAGCCTGCCGGGGTGCCGGGGACCTTTGCCTTGAAGGTAGGGGTGGTGGACAGCGGCATTGACGAGCAGACCTACCAGGAGCTGACCCGTCTGATCGAGGATGCCAAGCCAATCAGCCGGCATCTGGTCGGGCTCGATATCAGCCTTGAAAGCCATATCCCCGCCTATCAGGCCATCGCGCTCTACGACGGTGAACTGCTGGAGGTACATCCCTGGCAGGCCTCGGACATCGACGTGCACCTGGGTGCTTACAACCTAGTGAACGATCACACCACGGACATACTGGATATTTACCTAAATGGCTAACTTAACCACCCAATTCGGTGGGTTCCTGACCAATGTGGGCATTGCCCAGCAGGCCAACACGGCTGTGCTGGGGCTGCCTTGGAACATCACCCACATGCTTATCGGTGATGCCGGTGGCGAGCCTTCGCAAACGCCGGATCCCACCCCCAAACCCACCCAGACCGCGTTGCTGCGCCAGGTTTATCGAGCGCAATTGAACGCGCTCTATCAATCACCCGCCGATCCCGGCGTGCTGGTCGCCGAGCTGGTGCTGCCGCCGGAAACCGGTGGCTGGTGGATTCGCGAACTGGCGCTGGAGGATGCCAACGGCAACTTCATCGCCGTGGCCAAGCCTGCGCCCAGCTACAAGCCTCTGTTGGCGCAGGGGTCCGGACGTACCCAGACCATCCGCATGCATGTGGTGTTCGGCAATCTCGCCAACGTCACGCTGAAGGTCGACCCCAGCATTGTGCTGGCCACCCGCGACTACGTCGACAAGGCCCGCGAGGCCGCCGAGCTGTACGCTCGCAACCAGATCAAGGCGCATGTCGAGGAGCCGGACCCGCACCCGCAGTACCTGCGCCGCGCGGACGTGGCCAAGGACGCCGGGCCTCTGGCCTGGCTCGGCGCGGCCGGTGGTACCGCTGATGCCTTGGTGCTGTCGCTCAAGAGCAACGAGGCGGCGCTCGGGGCCTACGCGGCCGGACAGCGCTTTCAGTTCCAGGCGACCGCCACCAACACTGGCGCCGCCACTGCGAAAATTGGCGGTTTGGCGGCCGTGGCCGTGAAGAAAACCGGTGCCGCCGGCCTGGTCGACCTGGTGGGCGGCGATATCCGCGCCGGGGCGCTGTATGACCTTAACTACGACGGCGCCTATTTCCAGTTGGGTGGCGGCGTCGGCGCCGGTAAAGCCTTCGAGCGGTTCTCGTTCGAAGCCTCGGCCGGGCAGCTGGTGTTCAACGTGCCGCATGTGGTGGGTAGCACGCTCGTTATGCGTAACGGCCGGGAAGTCACCGGCTATCTGTCGGACGGCCAGAAAATCACGCTCAAGGCGCCGTGTAACCTGGGCGAGTCGGTCGAGGTGTTGGCGTTCAGCTCGTTCTCGGCGGCAAACACCTACACCAAAGCCGAAGTCCAGGCGCTGCTGACTACCGCCTCGGCACTGCCGGTGGGCAGCATGTTGCCGTTTCCCAAGGGCACGGTGCCGCCTGGGTTTCTAGAGGTTGACGGCAGCGTGCAGACCGCAGCGGTTTACCCTGACTTGGCCGCTTACCTGGCCGGTTCGTTCAATAAGGGGGATGAGCCGGCGGGCTACTTCCGGTTGCCGGAATCACGGGGCGAGTTTCTGCGTGGCTGGGACCACGGGCGGGGTATTGATAGTGAGCGGGTTATCGGCAGCTGGCAGGCTGACGAACTCAAGTCGCATGCTCACTTGTTAGGTGTTCCAGTATCAGCCTCTATTGCTTCCGGGGCCAACGTTGTCGGCACTGCCGCACAAAACACCTTGCCCTCGACCTTGACTGGGGGTGGCGAGACTCGCCCGCGCAACTTGGCGGTGATGTGGTGCATCAAAGCCTGGAATGCACCGGTCAATCAGGGAAGCATCGACATCGCCGCACTGGCTGCACAAGTTCAAGAAATCTCGGATAAAGGAACCATTGTTGGGAGCACCCGCAATGGGAAAGTTTTTATCGGCGTGCCATCTTCATCGGCTACGTATGTAGCAGACGAGTTGGTTTTAGTTAGTGCGCTGGGCGGGAAGTCATATCGAATATCGAGCTTCACCAAATCCCTAAATCTTGCAGTGGTTGGTGCGGGAGGAATGGATGCCGGTGCTGCTCCAGCTAATGGTTTTGTGGCGATTTACGCAATTTATAACCCGACAACCGCTGAGTCTGCACTCCTGGGTGTAAATGCTACATCGGCAAGGGTCCCGGAGGTATACGGCGGGGTCAACATGCCGGTTGGCTATACGGCATCTTGCTTGCTGACCGTGGTCCCCATCGTATCTTCTAAATTTAGCCCTTGCGCGGTGCGTGGGAGAGAAGTGCATGTCGGTAGTTTCTACGTCTATATAACAAATACTATCGTGACGAACATTCTCGTATCTGCCGCCACGTTGGTCCCATTCAACGCAGTCTCGATGATCGGCACCATGGAGGCGACATGTACAGCGGCAGCGCAACTGGGGATATTGCTTACGGATGGGTACTTGCCAGGTTTGGCTGGGTTGAAAATTATGACTGCGGGGGTAGTTGCGACAGGCACCGTTACTTGTCCTTTTGGAGGCCTACTGCTGACCGATAGCAGAGAGTTTGCAATATCAACTTCTTTTGCGGGTGCTAGCGGAACTCCAACGTACAAGATCGCAGTATCGGGGTATGTGATATGAAGTATCTTCAAGTTGTCGATGGCGTGGTTATTTCGGCGTTCGCTGGTCCTCAAGACCCAGAGCGCTTTCCGGGCCTCGTTGAGGTGGAAGACGATGATCCGCGTTACTTGGGCCTCATTGCTTCTGTTACACCGGAAAAGCTTGTGCTGGAGCCAAGCGCCTTAGAGCGCCAGTGGCGCGATGCCCAGTTGGTCGAATTGGTCTGGCTGCGTGATCGTCACCGCGATCAGCTGGAGATTGGCGCCACCACCACACTGACCGCTGAGCAGTTCGCAGAGCTGCTGGTATTCATGCAGACGCTGCGCGACTGGCCTCAGTCCGAGGCGTTTCCTGACGAGTCAGCGCGGCCGGTGCCTCCGGTTTTCCTTGAACAATTAGGGGGTGATCAATGAGTCGCGCCGATGATCTGGCCGCGATTGAGCGCGGCTTGTTGGCGGTGCGGGGCCTGAACAACGCCCCGATCACTGCCAACAAAGTGTTGACCGAGCAGGATACCGGCGTGGTACTGGTCGATGCTTCGGCCGGCGCGGTGCTGATCGTGCTGCCGGCGGCGAACAAGCCGATGGATATCCGTGTGCAGCGGGTCGACAACAGCGGCAATAGCCTGACCGTGCGGGCTGCTGGCGGCGAGTCGGTCAGGTTTCATACCCATCTGCGCCCGGCCGGCTATGGCCACTTTGTGCTGATGGGCGCCGGTGACTTTTGGCATTTACGCAGTGATGGCGCTGGGAGCTGGCTGCTGCTCGCCCGGTTCGATAACACGCCGCTGGGACGCATCGCCTTTGAAACCACGACAGCCACCAACCCAGGCGGCTGGGGACGGCCTGACGCGCGGTTGCTGGGGCGTGGCGACTGGCCCTGGTTATGGGACCACGCTCAGCAGTCCGGAATGCTGGTAAATGATGCTCAGAGGGCCGGGATGGAAGGTGGATGGACCCGTGGTGACGGGACCAGCACTTTCCGTATTCCAGAGCTGCGCGGTGAGTTCATGCGCTCGCTTGACGAGGGACGCGCAGTGGATCCGACACGAACGCCTGGTTCATACCAGTCCGCTTCGCTGGTACATGGGGAGATCGTTGATGCAGTTTCGTCATTCCGGCGAATGCAAAATATGAAACCCAAGTTCTTCGATGTCGCTGACACAAACGAAACCGTGGCTGTGTCGACGACGACGGCGTCCGTCACTACACAAACAATTGCGGCGAACAGTATCTACTTTGGTGCTGTAAGACCTCGCAACATAGCCTATCCAAGCCGTATCAAACTGATCTGAATCGGCTTCGCATGAATCAATAGACACCTACCTACACAGGGCTGCTCTCTACCTGAGTCAAGCCCGTCCAGGCCCCGCACCCGCGGGGCCTTTCATACCTGAACCTGGAGCAAACCTACATGAGTGGATTCTTCCACGGCGTCACCGTGACCAACGTCGACACCGGTGCGCGCAGCATCGCGCTGCCGTCGTCCTCGATCATCGGCCTGGTCGACACCTTCACCGAAGGCCCGGGCGCCAGTGCCAAGGCCAACGACCTGGTGCTGATCACCAGCGAGCGCGAAGCGGTGGCGGCGTTCGGCCAGGACGCGGCGATCACCAAGGCCTGCCGCGCCATCTATAGCCGCGCCAAGGCGGTAATCGTCGCCTGCGGCGTGGCCAAGCTCGAAGACTCCGCCGAGCAGACCTCGGCGATCATCGGCAACGTGCTGGCCGACGGCAAGCGCACCGGCCTGCAGGCGCTGCTCGACGGCAAGAGCCGTTTCAACGCCCAGCCACGCCTGCTGGTCACCCCCAAGCACAGCGCCACCCAAGCCGTCGGCAGCGCCCTGGTGGCTCTGGCCGACAAGCTGCGCGCCATCGCCATCATCGATGGCCCCAACAGCACCGATGAAGCGGCCATCGCCTACGCCAAGAACTTCGGCGCCAAACGCGCGTTCCTGGTCGATCCGGGCGTGCGCTACTGGGACAACGCCGAACAGGCCACCGTCGACGCGCCAGGCTCGGCCTGGGTCGCCGGCCTGTTCGCCTTCACCGACCGCGAGTACGGCTTCTGGGCCTCGCCGTCGAACAAGGAGTTCGTCGGCATCACCGGCACCAGCCGCGCGGTGGAGTTCCTCGATGGCGACGACACTTGCCGCGCCAACCTGCTGAACAACGCCAACATCGCCACCATCATCCGTGACGACGGCTTCCGCCTGTGGGGCAACCGCACCCTGTCGAGCGACCCGAAATGGGCCTTCGTCACCCGCGTGCGGACCATGGACATCGTCATGGACGCGATTCTCTACGGCCACAAGTGGGCGGTCGACCGTTCCATCACCGCCACCTACGTCAAGGACGTCACCGAGGGCTTGCAGGCCTTCATGCGCGACCTGAAGAACCAGGGCGCGATCATCAACTTCGAGGTGTTCGCCGACCCGGAGCTGAATACCGCCAGCCAACTGGAGCAGGGCAAGGTGTACTGGAACATCCGTTTCACCGATGTGCCGCCTGCCGAAAACCCCAATTTCCGCGTCGAAGTCACCAACCAGTGGCTGACCGAAGTCCTCGATTCCGCCGCTTAAGGAGCGCACCTACATGGCAATGATTCCCGAAACCCTGGCCAACCTGAACCTGTTCGTCGATGGCGTCAGCTTCCAGGGCGATGTGCCCAGCCTGACCCTGCCCAAGCTCACCCTGAAGACCGAGGAGTACCGCCCCGGCGGCATGGACATGCCGGTCGAACTGGACCAGGGCATGGAAAAACAGGAGGCCGCCTTCACCACCACCGGCGTGCGCCGCGAGTCGCTGAAGTTCTTCGGCCTGGCCGACGGCACTGGCTTCAACGGCACCTTCCGCGGCGCCTTCAAGGGCCTCAAGGGCAAGATCAACCCGGTTATCGTCACCCTGCGCGGCGCGCTGAAGGAAGTCGACATGGGCGACTGGAAGTCCGGCGACAAGGCCGAGATCAAGCACAGCGTCGCCGTCACCTACTACAAGCTCGAGGTCGATGGCCGCCTGGTCTACGAAATCGATGCCCTGGGCATGAAGCGGGTGATCGACGGTGTCGACCAGCTGGCCAGCCAGCGCGCGGCACTGGGTCTTTAAGGAGAACGAACAATGGCTCAAGTGAAAAAACAGCCGCAATGGCTGGCGGTCGATGCCGAGCGAGTCACTGTGCGCTTGTCGCGCCCCAGCGAGGCCAACGGCGTGCAGGTCGATAGCCTGTCGTTGCGCGCGCCGACCGTGCGCGACATTCGCCAGGCTCAGGCCGGCGGCGCCGGCGACGATGAGCAGCGCGAGCTGAACCTGTTCGCCTCGCTGGCCGAGGTGGGCGTCAAGGACCTCGAAGGCCTGGCCCTGAAGGACTACAGCCGCCTGCAGGCTGGCTATTTTCGCCTGGTGCAGGACGACGAACTTTGATCCTGCCCGGCAGCAGGCCGCCGCCCGGCGGCTGGCCAGGGAGCTGAACTTTTCCGCCAGCGAACTCATGAGCATGTCGTTCAGCGACATGCTCTGGTGGCTGGCGGAATGACAAGGAGGAACGCATGGCGAACACACAGGTGTTCACCCTCGGGCTCGGCATCAGTGCCGACCAGCCGCTGGGCGCCGCGTTCGATACGCTCCGCCAGCGCATCGGGCGCCTGCGCAAGGAAGCGGACGGCACTCGCCTGGGGCGGCTGATCGGTGAGGTGATCCGCCTGGGCCTGGAACTGGACAAGGTGGGGCAGGCCGGCAGGAAGTTGGCTTACGAGCAGGCAGGGGGACACGAGGCGCAGGTCGAGCGCTTGCGCGACGAAGGCGCGCGTGTCGCTCGGTTGCAGCAGGCTTATGTGCAGCTGGGCCGGGTAATCGCCGGCTTGCCGCGGCTCAGGCCCGCCGATGTGCGGCCGGCCTGGCACCCGCCCTTGCTGTTGCCGGCAGCGAACGGCAAGGCAACGGCTGTGGCACCGGCCAAGCCCTCGACACCGGCCAAGCCCATGGCCACGCCGCGTAGCGCTGGCGAAAAAACCAGAATCGTCATGGCCGGGCTGGGCGGGCTTACCGCAGGTGGGATCGCGGCGTACAAGGCCAGTCGGCGCCTGAGCCCTGAACAGCGGCAGCGGGCGGTCAAGGCGGTCAGCGTTAAGGCCGAGATGGGCGCGGCCACGGCGGCGCTCAAAAGTGCCGAGGCCTTGGTGACTGGCGAGGATGGTCGAGCAAAGGCCAAAGGCGTTGGTGCCGCCGTCGGTGAACTGGCCGGCAACCTGCTCGGCGCGGCCCTTGGCGCGGCGAAGGGAGGGGCTCGCGGTGGCCAGCGAGGGGAAGACTACGCCAGCCTGATTGGCGGCTATCTGGGTGAGAAGCTCGGGGGGCGCGCTGGCGAGGGGCTGTACGACTTCTTCACCGATAGCAGCGACGACAAGGGCAGGATGCCCGAGGCGTCGCCGGCGAGTGCCCAGGCTGGAGCGGCCGCGCCTGCGTCGTCGCTCCAGTTGGCAGGGCCCCAGGTCGACCTGTTCGAGGCACAGGTCGACAGTGGGGCGCTACCGGCCCTTGGCAGTGCCTTGGGCGAACTCGAGCTCGGTGCCACGCGTGCGGGGCAACGCCTGCTGGCGCTGGGCGCGCCGGCCCCTGCCGCCACAGCGCCAGCGCAGACGCCGGCCAGCGCGGTGTTGCAGGCCTTGGCGGATAAACCCAAGTCTGCCCCGCCTTCCGCGCCAGGCATCGCCCCCGTGGCGAGTGCCGATGCGCCCAAGGGGGTATTCGCCAAGATCGGCGGCGCGGTCAAGTCCCTCGGTAAACCAGCTGTGCTGGGAGCCGTGGGCAAAGGCCTGGATACCTTCACCAGCGACAAGTCCGACAGCGACAAGGCCGAGGGCTACGGCAGCGCCGTGGGTGGCCTGGTCGGTACGCTGGTTGGCGGTGCGCTGGGCTCGGTGGTACCAGGCCTGGGCACGGTGGTCGGCTCCACGGTCGGTGGCATGCTGGGCGAGGCGGTGGGGGGCTGGGTCGGCAAGACCTGGTTCGGCGGTGACCAGCAGGCTGCCCCGACGGCCAGCAGCGAAGCGGTATCCGCCCAAACGCCCGCCGCCGAGGGCAACGCAGCGGCCACCAAGCCTGCGAGCGCCAGCAAGCTTGATAGCGCGAGCGGGCCCGCCAAGCAGGGCGCGCAACCTTCGCCAGCTGCGCAAGCCCCAGCCGCTGCGACACCTGCGGTGGAACCCAGGGGCGTTGGCGCGGCGATGAAGGTACTGGCCAAGCCAGCGCTCCTGAAAGCGACCCAGCAAGGGTTGACCACCTTCACCAGCGACAAGCCCGCTGGCGAAAAGGCCGAAGGCTACGGCAGTGCCGTCGGTGGGCTGGTCGGCACACTGATTGGCGGGGCGATTGGTTCGGTGGTGCCGGTGCTCGGCACCACCTTCGGCGCCGCGCTTGGCGGGATGGTCGGCGACCAGCTCGGCGGTTGGCTCGGTAAAACCTGGTTTGCCGGCAAGGAGCAGCCCAGCCAAGTGGGCACGGCAGCCAAGGGCGGTGCGGCCACGCCTGCGCAGGCACAGGCCGAGCCCGGCGATGTGCTGCGCTCGATCAGCAGCCCGGCTCCAGCCGCGCCGACTGCGCCTGCCGGCACATCGACCCCGCCCGCCACGCCACCTGCACCGGTCTACAACCAGCAATTCACTTTCACCTCGAACATGCCCGTCACCGTCAGCAACAGCCTCGACGACCCAGGCACGCTCGCGCAACTGGAAGCCATCGCCCGGCGCCAGTTGGAGGAGTTGATGCGCCAGGCCCGTTCGGTGCAGTTGGCCGACACCCCACACATTGCACTTTAAGGAGCAAGCATGACCTATCTGGAGCAGCTGCAAGCCACGCTGCACGCCCTGGTCAAGGCGGGCGAAGCAGGGCGTCGGCGTGCCGACGCCATGCTCGAGCCGATGAACGAGGCGATCGGCCACGTGCAGGGCGCGGTAGCCGAGCTGGAGGGCCTGCCCGTGGTCGGCCCAATCATTGGCGCCAAACTGCAACGCACGATGCGGGCGATCACCACGGCCCAGGCGCGGGTTGCCAAGGTAGTCGCCAAGTACGACCAGGCGCTCGGCGTGGCGCGCCAGGTGCGTGAGCGCATCGACGCTTTTGCCGGGCACGTGGTCAAGGCCAGCGCGGCGATCCGCCGGGTGGTGGGGGAGGTGCGCTCGACCGTCAATGGCGTACTGTCGACCCTGGGCTTCGCA
Organism: Pseudomonas sp. FG47; assembly: GCF_057809115.1. Taxonomy (NCBI): domain Bacteria; kingdom Pseudomonadati; phylum Pseudomonadota; class Gammaproteobacteria; order Pseudomonadales; family Pseudomonadaceae; genus Pseudomonas; species Pseudomonas sp. FG47. Next base: position 99,171 of record NZ_JBMDJI010000015.1, read on the forward strand.
CCCGAGGCGACCCCCGCGCCCGAAGCGGTCAAGCCGTTTCCCCACCTACTGGTGTTGCAACCGCTCAAGGCCGGTACTTCGCCTTACTACTTCAACCTCGACACCGCCGCCTTCGACCAGTTGCGCCGGCAGACGCGTTTTCGTTGGGCCGGGCAGGAACGCCTGAGCCGTGAGAGCGCCCAGCAGGCGGTCAGCCTGGGCGAGGAAAGCATCACCCTGAGGGGGGCGATCTTCCCCGGTTTCAAGGGCGGGATCGGTCAGTTGCAGACCCTGCGCAGCATCGGCCGGCAGTTGTTGCCGTTGTCCTTGACCACCGGTTACGGCGAGGTGCTTGGCACCTGGTGCCTGACCAGCATCGAGGAAGAACAAAGCATGCTGCTGGCCGGCGGCATCCCTCGCAAACAAGGTTTCTCACTGGAGTTCGTCAGCTATGGCCAGGATTTGCACAACGTCTGAGGGCGATCTGCTCGACACCCTCTGCCAGCACTACTACGGGCATCTCGTTGGCACGCTCGAAGCAGTGCTGGATGCCAACCAGAGTCTGGCGGACGAGGCCCAGCCGTTTCGCGCCGGAGTGAGGATCCTGCTGCCGGAGCTGCCCGTGGCGGCGAGCAGCAGCCTGCAGTTGTGGGATTGATGACGCCCTCCCTTCACATCAACACCTGAGGCCTGACCATGCAGCCCCAATTTCGCATCACCGCGGACGGCCACGACATCACCACGTTGATCAACGACCGTCTGTTGCTGCTGCGCACCACCGACAAGCCCGGCCTGGAGTCGGACGAATTCGAACTACGCCTCGATGCCCGCGACGGCGCCTTGGCGCTGCCCGCCCGCGGCGCATCGCTCGAGGTGCACCTGGGATATGCGGGCCAACCCTTGAGCCGTCTAGGCCGCTATACGGTGGACGAGGTGGAGCTTTCCGGCCCGCCAGACACCTTGCTGATCCGCGGCAAGGCCAGCGACCTGCGCGGCACTGGCAAGACCATCCGTAGCGGTAGCTGGGAGCAGGCGACGTTACAACGCATCGTCACCGAGATCGCCGCCCGCAACGGCTGGCAGGCGGTGTGCCCGGTGACCGTGCAGATCCCGCGGGTCGACCAGTACAGCGAATCGGACTTCAACTTCGTCACCCGCCTGGCGCGCCTGCACGATTGCACCGCCAAGCTTGCCAACGGCCAATTGCTGGTGCTGCCGCGCCAGGGTGGACAGAGCGCCAGTGGCAAGCCCCTTGGCGTGGTGACCATTGCCCGTAGCGACGTTAGCCAGTGGCAGTTCCGCCTGGCCGACAAGAGCACCCACAAGGCGGTCAGGACCCGCCACCAGGACTGCGCCAGCGGGCGCCTGCAAACGCTGGAACTGGAAAACGGCGAGGCCCCGGACGGCCTGCAGCCGGTGTACACCGACCGCCACCTGTACCCCAATCGAGCCGCCGCCGAGCAGGCCGCCAAAGCGCGCCTGGCCAGCTTCAACCGCGATACCGCCAGCGTGCGCCTGGACCTGCCCGGGCGTACCGACCTGTTCGCCGAGTGCAGCATCGAGGCGAGTGGCTTTCTTCCAGGGCTCGATGGCACCTACCTGGTCGAGTCGGTGGAGCAGGTGTTCACCAGCAGTGGCTGGCGCACCACCTTGCAGTGCAACGGTGGCCGCCAGGGCAAGGCCAGGGCCAAGGGTTGCGCTGCGCGCCGTACCGGGCTGTGCAAGGCCTGAGGCTGTCCGGGAGAGCGTTTCCCGGTGCCTGTCGATGAATGCCGTTTCTATAGTCGTCGCTCAATCGACGCGCCTGACTATGGGGGGCAGCAAGGATGTCTGCAGTACTCGCTTACCGTGATATTTGCGTGATCGACAATGCGGCCCAGGGTACGCATGGAACTGCTTGCGCGAAGCCCTTGCTGATCACTGCAATTTCCTACCCCCAGGTGGATATTGGCCCGATTGAGTGGGTGAACCCACGACAGACATATTTTGGCTGGGATCGTTATCACTGATGGCGATTACCCCTTGTCTTGTCTGAAGAGGAGAAACGACCTGTGACGCTCAACATCTCATTTCGCGATGAGCGACCTGCAAGTACACCCAGGCGGCGCCTGCTGGAACTGTTGGTGTTTACCTTCTCTGGTCTGGCCGTGGCGTTGTTGTATTCCAACGATCGCATGGTCTACGTGCCTACCGATCTCGAACAGTTGCGCGAAATCGAGGGTGGGGTCAGTGGTTACTCGGACACCTGGAAAGTAGGTGGAAGGTCAGTCGTGCTGTTCGCAGTGTCTTACCGCTTGCAAGACGGCGTTCACCACCAGGGCGTTTTCAGCTATCGCGAGGGGTATGAGGGCGCAGGCTTGCGCGTCGCCAAGAAGGTATTGCTGACAGTCGAAGCAGGGGCTGAGCACAGCATGGTGCGCGAGGTGGCCACGGTGGATGGAGAAGTCCTTTTCGACGACCGGCTCTATTGGAGGGTCGTCAACTGGCACAACCGGCACGCGGATTTCATGATCGGGTTCGGCGCCTTTCTAGGCCTGGTGGGCGCGTGTCTGATGCTGTGGTCCGCCTGGGGCGATCGTCATGTGCTGTTCCAGCGCTGAATCGCGTTCATTTATCCGCATGCCGGGCGTTCCTGGCCGCTTTACCACCAGGACTACCCCCATGTTCATCGACTTCCGCTGTGGCCAATGCCACAAGCTTCTGGCCCGTATCACCCCGGTTTCCGAGCTCCAGATCAAGTGCGGCCGTTGCCGCACCTTGAACCATGTGAAAGCCACGCGCTTCGAGCCATCGCCTGTGAGCGAACCACCGGCGGCCTGCGCCGCCCTTCGATCAGACAGCCATGGAGAATGTATCGATGCCGCTCACTGAACAGCAGCTTCGCCAGATCTACCCACTCGCCGGGCAGCGCGCCGCGACTTTTCTGCCAGCCCTCAACACGGCAATGGCCAACTGGGAAATCGACCATCCCAAGCGCATCGCCGCCTTCCTCGCCCAGGTCGGCCATGAGTCCGGTCAGCTGCGCTACGTCAAGGAACTGGGCAGCGACCAGTACCTGGCGCGCTACGACACCGGCAGCCTGGCCCTGCGCCTGGGCAACACGGCGCAGGCCGATGGTGATGGTCAGCTGTATTGTGGCCGTGGCCTGATCCAGGTGACCGGGCGCAATAACTACCAGGCCTGCAGCCGCGCGCTGTTTGGTGACGAGCGCCTGCTGGCGCAGCCGCAGATGCTCGAGCAACCCCGCTGGGCCTGCGAGTCGGCGGCCTGGTTCTGGCACTCGCGCGGGCTCAATGCCTTGGCCGACCAGGGGGAGTTCAACCGCATCACCCGTCATATCAACGGCGGTCTCAACGGCCTGAGCGAACGCACGGCACTGTGGGCTCGGGCCCGCGAGGTGCTGTGTTGAGCCGCTGGCGGGCGGTGCTGTGCTTGCTGCTGATGGCAATGAGCGCCGCTGCGGCCTGGCAGGCCCAGGGCTGGCGCCATGGGCGCCAGCTGGCGGTGCAGGAACAGGCGTTGGTGCAGCAGCGGTTGGACCAGGCCAAGGCCTTGTACGAGCTGCTGCTGGTCGAACGCGAGCAACGCCAGGGCCTCGAACAACGCCTGCGCGACAGTGAATCGAAACATCATCAGGAACTCACCAATGCCCAACACGCTCAAGCACGCCTGCGTGATCGCCTTGCTACTGCCGATCTGCGCCTGTCGGTCCTGGTCGAGCGCGACGCCAGTTGCGCCGCAGTGCCTGCCGCCGCCGGCACCGGCGGCGTGGATCATGGCGCCGTACGCGCCCGACTTGACCCAGCGCATGCTCGACGAATTATCAGCATCACCGACGACGGCGACCGCGGATTGATCGCCTTGCGGGCCTGTCAGGACTACGTGCGAAGCCTGGCCCATTGAACCCTTGCCAGCGCACCGGGGAATGGTAGGGTAGGGCGCTGTCTTGTCAGGAGCTCGCCATGGACCCGATCACCGAACTTTCCACGCGCCTGGGCGAACACCTGCGGCGCGTCAACGCCCAGGTGAGCACCGCCGAATCCTGCACCGGTGGCGGCATTGCCGAGGCCATCACCCGTATTCCCGGTAGCTCGGCCTGGTTCGAGGCTGGCTATGTCACCTACTCCAATGCCCAGAAGACCCGCCAGCTCGGCGTACCCGAGCCCTTGTTCGCCCAGGTTGGCGCGGTCAGCCAGGAGGTGGTCGAGGCCATGGTCCGTGGTGCCCAGGCCGCCAGCGGGGCGCGCTTTGCCGTGGCGGTGAGCGGCGTGGCCGGGCCGGATGGCGGCTCGCCCGCCAAGCCGGTGGGCACGGTGTGGCTGGCCTGGGCCGACGGCAACCACGTGAGCAGCGAGCGGCTCCACTTCGACGGCGACCGCGAAGCGGTGCGCCGACAGACGGTGATCGCCGCGTTAGACGGCTTGTTACAGCTTGGCGCGGAGTAATTCACTCGACGGGGGTTTGCGGAAACGAATCCCTGTGGAATAATACTGGCTACTTATACAGTTGTTCCGGCCCCAGGGCCAAGTCGATCACGTGAGGATTTCAATGGACGACAACAAGAAGCGCGCCTTGGCTGCGGCCCTGGGTCAAATCGAACGCCAATTCGGCAAGGGCGCGGTCATGCGCATGGGCGACCACGAGCGCCAGGCGATCCCGGCCATCTCCACCGGTTCCCTGGGCCTGGACATCGCTCTGGGCATTGGCGGCCTACCGAAGGGCCGTATCGTCGAGATCTATGGCCCGGAATCCTCGGGTAAGACCACGCTGACCCTCTCGGTCATCGCCGAGGCCCAGAAAAACGGCGCCACCTGTGCCTTCGTCGACGCCGAACACGCCCTCGACCCCGAGTACGCCGGCAAGCTGGGCGTCAACGTCGACGACCTGCTGGTCTCGCAGCCGGACACCGGCGAACAAGCCCTGGAAATCACCGACATGCTGGTGCGTTCCAACGCGGTAGACGTGATCATCGTCGACTCCGTGGCAGCCCTGGTACCCAAGGCCGAGATCGAAGGCGAGATGGGTGACATGCACGTCGGCCTGCAGGCCCGCCTGATGTCCCAGGCGCTGCGCAAGATCACTGGTAACATCAAGAACGCCAACTGCCTGGTCATCTTCATCAACCAGATCCGTATGAAGATCGGCGTGATGTTCGGCAGCCCGGAAACCACCACCGGTGGTAACGCCCTGAAGTTCTACGCCTCGGTGCGCCTGGACATCCGCCGTACCGGCGCGGTCAAGGAAGGCGACGAGGTGGTCGGTAGCGAAACCCGCGTCAAGATCGTCAAGAACAAGGTCTCGCCGCCGTTCCGTCAGGCTGAGTTCCAGATCCTCTACGGCAAGGGTATCTACCGCAACGGCGAGATCATCGACCTGGGTGTTTCCCAGGGGCTGGTGGAAAAATCCGGTGCCTGGTACAGCTACCAGGGCAACAAGATCGGCCAGGGCAAGGCCAACGCTGCCAAGTATCTGCAAGAGAACCCAGCCATCGGCGCCGAAATCGAGAAGCAGATCCGCGAGAAACTGCTGACCTCGGGTGCTGTTGCAGCTGCTGCCAAGGCTGCTGCCGCCGAGGCCGATGCCGACGACCTAGCCGACGCCGACGCCGGTTACTGATTGAACCCATGTCCGTCGTACTCGACACCCCCGTCGCCGTTCGGCGGACAGCCATGGACCTGCTCGCGCGCCGCGAGCATGGTCGCGTCGAGCTGACACGCAAGCTGCGTCAGCGCGGCGCGCCGGATGAGCTGATCGAGCCTGCGCTCGATCGGCTTGCCGAAGAAGGGCTGCTCAGTGAGGCCCGTTACCTCGAAAGTTTCATCCGTTACCGCTCCAACGCCGGTTACGGCCCCGCGCGTATCCGCGAGGAGCTTGGCCAGCGTGGCTTGAACCGTGGCGATATCGACCAGGCCCTGCGCGACAGTGAAGTGGACTGGGCTACGCAGTTACGGGATGTCTGGCAACGCAAGTTCGCTGGGCAGCGGCCTCAAGACCCGCGTAGCCGGGCACAGCAAACGCGATTTCTCGCCTACCGTGGGTTTGCCATGGACATGATCGGCCGGCTGCTCAGCGGTCGCGATCTTGACGATTACTGAAGGCCTGTGGGCTGGCTCGAGCACGAGCCAGCCCACAGGCCTTTTTGCGTTCAGTTCACGCGCAAGGCATCCCGGGCGCGTTGGGTGGTACGCATGGGCTGGGGCTTGGCCCAGTTTTCCGATAGGTTGATGAAGTCCACCAATTCTCGCAGGCGCCCTTGGTCGCGGCCGTTGAAGGCGAACGTCAAGCGTGTCAGGTGGCTGAAGTCGCCTTGCTCGTGCTCGGCGCCGCTGTCGGGCTGCTGGTGGTACCTGCCACTCAGGCGCAGGTCGGCAAAGCCTTCCTCCACGTCATGCAAGGCTGCTTCGCTGAGTGGGTGATGCATGCGGATCACGAACTGGTTCTTCAGCCAGCGGCTGGAGTGGTAATTGCTGTAGAACTGGTTGATTTCCTCTACCGCTTCGTCAGCACTGTGCACCAGGCGCACCAGCTTCAGGTCACTGGGCAGGATGTAGCGGTTTTCCTCGAGCTGGCGGCTGATGAAGTCCAGCGCGTCGCGCCAGAAGCTGCCGCCGGGCGAGTCGAGCAGCACCACGGGCACCAGCGGGCTCTTGCCGGTCTGGATCAGGGTCAGCACTTCCAGGGCCTCGTCGAGGGTGCCGAAACCCCCTGGGCACAGTACCAGCGCGTCGGCCTCCTTGACGAAGAACAGCTTGCGAATGAAGAAGAAGTGGAACGGCAGCAGCTTGTCGGTGCCATCCACCGTGGCGTTGGCATGCTGCTCAAAAGGCAGGGTGATGTTGAAACCCAGGCTATGGTCGCTGCCTGCGCCCTCATGGGCTGCGGCCATGATGCCGCCGCCGGCGCCGGTGATGACCATCAGCTCAGAGCGGGCCAGGGTGGCCCCCAGCTCCCGGGCCAGGGCATACATCGGGTGCTCCAGCGGAGTGCGCGCCGAGCCGAACACGGTGACCTTGCGCCGCCCTTTATAGCGCTCCAGGGTGCGGAACGCATGGTCCAGTTCACGCAGTGCCTGCAAGGTAATCTTGGCGTTCCAGCGGTCACGGTCGTCGTGCGCCATGCGCAGGACGGTCAGCATCATGTCGCGGTACAAGGGCAAGTTGGGGCTGTTCGGTGCGACCAGTTGCAGTTGCTGGTCGATATGCGCCAGGTCGATGCCATGGTCACGGAAGTGGTTGAACAACAGCTCGTTCGGTTGGTAAGGCATTCAACGTCTCCTTCTGCAGCAAAACCTCTGACCGGGTCGATGGCAGGTCCCGGCCGCGACACTGCGTGTGTCGCTGGCTGCTGTGGCTCGAGCGTGCGCCCCGAGCGTTGCAGTAGGCCTTCAAGGCCATGTTGCAGTGGCAGTTCCATCGCGTTGTCGTTGTTATGGACACTCGTTATCAATCTAGACGCTGGCGCGGCTTCGTGCCGCCTGTCAGATCGGAGCGAGACTCTGCTCGGCTTTGGTTTACTGGAGGCGACCAGACGCGCGGTGCAGGGAGGTGGTGGTATGCATCGGTTGGTGCTGGAGGTGGACGGGCAGCTGTTGCAACTGCTCGAACGAGAGGCGCAGGCTCATTGCCTGAGCCTGGAGGCTGAGTGCCTGCGCCGCCTGCAAGGCCACGAGCGGCATTCGCGCTATCTACAGGCCTTGTTGGCCGAGCTACGCGCCGAAGATGAGCAACGGCGCGCCAGTGACGGCAACCAGGTGGCCTGAAATCACTTCTTCTTGTTGCCGGCCGTGCAGCTGGCGGCATCGAAGGCCTGGTCCATGACCGGCTGGTTGGTCTTGTAGACGCTGAAGCGGTAGACCATCACCGCGCCCTTGGACATCAACTGGCGATAACCGTTGTTGCGGCAAACACTGTCGCCCAGCTGGCTGCGCACCTGCGCGGGGTTGGCCTGCATGCGCGCGGCATGCTCCTGACGCACGCTCAGGTGGTTGACCAGTGCCTTGCCTTCGACGGTATAGCCCTGGTCAAGGATGTCTTCGTTGATGGCCCGTGGGGTGCCGACGCTGCTTTCCTTGGCGACCTTCTGCAGCATCTGGGTCAGCTCGTATTCCTGCTTGGACGCGGCCTGGGCCGCCAGGGGCAGGGCGAGCAGCAGGCTCAGGGTCGGGGCGATAAGACGCAGCATGAATCTCTCCTGGTTCGATGACTGGCGCTTTGACCGGCGCCGGCGGGCGGCGTTCCATGAAACCGCTGGGTTTCCAGGCCGCCAGAACCTGGGATTATAAAGGAGCCATCGGCCAGGCTGCACGGCAAATGACGCATGCTCTGGTAGACTGCGCCTTTGTTTTTACCGAGTTATCGCCGTGCCCCGCCCATCTTCCCTCCAAGGCCTGCTGCCATGAGTCACGCGGTAGCGCGCTTGCGCGCCGAGCGCCTGGCCCGCAGCAACAAGCCGTTCATTGCCCGTGGCTCGCGCGCCGAGCGTTGCCCGGATTGCCGAGTGATCGCCAGCCACTGCCTGTGCGCCTGGAAACCCAAGGTCCAGGCCGAGGCCGGCGTGTGCCTGCTGATGCATGACACCGAGCCGTTGAAGCCGACCAACACCGGCTGGCTGATTGCCGACCTGATCGAGGACACCTCGGCCTTCGGCTGGCTGCGCACCGCGGTGGACGAGCGTCTGCTGGCGCTGCTCGACGACCCGCGGTGGCAACCTTTCATCGTCTTCCCCGGCGAGTTCGTCGCCCAGGAGCGGGTAGTCAGCGAGGTGCTGCGCGAGCCGGGCAAGCGCCCGCTGTTCATCTTGCTCGACGCCACCTGGACCGAGGCGCGCAAGATGTTCCGCAAGAGCCCGTACCTGGACCGTTTCCCGGTGCTGAGCCTGCAGGCCGAGCAGATGTCGCGCTATCGCCTGCGCCGCTCCAAGCGCGATGACCACTTCTGTACCGCCGAGGTGGCCGCCATGTGCCTGGAGCTGGCCGGCGACAGCCAGGCCTCCCAGGCCCTGGACGCCTACCTGGATGTGTTCAGCCTGCACTACCTCAGCGGCAAGCGTCGCCTGGCGCTGGATGCGCAGGATGAGGTGCATCAGCGTTTGCATACCTTCCTATAGTCCAAGGGGCAGGCCCGACGGTTTGGTTCATACTGTCGGGGCTGGCAGCCAGGGTGGGCGGAGTCGACCGGCTTGACCACCCGGTTCGTGCTCGGCATCCTTGGCGCCGCTTCAGGCACGACGAAGCTGCTGTTACCCCGGACTTCGCCGTGCCATCCCGGCCGGCGGCCCTGCCGTTCGCGCCATGAGTTGCCTGCCAGGCGCGCCCGTACCCCAAGCGCCCGGCACAGAACAGGATCCATAGATCGATGGCCACATACGAAATCCTGATTGCCGATGACCACCCGTTGTTTCGCAGTGCCCTGCGCCAGGCCGTTACCCTCGGCCTGGGCCCGGACGTGCGCCTGGTGGAAGTGGCGAGCATCGCCGAACTGGAGGCCAGCCTCGCGGAAAAGTCCGACTGGGACCTGGTCCTGCTGGACCTGAACATGCCAGGCGCTTACGGCTTCTCCGGGCTGGTCCTGTTGCGCGGCCAGTATCCGCAGATCCCGGTGGTGATGGTGTCGGCGCAGGAAGAAGCGTCGGTGGTGGTGAAGTCCCGCGAATTCGGTGCCAGCGGCTTCATTCCCAAGTCCAGCGAGCTGAGCAAGATTCAGGAAGCGGTGCGCAACGTGCTCGACGGCGACGTCTGGTGGCCGCCCCAGGCGTTCGAGAAAGTCGACGTGTCGGCGGAGGCCAAGGCCGCCAGCGAAGGGCTGGCTAGCCTGACCCCGCAACAATTCCGCGTGCTGACCATGGTCTGCGAAGGCTTGTTGAACAAGCAGATCGCCTATGAGCTGAGCGTTTCGGAAGCGACCATCAAGGCCCATGTGACAGCGATCTTCCGCAAGCTGGGCGTGCGCACCCGCACCCAGGCGGCGCTGCTGTTGCAACAACTCGAATCGGTTTCGGCTACTTGAGGGGCGCAGCTTCACGCTTTTTTGACCCCGACTGGTCTAGTCTGCTGGCCTTTTTCTCGGTGAAGTGACACACACGCATGTCGCCATTCAAAGGCCAGACCGGCCTCAAACGTATCGTCAATGCCGCGGGCTACTCGTTCGACGGCCTGCGCACCGCCTTCAAGGGCGAGGCGGCTTTTCGCCAGTTGGTGCTGCTCAATGTGCTGCTGATTCCCATCGCCTTCTGGTTGCCGGTCAGCCGCGGTGAGCGGGCGATCCTGATTGCCGTGTGCCTGCTGGGGCTGATCGTCGAACTGCTCAACTCGGCGGTGGAGGCGGCCATCGACCGTATCTCCCTGGACCGCCACCCGCTGTCGAAGAATGCCAAGGACATGGGCAGCGCCGCGCAATTGGTGGCAATGACCATGGTCGCGTTGGTCTGGGGCGTGATCCTGCTCGGCTGAGCCTCAGGCGATCGGCGGCAGGACGATTTCGTCACTGCGGCGCACGCCTGCGGTGAAGCTGCGGCACAGCTCGAGAAACTCGCGCATGGCCGAGGTCTGGTACTTCTGTTTGTGCCAGATGAAGTAGAACTGCCGCGACAGGTCCAGCGCCGGGGTTTCCACCGGTACCAGGCTGCCGCGACGAAATGCGTCGCGAAGCGCCAGGCGCGAAATGCAGCCAATACCCAGGCCTGATTCCACGGCGCGCTTGATCGCCTCGGTATGCTCCAGCTCCAGGCGGATGTTCAAATTGGCGCGGTGATGACGCATGGCCTGGTCGAAGGTCAGGCGCGTGCCCGAACCTTGCTCGCGCAGAATCCATGCTTCATGGGCCAATTGCTCGATATCGGCATGGCCGACCTTGGCCAGCGCATGTTGTGGCGCGCAGAACACCACCAGTTCGTCCTCCACCCAGGGCTGAACTTCCAGGTCGGGGTGGTTGCAGTCGCCTTCGATTAGACCCAGGTCAATTTCGTAGTGGGCGACTTGTTGCACGATATGCGCGGTATTTTGTACATGCAGTTTCACCTGGCTTTCCGGGTGTATCTGCATGAAGCTGCCGATCAGCAGGGTGGCCAGGTAGTTGCCGATGGTCAGGGTGGCGCCGACGGTCAGCGAGCCGAAACCGGACTTGCCGTTGAGCAGATCCTCGATTTCCTTGGCCTGATCGAGCAGGGCGACGGCTTGCGGCAGCAGTTGGTGCCCCAGGGCATTGAGGCTCAAGCGCTTGCCGGCGCGGTCGAACAGCTGGCAGCTGGACTGGCGCTCCAGTTCGGTGATCGAGGTGCTGGCGGCCGATTGCGACAAGGCCAGCACGCCAGCGGCCCTGGACACACTCTGGTGCTGAGCGACGGCGACGAAGACCTGGAGCTGACGAAGTGTAAATCGCATATCTATATAACCGATAACACATATCTTGATAATTCAGTTAACAGATATTGTCGCTGCCCCTAAACTATCGCGCAACTGCGCGTCTTGTGCGCGCCGCGTTTTCCTTCAGGAGCCCCATCGATGAGCAACATGAACCACGAACGTGTCCTCAGTGTGCACCACTGGAACGACACCCTGTTCAGCTTCAAGTGCACCCGTGACCCGGGCCTGCGCTTCGAGAACGGTCAGTTCGTGATGATCGGCCTGCAGCAGGATAGCGGCCGTCCGCTCATGCGCGCCTATTCCATCGCTTCGCCAAACTGGGAAGAGCACCTGGAGTTCTTCAGCATCAAGGTGCCGGACGGCCCGCTGACCTCACAGTTGCAGCACCTTAAGGAAGGCGATGAGATCATCATCAGCAAGAAGCCTACCGGCACGCTGGTACTCGACGACCTCAATCCGGGCAAGCACCTGTACCTGCTGAGCACCGGCACCGGCCTGGCGCCGTTCATGAGCGTGATCCAGGACCCAGAAACCTACGAGCGTTTCGAGAAGGTGATCCTGGTCCACGGCGTGCGTTACGTCAACGAAGTGGCCTACCGCGAGTTCATCACCGAGCACCTGCCGCAGAACGAGTTCTTCGGCGAGTCCGTGCGTGACAAGCTGATCTACTACCCGACCGTGACCCGCGAGCCGTTCGAGAACCAGGGCCGTCTGACCGACCTGATGCGCAGCGGCAAGCTGTTCAGCGACATCGGCCTGCCACCGATCAACCCGCAGGACGACCGCGCTATGATCTGCGGCAGCCCGAGCATGCTTGACGAGACCAGCGAAGTGCTGGACAGCTTCGGCCTGAAGATTTCGCCGCGCATGCGCGAACCGGGTGACTACCTGATCGAGCGTGCGTTCGTCGAGAAGTAAGGCGAGCGGCAGAAATGAAAAACGCAGGCCTGGCCTGCGTTTTTTTATGCCCGCAGAACAGCTTCTGCCGTGTGTGCTATCGCGGGGCAAGCCCGTGTCGACACCGGATCACTCCGGCGCCACCTCCAGCACCCGGATCACATCCGGTTGCGGATAATGCCAGCGCACCTGCACATCCCAGAACTTCACCCCATATACCCGCTCGGGCGGTGGTACCTGGTAGGCAGGGCGTGGGTCCTGGGCCAGACACTGCTCGATCAGCTCGACCAGCGGTTCGCCCAGGCGCAGCGCATGTTCGTGTGCCTGGGGCAGGGCGCTGTCGCTCCAATCGACGGCAATCGCCGCAGGTGCGTCACTGGCCATCCGGTTGACTGCCCCGCTGACGCTATCGGCATAGGGCACATAGGGCTTGATATCCAGCACCGGCGTGCCATCGAGCAGATCGATACCCGACAGCAGCAGGCGCCCGGGCTCCACGCCTTCCAGGCGTACCACTGACTGGCCGATGCCGTTGGGCCGATGGGTGGCGCGGGTGGCGAACACCCCCATGCTCTTGTTGCCGCCCAGGCGCGGCGGGCGTACCTTGAGCCGTGGCTTGTCTTCCAGGGCCTGGTGGAACAGGAACAGCAGCCAGACGTGGCTGACCTGCTCCAGCCCTTCGACGGCATCGCCCTGGTCAAAGGGCGGCAGCAGTTCCAGCACGCCTCGGGCGGCGGGCGCCAGCTGCGGTTGGCGTGGAATGGCGAACTTCTCCTTGAAGCAGGAGCGCAGGATGCCGACTGGCGAGACCGTGTGTTGCATCACTGCCTCAGCCGCGCACGCGCAGGGTGAGGCCCTTGAGGAAGTTGCGCAGCAACTGGTCGCCGCAAGGGCGGTAGTTGTCGTGGCCGACCTTGCGGAACAGCGCGCTCAGCTCTGGCTTGGAGACCGGGAAGTTGACGGCCTTGAGCACCGCGTGCAGGTCGTCTTCCTTGAGCTCGAAGGCAACTCGCAGCTTCTTGAGGATGGTGTTGTTGGTCACCGGTAGCTCGATCGGTTGCGGCGGGCGGCTGTCGTCGCGGCCACGGCGGTGGATCACCAGGCCGTCGAGGAAGTGTGCCATGACCTTCTCCGGGCAGCGTACGAAGCCGGGTTCCTCTTCTTTCTTCACATAGGTGGCGATGGCCTCGACGGGAACCTCGAGGCCCGAGAGCTTGATGATCTCGGCCATTTTCTGGTCGTTGGCCTTGAGCATGTAGCGCAGGCTGCGCAGTACGTCGTTGTGGTTCATTGCAGCGAATCCTGTTCTGTTGCCGCGTCAGTCATTGCGCGGCGGTAATGCTAGAAGCGTTCTGTAGCGGCCACGTAGCGCCACTGGCCCAGCGGCAGCTTGCCCATCGATACCCCGCCAAGGCGAATGCGACGCATCGCCAGTACCTCGAGGCCAGCGGTTTCGCAAAGCTGTTCGATCAAGCCCGGTTGCGGGTTCTTCAGCACGATGCGCAGGTGTTGCTCGTTCTGCCAGCTGGCCTTGGCCTTCGGCAGTTCGACGCCCTTGCGCTCCACGCCGCGGGCCAGGCGCTCGAGCGCGCCTGGCTTGGCTTCACCACTGACCTGGACGATATATTCCTGCTCCATGCGGCGCAGGTCGGCCTCGAGCTTGCGGGTTACCCGCCAGTCCTGGGTGAACAGCTGCAGGCCACTGGCGCCGGGCAGCAGCGGGACGATGCAGGCCTGGCGGGCGAAATGCCCATGCAACGGGCGCACGCCGTCGCGGTGTGCTTCACTGAGGCTGGCCATGCTGATGCTGGCCAGGGCGCTTGCGCTGTTTTGGCCGGCCTGCTGGTTGAGCAGCAAGGTGACCGGTTCGAGTGAGTCGGCACGAGCGCCCGGGAGCAGCTCGACCTGCTGTTCGGTAATCTTGAACTGGGGTTGTTCGACCACCACGCCATCGACCGTGACCCAGCCACCTTCGATGTACAGTTCGGCCTCACGGCGGGAGCAGCCAAGCTGTTCGATGAGGCGTTTGGAGAGACGAATGGGTTCGGACATGGACAGGGGCATCACGCGGTAAGGAAAGCCTTCATTGTACCTGCCTGCGCAAGGTAGCGGCTGCAAATCGATGTCATTTGCGCCATTTCGGAGCGCGGTGGTGGTTTCCTGAGCTTGAGTGCCAGGACGTTGTACGAACAAGCCTCATATGTAGTAGGGGATAGGGCTGGCCTAGGCCGTCGGTTTCCGAGCGGCCGTAGATCTCGAAGCCTTCATGCAGGTAGAAACCCAGGGCTTGCGGGTTCTGTTCGTTGACGTCCAGGCGTTCGGCGTTCAATTCGTTCACCGCGTGGCGCAGCAGGCGCCGTCCGATGCCCTGGCCACGGTGCTCGGGCGCGACGAAGAGCATGTCGACCCGGCCGTTGGCCACCCCGGCAAAGCCGCGGATGTGCCGTCTGGCATCCTTGCAGCAGACCAGCATCACGGCATCCAGATACTTGCGCAGCACGTGCTCGCGCAGCAGCAGGATGTAGCCCTCGGGCAGGAAATCGTGGGTGGCCCGCACCGACGCCTCCCACACCCGGACCAGCTCGGGATAATCGCTCTGATGAGGTGTGTGCAGCGTGACGGTGGGCGACATCCTGTGATCCTCGGGGGCCATTGAGGAAAACATAGATGCAAAAAAATACCCCGCCAGCTGGCGGGGTATTTTCAGGCGGGTTTCGCTCAGATGGGCTCGGCCCACATGTCGTACTCGTCGGCGTCGACGATCCGGCAGCGGACCTTGTCGCCTGGCTTGAAGCCATGGTCGCCGTCGATGAACACGCTGCCGTCGATCTCCGGTGCGTCGAAGAAGCTGCGGCCGACCGAGCCTTGCTCCTCGACTTCGTCGATCAGCACTTCGATCTCCTTGCCGATGCGCTGTTGCAGGCGCGCGGCGCTGATCGCCTGCTGGTGGGCCATGAAGCGGTCCCAGCGGTCCTGCTTGACGTCATCTGGCACTTCTTCAAGGCCCAGGTCGTTGGCCGGGGCGCCTTCGACCGGCGAGTACTGGAAGCAGCCGACGCGGTCGAGCTGGGCCTCGGTCAGCCAGTCGAGCAGGTATTGGAAGTCTTCTTCGGTCTCGCCGGGGAAGCCGACGATGAAGGTCGAGCGGATCACCAACTCTGGGCACTGCTCGCGCCAGTTCTTGATGCGCGCCAGGGTACGGTCCTCGAAGGCCGGGCGCTTCATCGACTTGAGCACCTTGGGGCTGGCGTGCTGGAAGGGGATGTCCAGATAAGGCAGGATCTTGCCGGCGGCCATCAGCGGGATCACGTCGTCGACGTTCGGGTACGGGTACACATAGTGCAGGCGCACCCAGGCACCCAGGCTGCTCAGGGCTTCGCACAGCTCGAGCATGCGGGTCTTGACCGGGCGGCCGTTCCAGAAGTCGGTCTTGTACTTGACGTCGACGCCGTAGGCGCTGGTGTCCTGGGAGATCACCAGGATCTCCTTGACGCCGGCCTTGACCAGGCGCTCTGCCTCGCTCAGCACCTCGCCGACCGGCCGGCTGACCAGCTTGCCGCGCATCGACGGGATGATGCAGAAGCTGCAGCTGTGGTTGCAGCCTTCGGAAATCTTCAGGTAGGCGTAGTGACGCGGGGTCAGCTTGACGCCCTGGGGTGGCACCAGGTCGATCAGCGGGTTGTGGTCCTGGCGCGGCGGCACCACTTCGTGCACGGCGTTGACCACCTGCTCGTACTGCTGCGGGCCGCTGACCGACAGCACGCTGGGGTGCACGTCGCGGATATTGCCTTCCTCGACACCCATGCAGCCGGTGACGATGACCTTGCCGTTTTCCTTGATGGCTTCGCCGATCACTTCCAGCGACTCGGCCTTGGCGCTGTCGATGAAGCCGCAGGTGTTGACCACCACCACGTCGGCGTCCTCGTAGGTGGGCACGACTTCATAGCCTTCCATGCGCAGCTGGGTGAGGATGCGCTCGGAATCGACCAGGGCCTTGGGGCAACCCAGGGAAACGAAGCCGACCTTCGGAGTGGCGGGAGTGGTGGACATGGCTAACCTCGGTATTGAATACAGGTCGCCCGGCCGCTGACGGGGGCGCTCCTGGTGGGCGCTTTTCGCGCCTCTGATCAAAAAGTGCGCAATTCTAGCGAGCGCAAGGTCGCTTTACCAGCAGAAATACGACGAACGCTGCGCTATGCTTCGCGCCGTTGCGCGGGGGCATCCGGGATGCCCTGGCGCGGGTGGCAGTTCAACCGGTCTAGAAGGCCTTCTGCGGGAGTGGTCGATGGTTCAGGCAAGCAGTCACGCCGAAGGCGGGCAGGGCGCAACGCGGTCGTTGGGCCTATTGGTGGCAGCTGTCGGGGTGGTCTATGGCGATATCGGCACCAGCCCGTTGTATACCCTCAAGGAAGTCTTCACCGGTGGTTACGGGGTGCCGGTCAACCACGATGGCGTACTGGGCATCCTGTCGCTGATCCTCTGGTCGCTGTTGTGGGTGGTGTCGTTCAAGTACGTGATGTTCATTCTGCGCGCCGACAACCAGGGCGAAGGCGGCACCATGGCGCTGACCGCGTTGGCGCGGCGGGCCACGGCCAGTCATCCGAAGCTGCGCGCGTTGATGGTCGGCTGCGGCTTGATCGGCGCCTCGTTGTTCTACGGCGACAGCATGATCACCCCGGCGGTGTCGGTGCTGTCGGCAGTGGAGGGCATGGGCCTGGCGTTCGACGGTATCGATCACTGGGTGGTGCCGATCTCGCTGGTGGTGCTGGTGGCGCTGTTCCTGGTGCAAAAACACGGCACCGAGAAGATCGGCAAGCTGTTCGGCCCGATCATGGTCACCTGGTTCGTGGTGCTGGGTGCGCTGGGGGTGCACGGCATCGCCCAGAGCCCCGAGGTGCTCAAGGCCTTCAACCCGGGCTGGGCGTTGAATTTCTTCATCGTGCACCCGGGCATGGGCGTGGCGATCCTTGGCGCGGTGGTGCTGGCGCTGACCGGCGCCGAGGCGCTGTACGCCGACATGGGCCACTTCGGCCGCAAGCCGATCGCCCGCGCCTGGTTCGCCCTGGTGTTGCCGGCGCTGGTGCTCAACTACTTTGGCCAGGGCGCGATGCTGCTGCAGAACCCGGAGGCCGCGCGCAACCCGTTCTACCTGCTGGCGCCGGGCTGGGCACTGCTGCCGCTGGTCGGGCTGGCGACCATGGCCACGGTGATCGCCTCCCAGGCGGTGATCTCGGGGGCCTTCTCCCTGACCCGCCAGGCCATCCAGCTGGGTTATATCCCGCGCATGCAGATCCAGCATACCTCCAGTGACGAGCAGGGGCAGATCTATATCGGCGCGGTGAACTGGACGCTGATGGTCGGCGTGGTGCTGCTGGTGATCGGCTTCGAGTCGTCCGGGGCACTGGCGGCGGCCTATGGCGTGGCGGTGACCGGCACCATGTTGATGACCACCATCCTGGTGGCTTCGGTGATGCTGCTGTTGTGGAAATGGCCGCCGCTGCTGGCGGTGCCGATCCTGGTGGGGTTCCTGCTGGTGGATGGGCTGTTCTTCGCCGCCAACGTGCCGAAGATCGTCCAGGGTGGCGCGTTCCCGGTACTGGCGGGCGGGGTGCTGTTCCTGCTGATGAGCACCTGGAAGCGTGGCAAGCAGATCCTCGTCGAGCGCATCGACGAAGGCGCGCTGCCGCTGCCGGTGTTCATCGGCAGTATTCGCGTGCAGCCGCCGCACCGGGTCGAGGGCACCGCGGTGTTCCTCACCGCGCGGCCCGACGCGGTACCCCATGCGCTGTTGCACAACATGCTGCACAACCAGGTGCTGCACAACCAGGTAGTGCTGCTGACGGTGGTCAGCGAGGACCGGCCGCGGGTGCCGGAGCATGAGCGCTTCGAGGTGGAAGCCTATGGCGATGGGTTCTTCCGGGTGTTGCTGCACTTTGGCTTCATGGACGAGCCGGACGTGCCGGCGGCATTGAAGCTGTGCCACCTGGACGAGCTGGATTTCAGCCCGATGCGCACCACCTATTTCCTCAGCCGGGAGACGGTGATCGCCTCGCGCCTGGAGGGGATGTCGCGCTGGCGGGGCAACCTGTTCGCGTTCCTGCTGAAGAACGCCAACGGCAACCTGCGCTTCTTCAATCTGCCGCTGAACCGGGTGATCGAGCTGGGGACCCAGGTCGAGATCTGACCCAGCGCCTGCTTTGCCGCCGTTCGCTCCTACGGGTTCTGCCGGTCGTCTCGGTCCTGTAGGAGCCAGCTTGCTGGCGAACCAGGCGCCGCGGAGGCTGG
>NZ_JBMDJI010000016.1:0-113723 GCF_057809115.1 Pseudomonas sp. FG47
GCCCGTCACCTCCCTTCGCAAGGCCTGCGTTCGGCCTCCTGAAGTCGCGAAGTTACGGGCGGCGCCTGCACGGGCGCAGCTGTCGCTCGCCGAGTTAGGGGGTAACCTTCTGATAGCTAGAAGCTAGAAGCTAGAAGCTAGAAGCTAGAAGCTAGAAGCTAGAAGCTAGAAGCCGTCACTCGTAATTGTAGATCTTGGCTCGTTCGGGGGCGCGTCACCTTGCGCTGATGCGCTGCCAGCCAACGCGCTCAAGCCCGCTCCCCGCAAAGGTCCAACGCAAACCAATGCTCAGCCGAATCAGCATCCAACCCCGCCCCCAGCAACGCGAACATCTTGCCCAGCGCCGCCTCGCGGGTCATGCCGCCACCGCTGACCAGCCCCGTGTCACGCAGGCGGCTGCCAGCAGCGTAGGTGTCGAACACCACCGCTCCCTCCGGGCACTGGCTGATCGCCGCGATCATCACGCCAGCCTGGCGGGCATCATGCAGCACGTCGAGCAGCGCCTGATCGTCGGACGGGCCGGTACCGCTGCCGTAGCACTCCAGCAGCAGGCCCTGGATACCACTGTCGAGCAGCCCACGCACCAGCCCCGCCGCAAGCCCCGGGAACACCGGCAGCACAGCCAGGCTCACAGGCTGGCGCGGCTGGCGGTAATCCAGGCGAGCCGGCAGCTCTGCTGCCCGTTCACCGTCGCGCTGGCGCGGTAGCGCCTTGAAGGCGTCGAACGCCTCGCTGCGCAACTTGGACGCACGGCAGCCATGCAGCAACTGGCCGTGGAAGAACAGATGGACGCCCGGCGCCAGGCCACTTTCGAACAGGTTCAGGGCGCCGACCAGGTTGTCCCAGGCGTCGCTGTCCGGCGCGCCGGCCGGCAGCATGGAACCGGTCAGCAGCACCGGCACCGGCAGGCCCAGCAGCAGGAACGACAACGCCGCGGCGCTGTAGGCCAAGGTATCGGTGCCATGCAGCACCAGCACCCCGTCATGGCCATCATGCTCGACCGCCTCGACGATGGCATCGCGCATCGCCAGCCAGTTGGCCTGCTGCATGTTGGCGCTGTCGATCAGCGGGTTCAGCTCACGCAGCGACCACTGCAGCTTTGGCGCATCGCCGCAGGCGGCGAAGTGTTCGCGCATGCGCGCTTCGAAGCCACCGGCTGGGGCCAGGCCCTCGGCGGTCTGCAGCATGCCGATGGTGCCACCGGTGTAAAGGACGAGAAGATTCTTGACTGCACGCATGGAAGCATTCCGTAGCGATGTAGCGAAGGAAGAGGCAGCCGCCCGCGAGCGGGGCGGCTGTGGCAGGGCAGGGTATCAGTGCTGCGCTGGCGCCGGGGCGGCGGCTTTGTCAGCAGCTGTTGCAGCCTGCGGGTTGGCCGGCCAGGCGGCGCGGTCCAGGTCCAGGTCGGCGAACTTGCTGGAATCGAACACCGGTTGCTTGATACCGGCCTTGCGCTGGTCGTCGTAGTCGCGCATCACCCGCAGGCCGACCTTGAACAGCAGGGCCAGGGCGATCAGGTTGACGAACGCCAGGCAGGTCATGGTGATGTCGGCGAAGGCGAACACGGTCGACAGGTTCTGCACCGAACCCCAGATCACCAGTGCCAGCACCAGGCCGCGGAAGATCATCAGCACGATACGGTTGCGGCTGAGGAACTGCAGGCTGTTCTCGCCCAGGTAGTAGTTGTAGAGGATGCAGGTGAAGACGAACAGCGACAGCGCGACGCTGACGAACAAGCGCCCCCAGTCACCGACCACGGCGGCCAGCGAGTTCTGGGTCAGGACGATGCCGTCACCTTCGAAGCCTGGGGTGTAGAAGCCCGACAGCAGGATCAGCAGCGCGGTGCAGGTGCAGATCACGAAGGTGTCGAGGAACACGCTGAAGGCCTGGACCACGCCTTGGGCGCCCGGGTGCTTCACGGCGGCCACTGCGGCGACGTTCGGCGCGCTGCCCAGGCCTGCTTCGTTGGCGAACACGCCACGCTTAACGCCCATGACGATGGCGCTGCCGAGCAGGCCGCCAAACGCTGGGTCGAGGCCGAAGGCGCTCTTGAAGATGGTTTCCAGCATGGCCGGCACGTGTTCGATCTGGGTGCCGATCACATACAGAGTCACGCCGATGTAGGCCAGGGTCTTGACCGGCACCAGCAGGTCGGACACCGCGGCGATGCGCTTGATGCCACCGATGAAGGTAATGGCCAGCAGGACCGCGAGGACGATACCGGTACGGCTCGGGTCAAAACCGAAGGCATTCTGCAGCGAGTGGGTCACGGTGTATGACTGCACGCCGATGAAGGCGAAGCCGTAGGTGACCAGCAGCAGGATCGAGAACACGATCGCCATGCTTCGCAGCTTCAGGCCGTGCAGGATGTAGTATGCCGGGCCGCCGCGGTACAGGCCATCGCCGTCGGCGCGCTTGTAGACCTGGGCCAGGGTGCATTCGAAGAAGCTGCTGGCCATGCCGACCAGGGCGGTGACCCACATCCAGAACACCGCGCCAGGGCCGCCGAGGGTAACGGCGATACCGACACCGGCAATGTTACCGGCGCCGACACGGCCGGCCAGGCTCAGCATCAGGGCCTGGAACGAGCTCAGTTGGCCTGCCTGGCCGCGAAGGGATTCCTTGAACACACCGAACATGTGGCCGAAGTGGCGGAACTGGACGAACCGAGAGCGGATGGTGAAGTAACCGCCGAGTCCGACGATCAGCACGATGAGGAGTTTCCCCGAAAGGAAATCGTTGAGTGCTTCGAGCATTGAAAAATGACCTCGATTCTTATTCTTCGCGTGGAAAGACCAGCGGACGGCAGGCGCACCGCTATTCATTGGGGGCGCATGGTTGGCCATGACAACTGTGGTTACAATTTCGCGGGTTGCTCCATTTTGGTGCGAGTTGATGCTAGACTGGCATCATTCGCATCATCTGGACCCGTGCATCATGGGCGATCAATTCGCTATCAACCTCAAATTGGCGTGCAGCCACTACCGCTCTATCTCCGAGGTTTGCCGGCAGCTGTCGATCAACCGGGCACAATTCAACAAATACCTGAGCGGCCAGAGCCGGCCGACGGCGTACAACCTCAAGCGCATCGGCGACTTCTTCGGCGTCGAGGATTACGAACTGGGGCTGCCGCCCGAACAGTTCGCCCGCCTGATCGGCGCGCGCAACCCCGAGCAGCGCGTCGGCCAGCAGGACGACCCGATCAGCGAACTGTTCAAGCCACTGCATAAAGAAGCGGGCAACCTGTCGCGCTATTGCGGTTACTACTTCGAGTACTCCAATTGCATGTCGGTGCCAGGGTCGATCCTGGTGTCGCTGGTACACCTGTGGGAAGAGCGCGGCAGTTTCCTGTTCGAGCGCCAGGAGCGCCAGGAGCGCGGCATTGGCAACGACCAGCAGGCCGAGGTGCGCTGCCGCTACCTGGGCGCGGCGTTCCAGTTGCAGGACCGGATGTTCCTGATCGACTACGAGTCGCTGACCCTGAACGAGATGAGCCAGACTATTCTCATAC
The DNA here is from genome assembly GCF_057809115.1 of Pseudomonas sp. FG47. Taxonomy (NCBI): domain Bacteria; kingdom Pseudomonadati; phylum Pseudomonadota; class Gammaproteobacteria; order Pseudomonadales; family Pseudomonadaceae; genus Pseudomonas; species Pseudomonas sp. FG47. The sequence continues at coordinate 3,512 of NZ_JBMDJI010000016.1, forward strand.
CCAGCTTCAAAAGCCGAATCAGCCGCCTTAATGGGCTCAAGACCGGCGTATCCAGCGGCGATCGGCGCAATCCAGCCTGTACCCGGGTGGTGTGGGAGTACCTTGGGGAAGAGATCAATCGCATCAATGCCTTCCGCCAGATAAAACTGTACCGGCCAGACGACCCACGGATCGATGATGACATCCGCGATCGCCTGAGCGCGGGGATGGTCAGCAACGGCCTGTTCGAAATCGAATAAACCCTGCGCACACCTTACTGTAGGAGCCAGCCTTGCTGGCGAAACAGGCGCCACGGTGCAGGATACGGCTACGCCGGTATCGCCAGGCAACCCCGCGCCCACGCCAGTGCCCCGGGTTGCCAGCAATCAGCGCTCGAGCATGAACCCCGCCACCTCCGCCGCCACCTGATCCGCCACCGCTGGCCGTTCGCGCAGGTGCGCGGCAATGCCGTGGTCGCAGTCGGTCAGCATCAAGCATTCGACGTGGGGCGCCGGTACCGAGCGCAACAGTGTATGAGTGACTTCTTCCGGGATAGGACTGTATCGCTCCACCCCTGCCAGCCGCCGGGTGCCCGCCGAGGTACCCGCGCCCTGGCCGTGCACTTTCGAGTTGAGCCCGTCGTATTCGCCGATCACCAGCAGCACCCGGCCCTGGAATTGGCGCAGGAATTCGTAGCTGTCGCATTCGAGAAAGGCGAATGGTTTGCGGATGGCCGCCGTGAACGCCGGGCCGAAGGGCTCGATGTGGGCCGCATCGGGGTAGACCGCCGGACAGATCAGTACCAGCTTGCGCACACTCGGGCGTTGCGCCGCCAGCTTCAGGGCGATGGCCGCGCCCAGGCTGTGGCCGATCAGGGTATCGCTGCGGGTGTCCAGCCGCTGGTGAAAGCGTAGGGCTTCATCGAGGTTGCGGGCCAGCGAGGCCTCCCGGGCACCGGGTTCGCTGGCCAGGCTGTGGCCGGACAGGTTGCCGGTCAGCGAGCCGATGCCCTGTTGCTGCAAACGGTACAGCAGCGGGTTGAGCCGGGTGAAGTCCGAACGCGCGCCGCCGATGACGAAGGCGGTTGGCGCCTGCTCATTCAGCGGCAGCAGCAGGCGCGCCTGCTGGCGGTAGCCGTCGAAACGTTCCTCGATGAACCGCTCGGTGCCGGGGGCAGCTTCATCGAATTGCCATTGGCTGCGCTGCGGGAGGATCGACTCGGTGTCCATGTGCGTCTCCTTGAACATGCATGGCGCAGTATAAGTAGCTGACGGCCAAGGCGGAACAGCGCGGCGGGGCGGACAAATCGACGCGCAACGGGCGCATGGCCGGGGCTGCGTTGGACTTCCCCTGTAGGAAACAGCAAAATGGCCGCTTCCTCCTTCGACCTGAGCGGACCTGTTGACTCTATGCGTATGCGCCTGATGCTGTTGGGTGGTGGCAATGCCCTCGGGCAAGCGCTGATTCGCCTCGGGGCCGAGGAAGACATCGCCTTCCTGGCGCCGCGTCCGCCGGAGCACGGCTGGGACCCGGCCAGCCTGACCCTGCTGCTCGACGAACAGCGCCCGGATGCTGTCATAAACCTGGCCTATTACTTCGACTGGTTCCAGGCCGAGGCCGTCAGCGAGCCGCGCCTGGCCCAGCAGGAGCGGGCGGTGGAGCGGCTTGCCGAGCTGTGCCAGCACCACGAGATGATCCTGGTGCAGCCGTCCAGCTACCGGGTGTTCGACGGCTCGCGGGCCACCGCCTACAGCGAGAAGGACGAACCGGTGCCGCTCGGCCTGCGCGGCCAGGCGCTATGGCGCATCGAGCAGAGCGTGCGCGCCACCTGCCCGCAGCATGTGCTGCTGCGCTTCGGCTGGCTGTTGGATGAAAGCCTTGATGGCGCCCTCGGGCGCTTCCTGACCCGCGCCGAGCAGCCCCAGGAACTGCTGCTGGCCGATGACCGGCGCGGCAATCCGACGCCGGTGGACGACGCCGCGCGGGTGATCCTCTCGGTGCTCAAGCAGCTCGACTGCCAGGCGCCGCTGTGGGGCACCTATCATTACGCAGGCAACGAGGCCACCACGCCGTTGGCACTGGGCCAGGCGATCCTTGCCGAGGCTGGGCAGTGGCGCAAGCTGGCTGTGCAGGCGCCGACCGCCCAGGCTCACGCCGCGCGCCCGGATGCCAGTGAAGAGCCGCAGCACGCGGTGCTGGCCTGCAAGAAGATCCTTCATACTTTCGGCATCAAGCCGCGTGCCTGGCGCGCCGGCTTGCCGCCCCTACTGGACCGTTTCTACCGACATGGCTGACGCCCCCATCCTGATCACCGGCGGTGCCGGCTTCATTGGCTCCCACCTGTGCGATGCGTTGCTGGAAAAAGGCTACGCGGTGCGCGTGCTCGACGACCTGTCGACCGGCAAGCGTGAAAACCTGCAATTGGGTCATCCGCGCCTGGAACTGCTCGAGGGCGATGTCGCCGACGCGGCCCTGGTGGCGCGTGCCGCCGTTGGTTGCCAGGCGGTGGTGCACCTGGCAGCGGTGGCCTCGGTGCAGGCCTCGGTGGAAGACCCGGTCAAGACTCACCAGAGCAACTTCATCGGTACCCTCAACGTCTGCGAAGCCATGCGCCTGAGCGGCGTACGGCGGGTGCTGTTTGCCTCCAGCGCGGCGGTGTACGGCAACAACGGCGAAGGCCAGTCGATCGCCGAGGACACGCCCAAGGCGCCCTTGACCCCCTATGCCGTGGACAAGCTGGCCAGCGAGCAGTACCTGGACTTCTACCGTCGCCAGCATGGCCTGGAGCCGGTGGTGTTCCGCTTCTTCAATATATTCGGGCCGCGCCAGGACCCGTCTTCGCCGTACTCCGGGGTGATCAGCATCTTCTGCGAGCGCGCCACCCGCGGCAAACCGATCATGGTGTTCGGCGACGGCGAGCAGACCCGTGACTTCCTGTATGTCGGTGACCTGGTGCAGGTGATGATCCAGGCGCTGGAGCTGCCGACGGTGGACGAGGGCGCGGTGAATATCGGCCTGAACCAGGCCACTTCGCTGAACCAGTTGCTCAAGGCGCTGGAGCAAGTGGTTGGCAGCCTGCCGGCGGTCAGTCATGGCCCGGCGCGCTCGGGTGATATCCGTCATTCACGGGCGGACAACACGCGGTTGCTGGCGCGCTTCGCGTTCCCCGAGCCGACCCCCTTCGTCCAAGGTTTGGCGCGACTGCTGGGCAAGGCCTGAGTCTCCAGCTCCTACAGGGGCGCGTAGGGCCGAGTATCACCCATGGCGGACCACTCGCCGTCGGCAATCCTCCGGTTTCAGCACCCGCCCATCCTTGGCCTTTACCTGCAGGGTCTCCAAGGGCTGTTCGCGATCATCCACCAGTTGCGAGCGTGTCTCGCCGGTCTCGAACATAAACCGCTCCCCCCACTGGCGTAGACCGACCACGAGCGGAAACACCGAGCGCCCCTTGTCGGTGAGCACGTATTCCTTGTAGGCGCTGCCATCGGAGGCAGGCTGCTGCGTCAGCAAACCAGCCTCCACCAGCAGCTTCAGTCGCCCGGCGAGGATGTTCTTCGCCAGCCCCAGGTTTTTTTGCAGCTCACTGAAGCGCCGTAACCCGTCGAAAGCGTCCCGCAGGATCATCAGTGCCCAGCGGTCGCCAAGCACTTCCAGCGCGCGGGCCACCGGGCATTGTTGATTGTGTTCATCGAGCATCGCGGACCTCCGTGGTATGTGGTTGCAGATTAAAACCGGATTTGCTAGAAATCCACTTTGTGGTTTTAATTTGAAACCAGATTGACCAAGGGATTCCTGATGACCAGCATCTGCACTGCACCTCAGGCGCTCAGTCGCGGCTTGACCCTGCTGCTGGCGACGGCCGGCGCGCTGGCTGTTGCCACTGTATACCTGGCCCAGCCGCTGCTGGAGTCGATGGCGGCCAGCTTCGGTATCAACCCCGCCCATGCGGGCCTGGTGGTGGGCATGACCCAGGCGGGTTACGCCCTGGGCCTGCTGCTGATCGTGCCGCTGGGCGATCGGCTCAACCGCCGTCGGTTGATCATTGCCCAGTTGCTGGTCGCGGCCGGGGCCTTGCTGGCGGTGGCGTTGGCCACGCGCTGGGCGATGTTGCTGGGGGCCGTGGCCCTGGTTGGGTTGGTGGCGGTGGTGGTGCAGGTGCTGGTGGCGCACGCCGCCACCCTGGCCAGCCCCGCGCAACAAGGGCAGGCGGTGGGCACTGTTACCAGCGGCGTGGTGCTGGGCATCCTGCTGGCTCGCCTGGTGTCGGGGCTGGTGGCTGATTGGATCGGCTGGCGCGGGGTCTACTTCGGCGCCGCGGGGCTCACGCTGCTGATGGCCGGGGTGCTGGCCTGGCGCTTACCCACCGCGCCGTCACAAGGCGCGCGCCAGGGGTATTGGGCGCTATTGGGGTCGGTATTTGGCTTGTACCGGCATGATCGCCTGCTACGCCAGCGCGGGCTGTTGGCGTTGTTGGTGTTCGCCGCCTTCAGCGTGCTCTGGAGCGCCATGGTATTGCCCTTGAGCGCGGCGCCACTGGCGCTCGATCACACCCAGGTCGGTCTGTTCGGCCTGGCTGGAATCGCCGGCGCCCTGGCGGCATCACGTGCCGGACGCCTGGCCGACCAGGGCCAGGGGCGGCGCATCAGCGGCTTGGCGCTGGGGTTGCTGACCTTGTCCTGGTTGCCCACGGCGTTGCTCGAGCAGTCGCTGGTGGCGCTGGTGATCGGGGTGGTGCTGCTCGATCTGGCGGTGCAGGCGGTGCATGTGACCAGCCAGAGCTTGCTGTTGGCTGGGCGCGGCGAGATCGCCAGCCGCCTGATCGGCGCCTACATGTGCTGCTATTCGTTGGGCAGTGGCCTGGGCGCCGTGGCGGCGACCTGGGTGTATGGCCAGTGGGGATGGTTGGCGGTATGCGGGTTGGGTGCGGGGATCAGCGCGTTGGCCGGGTGCTGCTGGTGGTTCCAGCAGCCTTGCGCAGGCGCCAGCAAGGCTGGCACCTGCGCAAGGCGTTGAATCAGAACTTGTAGCCGATACCGACCATGTAGACCCAAGGGTCGAGGTCGACGTCGACCTTGGTCTTGCCGACGCCCAGGGCAGTCGGGCCGTCGATGGTGGCTTTGGTGTCGATGTCGACGTACCAGACTGCGGCGTTGAACAGCAGGTTGTCGGTGATCATGTAGTCCATGCCCAGTTGGCCGGCGATACCGATCGAGTCTTGCAGCTTCATGTTGCTGAAGCCCTGGGCCTTGCGGTTGCTGCTCAGGTCTTCATCGAAGAACAGGGTGTAGTTGATGCCCACGCCAGCGTAAGGCTGGAACTTCGAGGAAGGTGCCATTGGGTAGTACTGCAGCGACAGCGTCGGTGGCAGTTGCTTGATGTCGGCCAGCTTGCCGTCCAGGCCGCCGCCCAGGCCTTTCACGCCAACGGTGTGCTTGAACGGCGTGGCAGCCAGCAGCTCGAGGCCGATATGGTCGGTGAGCATGTAGGCGAAGGCCAGGCCCAGCTGGGTGTCGCTGTCCACGGTTGCCTTGGTGCCCGAGACCTTGGCGCCGTTGAGTTTCAGTGCGCTGCTGTCTTCGTTGGGCGAGACGGTGGCGGCACCGGCGCGGACGATGAAATCGCCAGCCTTGTGGGCGTGGGCAACAGGGGCTGCAAGCGCCAACGCGACGAGCGAGGCACCGAGCAAGGACTTGTTCATGGAAGCTCCCAGAGGACGTGAGTAATCGAGTAGTCCAATGGTACGAAGCTGACTAAACAGAAAGTTTGACCCAGCTCAACGAAGGCACGTCATTGGCTGGCAACTGTGCTCACTTCAGCTCATATGCATAGATTTTCTCGGCTTCCATCTGGTAACCGGCATCGGCCAGCTCGCTGCTGCTTGCCTTGACGCTCAGGGTGCCCTCGATCCAGTACGGCTGGTAGAGGTCCTCGATTCGCACGCCCATTTCGCTGAAGATGTGCACGATCTGGTTCGATGGTGGCGGCGGCACATGGATGCAGGCGCCGTAGTAGGGCACCAGCAGGAACTCGGTGGTGCGGCCCTCGTCACTGACCTCCAGTGGCACGATGTAGCCGGGGATCTTCACCGCCTGGCCGTCCAGGGCTTTCACTACCGGGGCGTCGGGCGCCTGTTGGCGGGCCGCGGGGGCGGCCTCGGCGGACAGCGCGTCGCTGATCTGCGACAGGTCGTGCAGGGGCGTCAGTTGCGGCGGGATGATCGGCGCGCCCTCGGGGATCAGTGCGGGCCAGTCCAGTTCGCGAGGTTCCGCCGCCCAGCAGGCAACGGGCAGGCACAGTAGCGCGAGCAGTATCCAGGCTGGGTAGGCGCGGGCTTGCAGGGTCATGGGCATTCTCAAAGGTGGATCGACAGGCCATCGGCCAGCGACTGCCGGTAGGCGCGCCAGGCCGGCACGCTGCCCATCAGCAGCGCCGCGCCAAGGATGACAGCCAGCAGCGTCCACTCATGGGCGCTTGGCCAGGCCAATGGCAGGTACAGTCCGTAATTGGCCTGCACATGGCCCTGTGCCAGGGCAATGCCGGCATACAGCAAGCCAAGCCCGGCGGCGATGCCCGACAATGCCAGGGCCAGTGCCTCGAGCACCAGCAACCCGGCGATATGCCAGGGCCGCGCGCCTACCGAGCGCAGGATGGCCATTTCCCGGCGGCGCTCGTTGAGGCTGGTGAGGATGGCGGTGAGCATGCCGATCAAGCCGGTCAGCACGACGAACAGCGATATCACGAACAGCGCCTGCTCGGCGGTGCCCATCAGGCTCCACAGCTCCTGCAGGGCCACGCCGGGGAGAATCGCCAGCAGCGGCTCGCCGCGGAACTCGTTGATCTCGCGCTGCAGGCTGAAGGTGGCGATCTTGCTGTTGAGCCCGAGCATGAAGGCGGTGATGGCGCTGGGTTGCAAGTCCATGCCACGCGCCTGCTCGGCGCTGATGCGCCCGGCGCCACGGGCCGGCACGCCGTTGTGCCAGTCGATATGGATCGCCTCCATGCCGCCCAGGCTGATGTGCAGGGTGCGGTCCACTGGCGTGCCGGTGCGCTTGAGCACGCCGACCACGGTAAAGGGCTTGTCGTCGTGCTTGACCAGGCTGATGGCGGCGACGCCATGGGCCAGCACCAAGGTGTCGCCCAGTTTGTAGTGCAGCGCCTCGGCGACTTCGGCGCCGAGTACCACTTCGAATGGGTCGTCGGCGAATGGCCGGCCCTGGTCCAGCGCCAGGTGCTGGCGGCGACCGTACTGGTAATGGCTGAAATAGTCGGCGGTGGTGCCCATCACCCGGTAGCCCCGGTGCGAGTCGCCCAGCGAGATGGGGATCGCCCATTTAACCCGGGGATCCTGGGCGTAATGCTGGTAGCTGTCCCAGCGGATGTTGTTGGTGGCGTTGCCGATGCGAAACACCGAGTACAGCAGCAGGTTCACCGACCCCGAGCGCGCGCCGACGATCAAGTCGGTGCCGCTGATGGTGCTGGCGAAGCTGGCGCGGGCTTCGGTGCGTACCCGCTCCACCGCCAGCAGCAGGCACACCGACAAGGCGATGGCGAAGGCGGTGAGCAGGGCGGTGAAACGGCGGTTGGCCAGGCTGGCCAGGGCAAGGCGGAGCAGGTACATCAGGCCTCCCGGGGCGTGGCGGCGCGGTTGAGCTCGGCCAGCGACAGATGGCGGTCGAACAGTGGCGCCAGGCTCTGGTCGTGGCTGACGAACAGCAGGCTGGCTCCGGCCGCGCGACATTCGTCGAACAGCAGGCGGATAAAGGCCTCGCGGTTGTCGGCATCGAGCGCCGAGGTGGGTTCGTCGGCGATTACCAGTTCCGGCTGGCCGATCAGCGCGCGAGCGGCGGCCACCCGCTGCTGTTGGCCGATCGACAGGCTGTCGGCGCGGCGCGCGAGCAATGCTGGGTCGTCCAGGCCGAGGTGGGCCAGCAAATGGACGGCGGCCTGATCGATGCCACCATGGCGTTGGCAGGCCCGCGCCGCCCGGCTTTTCGAGAAGCGGCAGGGCAGCTCGACGTTCTCGCGCACCGAGAGAAACGGCAGCAGGTTGAACTGCTGGAAGATGTAGCCGGTATGATCGACCCGGAAGCGATCGCGGGCGCCCTGGCGCAAGCTCGCCAAGTCCTGGCCGAGTAGCTGGATGCTGCCCTGGCCTGGGCGGTTGACGCCGCCGAGCAGGCCCAGCAGGGTGGTCTTGCCACTGCCGCTGGGGCCCTTGAGGAACAGCGCCTCGCCAGCCTCCAGGCGCAATGCCGGGATATCCAGCAGCGGCGCCTGGCCGGGCCAGGCGAACAGCAGGTCACGCAGTTCGATCAGCGGCTGGCTCATTCAGAATTCGACCACGGCCTTGGCGGGCGTCGCATCCACGCCTTTCTGGCCGTGCGGGCCGATCAGCTGCACGGTGATCTTCTGGGTTTGCGGGAAGGTCTTGAACAGCGGCGCGAGGTCGATGCTGGTGAGCTTGTCGGGGTTGGCGCAGGTCAGTTGGTAGTGGGCGTCGACATCGGCGTGCTGGTGGCCGTGGGCCGGCTTGTCGCTGGCCTCGAACAGCGGGCTCTCCAGTTCCTGGTTTTCTTCCGCGCAACCGGCGCCTTGGGCCAGGCCGAACAGTTTCAGCGGTTGTTCCAGCTGCTGGCGGGCGGCGCTGACCTTGGCTTTGTCGGCATCGGTGCTGGCCGCGTGCTCGAAGCCCACCAGGTTCATCGCCGGGCTGTCCAGCCCCAGTTCGAGGGTGTTGCCGTCGACCACCACGTTGAGCTTGGCCACTCCATGCTCATGGGCGCCGAGGGAGCCATGGGCATGGTCGTGATCATGGTCGTCGTGGGCATGGGCCACGGCCAGGGGAAGCAGGGCAAAGGGCAGGGCGAGCAACAGACGACGCATGGAAGGCTCCACAGGCGGCTTGGAATAATTTAGTAATGTTATAACAATTTTTCTCCGCGCCGCCAGCCTGCCTGGCGCAGGTTTCATGTTCATGGGAGCATGGCGGCATTCAAGCCCGGGATCGAGGAAAACAGCGTGAGAATTCGTGGACAGATCGGTGATTGGCCGGTGGACCTGACTATCGAGCTGGCGCCTGAGGAGTGGGCTCAGCTTGGCCGTCGGCTGGCGGCGCCTGCCGTGGTCGAGACCGTCCAGGCCAGCGCCGGCCCAGCGCCGCGCCAGGATGACGGGCAGTGGCTGGCCGCGCGCGAGGTGCTGCGCGAAGCGGGGCAAATGAGTGGGCCGCAGTTGCTGGAGCGTCTGGAGGGGCTGGCTGGCAGCGTCGCCGCAGGCAAGCGATTGCTGGTGCGCTTGCGCCACAGCAGCGAGGTGAAGGTGGAAAGCGGCGCGGATGCACCGGTGTATCACTGGGTGGGGTGAGGGGCTGCAAAGCAGCCCCAACAACCTCAGAACAGCGCAGCGGACAGCTTGCGACGGTACACGCCGACCAGCGGATGCTCGTTGCCGAGCAGTTCGAACACCTGCAGCAAGGCTTTCTGCGGCAAGCCATTCTCATAAGCGCGATTGCGCTGGAACAGCTTCAGCAGGCCATCCAGCGCCGCTTCATATTGCTGGCGCGCCAGTTGCTGGATGCAAAGCTGGTAGCTGGCCTCGTCGTCCTGGGGGTTCTGCGCCAGGCGGCTCTTCAGCTCGGCGGCCTCCGGCAGCGTGGCGGCCTGGCGCAGGAAGGTCAGCTGGGCCTTGGCGCCGGCCAGGGCTGCCTTGTGCTCGTCGGTCTTGACCGCGTCGAGCACCACCTGGGCCTCGCCCAGCTCGCCGCGCTCGGCCAGGCAGCGGGCGTAGAGGATCAGCGCCTCGGCATTGCTGTTGTCTTCACCCAGCAGCACCTGCAGCAGGGCCTCGGCTTCGCTGAAGCGGCTTTCGGCGAACAGCGCCTTGGCTTGCTCCAGCGGCGCGGCGACAGGCGCGGCGGGCATCTGCACGTGGGGCTCGAGCATGGCACGGATGGCTGATTCGGGCTGGGCGCCGGCAAAACCGTCAACCGGCTGGCCATCCTTGAACAGCACCACGGTCGGCAGGCTGCGGATACCGAACTGGGCGACGACCTGCTGCTCGACGTCGCAGTTGATCTTGGCCAGCAGCAGCTCGCCCTGGTAGCCCTCGGTAATCTTCGCCAGCAGCGGCATCAGCGCCTTGCATGGCGCGCACCACTCGGCCCAGAAGTCGACCAGCACCGGCTTGTGGAAGGAGTTCTCGATGACCAACTGCTGGAAGGTGGCATCTGTGGCATCGAAGATGTACGGCAGGCTTGTGTTGACAGGAGCTTGGTTCATCGTGACTCTCGCAAACGTGAATGCCCCCACTATAAAGGCTCGCGGCTGGCGTGGTACAGGCTGACCCGGCGGAATTCGTGCGGCTCGGCCAGGTCTGGCAAAGTCAGCGCTTCGAGCACCCCGAGCGGGCGATACAGCCGGTGGCTGAAGTCGCGGACCCGCGAATCGGCGACCAGCGCCTCGCGGCCACGGCTGAGGAACGCATCCAGTAGCGGCAGGTTGGCGCGGTCGTACAGCACATCGGCTACCAGGATCAGGTCGAAGCGGTCGGCCTCGGCGAAAAAATCGCTGCTGTAGCCCAGTTCGACGCCATTGAGCGCGGCATTGGCCCGACAGGCGTCCAGGGCCAGTGGGTCGAGGTCGCAGGCCACCACCTCCCGCGCGCCGGCATGGGCGGCGGCGATCCCGGCAATGCCCGAGCCGGCGCCGAAATCCAGCACCCGCTTGCCGCGCACCCACTGCGGGTGCTGCGCCAGGTAGCGCGCCATGGCCAGGCCGCTGGCCCAGCAGAAGCTCCAGTAGGGCGGCTCTTCGAGGATGCGCCGGGTTTCCTCGCTGCTGAAGGCCCGGTCCATGTTCTGGTCGTCGATCAGCCAGAGCTTCAGCGCGCAGCCGGGCAGTTCGCTGATCACCAGCCGCGCTTCGCCGATCAGGCCGCTGAGGGCCTGTTGCAGGGCGTGCGGGGCCATTTATGGGGCCTTTTCGAAGCGTAGCGGGCCGGTGGCCTGGGTTTGTGCCTGGGCAATGCGTACCGGTTGCAGGTGCAGGATCAACTGGCCGGAGCGGCTGGCGCGGCCGCGCAGCTCGACACGGGCACCGGCCGGGAAGGCCTCGGGGTTGAACCGCAGTTGGTAGGGCAGGGCCTGGCCGGTGCCGGTCAGGTTGCTGCTGGCCAGCAGGCGTTGCGGGCGGCCGCGGTCATCGATGACCAGCAGGGCCAGTTCCACGTCGGCGCCGGCGGGAATATCCATCAGGGTGCCGCTGAGCTCGCGCTGGTAGGCTGGCAGTGGCCCCAACGGCTGGGCTTTCTTCGCCACCTTGGCCGGTGCTGGCGGTGGGGCCTGTTCGGGCTTGGGCCGGTCGCTGCCGCAGGCGGCGAGCAGGGCGGCGCAGCACAGCACGACGAGCGCTCGATAGTGCATGGGATGATCCTTCACGGGCAGATTTGCATGGATGGTAACCCCTTTGGCTTGTCTTGCCAGTGCAATGCGCTACCATGGCCCTCCCTTTTTTTGTTGCCTGCCACCATGCACTGTCCCTTTTGCGGTGCCAACGACACCAAGGTCATCGACTCGCGCCTGGTCGCCGAGGGCGAACAGGTGCGTCGCCGCCGTGAGTGCGTCGCCTGCGGCGAGCGCTTCACCACATTCGAAACCGCCGAGCTGGTTCTGCCTCGCTTGATCAAGCAGGACGGCACCCGCCAGCCCTTCGACGAAGACAAGTTGCGTGCCGGCATGCAGCGCGCGCTGGAAAAGCGTCCGGTCAGCGTCGAGCGCCTGGAAGCGGCGTTGGCGCATATCAAGAGCCGCCTGCGCGCTACCGGCGAGCGCGAGGTGAAGTCGCTGGTGGTCGGCGAGATGGTGATGGCCGAGCTGCGCAAGCTCGACGAAGTCGCCTACATTCGTTTCGCCTCGGTCTACCGGCGTTTCCAGGACCTCGACGAGTTCCGCGAAGAAATCGACCGCCTGGCCCGCGAGCCAGCCAAAGAGTAAGCATGTCCAGCCAAGCCATTCTCGACGCCCACTACATGGCCCGGGCCGTGGAACTGGCCCGCAAGGGCCTCTACAGCACCCACCCCAATCCGCGCGTAGGCTGTGTGATCGTGCGCGACGGCGAGGTGGTTGGCGAGGGCTGGCACGTGCGCGCCGGCGAACCGCACGCCGAGGTGCATGCGCTGCGCCAGGCCGGCGAGCGCGCCCAGGGCGCCTGCGCCTATGTGACCCTCGAACCCTGCAGCCACCATGGCCGCACGCCGCCGTGCGCCGAGGCGCTGGTCAAGGCAGGCGTGGCGCGGGTGGTGGCGGCCATGCAGGACCCCAACCCGCAAGTGGCCGGCAATGGCCTGCGCCGTCTGCGCGAGGCCGGCATCGAGGTCGCCAGCGGTGTGCTCGAAGCTGAAGCTCGCGCCCTCAACCCCGGTTTTCTCAAGCGCATGGAGCATGGCTTGCCGTTCGTGCGCGCCAAGCTGGCCATGAGCCTGGACGGTCGCACTGCCATGGCCAGTGGCGAGAGCCAGTGGATCACCGGTCCCGCCGCCCGTGCCGCGGTCCAGCGCCTGCGCGCCCGTTCCAGCGTGGTGCTGACCAGCGCCGAGAGCGTGCTGTGCGACAACGCGCGGATGACCGTGCGCGGCGCGGAACTGGGCCTGGATGATGAACTCACCGCCCTGGCCGTGTCGCGCCCGCCGCTGCGCGTGCTCATCGACGGGCGTTTGCGACTGCCGCTGGACGCGCCGTTCTTCCAGGCCGGCCCGGCGCTGGTGGTGACCGCTGCCGGCGAGGACCCTCGCTATGCCGCCGCCGGTCATGAGCTGTGCGACCTGCCCGGCAGCGACGGCCGCGTCGACTTGCCTGCCTTGCTGCGGGTGCTGGCCGGGCGTGGCGTCAACGAAATCCTCCTGGAAGCTGGCGCCGGCCTGGTCGGCGCCTTCGCTCGCCAGGGCCTGGTCGACGAGTACCAGTTGTTCGTTGCCGGTACCTTCCTCGGCTCCGATGCCCGTCCGCTGCTGGACTGGCCCTTGTCGAAAATGAGCGAGGCGCCGCGGCTGAAAATTACCGAAATGCGCGCGGTCGGCGATGACTGGCGGGTCACTGCCATCCCCCTGCCGGCCACCGGCGTATAATGCCTGGCTTGCGCCGTACTGATCGTGGCGCAGCCCGTACTTGAGGAGAACAGCATGTTCACCGGCATCATCGAATCCATCGGCACCATCCGCAGCCTCACCCCCAAGGGCGGTGACGTGCGCGTCTATGTCGAAACCGGCAAGCTCGACCTGGGCGACGTCAAGCTCGGCGACAGCATCGCCGTCAATGGTGTGTGCCTGACCGCCGTCGAGCTGCCCGGCAATGGCTTCTGGGCCGATGTCAGCGTCGAGACCCTCAAGCGCACCGCCATGGTCGACCTCAAGAGCGGCAGCCGGGTCAACCTGGAAAAGGCCCTGACCCCGACCACCCGCCTGGGCGGCCACCTGGTCAGCGGCCATGTCGACGGCGTCGGCGAGATCGTCTCGCGTGCCGATAACGCCCGCGCCATCCAGTTCCGCGTGCGGGCGCCGAAAGAGCTGGCCAAGTACATCGCCCACAAGGGCTCGATCACCGTCGACGGCACCAGCCTGACGGTCAACGAGGTCGATGGCGCCGAGTTCGAGTTGACCATCGTCCCGCACACCCTGTCCGAAACCATCATGGCCGACTACCGTCCAGGGCGTCGGGTGAACCTTGAGGTCGACCTGCTGGCCCGCTACCTGGAGCGTCTGCTGCTGGGCGACAAGGCCGCCGAACCGAGCAAGGGCAGTGGCATCACCGAAAGCTTCCTGGCCGCCAACGGCTTCTTGAAATCCTGATTGAGAAGGGGGTGCCGCGTGGCGCTCAACAGCATCGAAGAACTGGTCGAAGACATCCGCCAGGGCAAAATGGTCATCCTCATGGACGACGAGGACCGTGAGAACGAAGGCGACATCATCATGGCCGCCGAGTGCTGCCAGGCCGAGCACATCAACTTCATGGCCAAGCATGGCCGTGGCCTGATCTGCATGCCGATGACCCGCGAGCGCTGCGAAACCCTCAAGCTGCCGTTGATGGCACCGCGCAATGGTTCGGGCTTCGGCACCAAGTTCACCGTGTCGATCGAGGCCGCCGAAGGTGTCACCACCGGCATTTCCGCCGCGGACCGCGCGCGCACCGTGCAGGCCGCCGCAGCCAAGGACGCCAAGGCCGACGACATCGTCAGCCCCGGTCATATCTTCCCGCTGATGGCCCAGCCCGGCGGCACCCTGGCTCGCGCTGGCCACACCGAGGCGGCCTGCGACCTGGCGCGCATGGCCGGTTTCGAGCCGAGTGGGGTGATCTGCGAAGTGATGAACGACGATGGCACCATGTCGCGCCGCGCCGAGCTGGAAGTGTTCGCCGCCGAGCATGGCTTGAAGATCGGTACCATCGCCGACCTGATCCACTACCGCATGATCCACGAGCGCACCGTGCAGCGCGTCTCCGAGCAGCCGCTGGACAGCGAACTGGGCCAGTTCAACCTGGTTACCTACCGTGACGCGGTGGAAGGCGACGTGCACATGGCCCTGACCCTGGGCAAGATCTGCGCCGAGGAGCCAACCCTGGTGCGCGTGCACAACATGGACCCCCTGCGTGACCTGCTGATGGTCAAGCAGCCGGGCCGCTGGAGCTTGCGCGCGGCAATGAGCGCGGTGGCCGAGGCCGGCAGCGGCGTGGTCCTGCTGCTGGGCCACCCGCTGGACGGCGACGTGCTGCTGGCGCACATCCGCGAAAGCGCGGGCGACGCGCCAAGCAAGACGCCGACCACCTACAGTACCGTCGGTGCCGGTTCGCAGATCCTGCGCGACCTCGGTGTGCGCAAGATGCGCCTGATGAGTTCGCCAATGAAGTTCAATGCGATATCCGGATTCGATCTGGAAGTTGTAGAATACGTGCCCTCCGAGTGACTTGAGGCGGCCTGATCGCCCTCCCGCTCGAGTCCAAACCCTCCCGAGGCCGCCGCAGCGCGGCCTCGCTCTTGAAGATGAGAACATCGGAATGACCCTGAAGACCATCGAAGGTACCTTCATCGCCCCCAAAGGTCGCTATGCTTTGGTGGTTGGCCGCTTCAACAGCTTCGTCGTCGAAAGCCTGGTAAGCGGCGCCGTTGATACCCTGGTACGCCACGGTGTCAGCGAAAGCGACATCACCATCATCCGTGCCCCGGGCGCGTTCGAAATCCCGCTGGTGGCGCAGAAGGTCGCCCAGCAAGGCGAGTACAACGCGATCATCGCCCTGGGTGCCGTGATCCGTGGTGGTACCCCGCACTTCGAATACGTGGCGGGCGAATGCACCAAGGGCCTGGCCCAGGTGTCCATGGAGTTCGGTGTACCGGTGGCTTTCGGCGTGCTGACCGTCGACTCCATCGAGCAAGCCATCGAGCGTTCCGGCACCAAGGCTGGCAACAAAGGCGGTGAAGCTGCCCTGTCCGCCCTGGAAATGGTCAGCCTGCTGGCGCAGTTGGAGGCCAAGTGATTAGCGACGAAAGCGATCGTTTCAACCCGCGCGATCCAAAACCTGCGGATGCCGGCAAGCCGTCGAAGAGCGCCAAGCGTCGCGAAGCCCGCAAGCTCGCCACGCAAGCGCTGTATCAGTGGCACATGGCCAAGCACTCGCTGAACGAAGTGGAAGCGCAGTTCCGGGTCGATAACGATTTCTCCGACGTGGACGGTGCCTACTTCCGCGAGATCCTGCACGGGGTCCCGGCGAAGAAGGTCGAGATCGACGAAGCGCTCAAACCTTGCCTGGACACCCCGCTGGAAGAACTCGACCCGGTCGAGCTGTCCGTGCTGCGCCTGTCGGCCTGGGAGTTCATGATGCGCGTCGACGTGCCGTACCGCGTGGTCATCAACGAAGGTGTCGAACTGGCGAAAGTCTTCGGTGCCACCGATGGCCACAAGTTCGTCAACGGCGTGCTCGACAAGCTGGCTCCGCGTCTGCGTGAGGCGGAAGTCAAGGCGAACAAGCGCTGATCGCGGCGCTGAGCAGCCATGGGTGAGTTCGAGCTGATCCGTCATTACTTCGCCGCCGCGCCCTGTGCGCAGGGTGGCGAGGGCGTGGCCCTGGGGATCGGCGACGACTGTGCCCTGCTGGACCTGCCTGCCGGCGAGCAGCTGGCGATCTCCACCGACACGCTCGTGGCCGGTGTGCATTTTCCCGCAGTCTGCGACCCGTTGCTGCTCGGCCAGCGCTCGCTGGCCGTGGCGGTCAGCGACCTGGCGGCCATGGGCGCCACGGCGATCGGCTTCACCCTTGCCCTCACCTTGCCCCAGGTCGGCGCGCAATGGCTTGCCGGCTTTGCCGATGGCCTTGGCCGCATGGCCGCGCGCTGCGGCATCAGCCTGATCGGTGGCGACACCACCCGCGGCCCGTTGAGCATCACCGTGACCGTGTTCGGCCGGGTGCCGACCGGCCAGGCGCTGCGCCGCGGCGGCGCGCAGCCGGGCGACCTGCTGTGTGTCGGTGGCTTTTTGGGCAATGCGGCCGGGGCCTTGCCGTTGGTGCTGGGCGAGCGCGAGGCGGCTGCCGATGTGGCCGGGCCATTGCTCGAGCATTACTGGTCGCCCTTGCCGCAACTGCAACTGGGCGAGCGCCTGCGCGGCCTGGCCACGGCGGCGCTGGATATTTCCGACGGCCTGCTGGCCGACTGCGGGCATATCGCCAAGGCGTCCGGCGTTGCGCTGCAGGTGAACCTGGCGCAGGTCCCCGTGTCTGCTCCTTTACAGGCGTTGCTCGGCCGTGAAGCGGCGCTGCAGGCCGCGCTCACCGGTGGTGACGACTATGTGCTGGCGTTCACCATGCCGGAAAGCGCGCTGACCGCCTTGGCCCGTGAGGTGCACGTCATCGGCTGTGTACTGGAAGGCCAGGGAGTCACCTTGCGTGACCCGCAAGGCCAGGACATCACCCCGATGCAACGGGGCTATCAACATTTTAGGGAGACACCGTGACCGACCACCCCAACCAGGTGCCTGCGGAGTTCGTTCCGCCTTCGGTCTGGCGCAACCCATGGCACTTCATTGCCTTCGGCTTTGGCTCCGGCACCTTGCCCAAGGCGCCGGGCACCTGGGGCTCGCTGGTGGCGCTGCCGTTCATCCCGCTGTGGCAAATGCTCCCCGACTGGGGCTACTGGCTGCTGCTGGGCATCAGCATGCTGTTCGGCGTATGGTTGTGCGGCAAAGTGGCCAACGACTTGCGCGTGCACGACCATGAGGGCATCGTCTGGGACGAGATCGTCGGCATGTGGATCACCCTGTGGCTGGTGCCGGAGGGGTGGCAGTGGCTGTTGGCGGGGTTCCTGATGTTCCGCTTCTTCGACATCCTCAAGCCGTGGCCGATCCGCTGGGTCGACCGCCATGTGCATGGTGGTTTCGGAATCATGCTCGACGATATCCTGGCCGGTGTGTTCGCCTGGCTGGGCATGCAGGTGCTGGTGTGGGCGGTGGCCTGACACAGGGAGCGTTGCCATGGGCCTGAGGGCTGTACTACTGGCATTGGTGCTGTTGGTCGCGGGGCCGGGCGTGATGGCCCAGGAGGCGCCGGCGCAGGTGCGCCTGGTCAGCGAGGCCTGGATCGACTACACCAACGCCGACGGCACCGGGCTGGCCTGGGATGTGTTGCGCAAGGTGTTCGAACCGGCCGGGGTCAAGGTCGTGGCGCAAAGCGCGCCCTACAGCCGCGCCGTCGGGCTGGTGAAACGTGGCGAGGCGGATGCCTGGGTTGGTTCGTACAAGGACGAGAACGACGACAACCTCTACCCGCGCTGGTACTTCGACCAGGATCATATCTATGCCCTGGGCCTGGTGGGCAAGCCGGTGCCCACGCGCGAAACCCTGGGCCAGTACCGCCTGGCCTGGGTACGCGGCTATGACTACGCCAGCTACCTGCCCAATATCCACAACTTCCGTGAGATCCAGCGCCGCGAGGGCATCCTGCCGATGCTCGAGCATGATCGGGTCGACTTCTACATCGATGCGCTGGCCGAGGTCGACTATGTGCTCGGCCAGGCGCCCGACCCCGCGCGCTTGCGCCGTACCCATGTGGCCGAGTTGCCGTTGTACCTGGCGTTCGCCCGCAGCGAGCAGGGCAAGGCCCTGCGCGAGCTGTTCGACCAGCGCATGGAGGTGCTGGTGCGCAGCGGCGAACTGAAGCCGATCTTCGAGCGTTGGAAGCAGCCGTATCCGTTTACAGCGGATAGTCAGGCGCATTGAGGCTTGTGTCGCTGGTCCTGTAGGAGCGGCCTTGTGTCGCGACGGGCCGCACAAGGCCCCAGCGATGACTGACTTTTCGCTGAGTCTCGGGGCCGCTGTGCGGCCCATCGCGACACAAGGCCGCTCCTACACCTGCTCCATAGGCATCGAACTTTTCGATCTTAAACCGCGATATTCAGCCTGCGCACCTGTGCCGGGCTGCTGATACAATCGGTCGATCTGAATATTCCTACTTTCCAGGAGCACAACGTGCCCGTCGTCTTTGTTGCCGCCTCTAAACTCCCGACCCCCTTTGCGATCTTCACCATGCATGGTTTCCTCGACGAAGCCACTGGCCGCGAGCACGTGGTGCTCAGCCTGGGTGACATCGCCGACGGCGAGCCGGTGCTGGGGCGCCTGCATTCCGAGTGCCTGACCGGCGACGCGCTGTTCAGCCAGCGCTGCGATTGCGGTTCGCAGCTGGAAGCCGCGCTGCAGGCCATCGCCCGCGAAGGCCGTGGCGTGCTGCTGTACTTGCGCCAGGAAGGCCGTGGCATCGGCCTGTTGAACAAGATCCGTGCCTACGAGCTGCAGGACGGCGGTGCCGACACCGTCGAGGCCAACGAGCGCCTGGGCTTTGCCGCCGACCAGCGCGACTACGGCATGTGCCTGCCGATGCTCGAGCATCTGGGCGTGAAGTCGCTGCGGCTGATGACCAACAACCCGCGCAAGGTCAAGGCGCTCACCGACATGAACATCAAGGTGGCCGAGCGCGTGCCGCTGCACACCGGCCATAACCCGCACAACCGCCTGTACCTGGCCACCAAGGCCGACAAGCTTGGCCACATGATGGGCAACAAGCACCAGGGCGAGGTGCCCCAGGCGTGACCCGCGGCGAGGTGAAGCGTCGGCTGGCCCTGGCCTGGTGGCAGTACCTGGCCGTGGGCCTGGTGCCGTTGCCGGTGATGGCCTGGGCGTTCGGCGGCGGCGAGCCGTTGATCCCGGTGTTGGCCATGCCGCTGTTCATCGCCGGGGCTGCGACCATGTTCCTCAGCCTGCCGCGTTTCGGCGCCTACAAACGGACACTGATCGCCACCGACAAGCAACTGGGCACACCGGAAGAACCCGGTGCCTGGATCGAGCTGGCCCGGGTGCGACGCCTAGCCATGTTGTTCGCCTGCTTCCCGGCCTGGGTGGCGGCGTTGTCGGTGCTGGTGGGGCTGGAGGCGGTGCCGCAGATCTTGCTGGCGCTTGCCACCGTGGTGATCTTGTACCTCTACCGCATTCCGCGTCAGCTGGGCTGATTGATGCGGGCGCTTCTCGCCGCTGTCGCTTTACTGTGTTGCGGCGCCTTGGCCGAAGCCCAGCCGCGCGTGATCAGCCTGGCGCCGTCGATGACCGAGGTCATGCTCGAGCTTGCGGCCGGCGACCTGCTGGTCGGCGTGCTCGACGGCGGTGAACGACCGCAGGCACTGGCCAGCCTTCCCTCGGTCGGTCGCCATGGCCAGCTGGACATGGAGCGCCTGCTCAGCCTCAAGCCCGACCTGCTGCTGCTCTGGCCTGGAAGCGTGGCACCTGCGCAACGCGACCAGCTCAGACGCCTGGGCATTGCCACGTTCAGTGGCGAGCCCGGCGACCTGGACCAGTTGATCGAGCAGATCGAAGCCATCGCTCAGCGCATCGGACGTGACGCGCAAGGCCGCGCCTATGCCGCCAGCTTGCGCGAGCAGTTGCACAGGCTGCGTGAACACTACCGACGTGAAGTACCCCTGCGGGTGTTCTACCAAGTCTGGGACAAACCGCTGTACACCCTGGGTGGGCGTCAGGTGGTCAGTGACGCCTTGCGTGTCTGTGGGGCGCGCAATGTGTTCGATGACCTGACCCAGCCCGCACCGCAAGTCAGTGTGGAGTCGGTGCTGCTGCGCGATCCTGAGGTGATCCTGGCAGGAGATTCAGCGCAACTGGCCAGTTGGCGCAACTGGCCGCAGTTGAGCGCCGTGAAGGCTGAGCGCTTGCTGGTGGTGCCAGACAAGGGCCTGGAACGGCCCAGCGGGCAGATGATCGAGGCCACCGCCCGTCTGTGCGCGCTGCTCGAGGCTAGAGCGCCGGTGTCCAGGTGAGGCTCAGCAGCCAGGTGCGGCCTTCCTCGCGGTAGCCGTAGCTGTTGCTCTGGTAGCTGTAGAGCGTGCGGCTATAGCGCTTGTTCAGCAGGTTGTCGAGTTTCAGGTCGAGCTTCAATTCCCGGCTGGCTGCCCAGCCGCCACGCAGGCCCAGCAGGCCATAGCCGCCAATGGCGTCGTTGTTGGCCTCGTCGTTGTAGCTGCTGCTGACAGCCTGCCAGCTCGCACCGACGTTGAAGCGGTCGAATTGACGGTCCAGATCCAGGCTCAGGGTTCGCCGTGCACGACGGGACAGGGTATGGCCGGTTTCGCGGTCGCGCGGGTCGATCACTGCCAGGCCCAGTTGCGAGGTCCAACTGCCCCATTGCTGTTGCAGCGAAAGCTCCAGGCCGTTGATGCGAGCACTGTCGATGTTGCCAGGCCGACGGGCCTTGGCGTCGTAATTGATGGCGTCGCGCAGATCGGTGCGGTACAGGGAGGCTTCCAGGTGGCTACTGTCGGTCAGCTGGCTGCGCCATTGCAACTCATAGCTCTTCGAATGCTCCGGTTTGAGGTCTGGGTTGCCGTAGTCCGGAAAGTACAGATCGTTGAAAGTCGGTGCACGGAAGCCTTCGCTGTACGACAGCAGCAGGTCATTGCGCGTATCCAGCGGCACGCTCAGGCTACCGCTCCAGGTGGTTTGGCTGCCGAATTGCTGGTTGTCGTCGTGGCGTAGCCCAAGCTCACTGGAGAAGTGCTCGCCTTGGAAACGATGCTGGGCGAACACGGCGCGGTTCCAGCGGCTGTCCTCGTCGAATGTCTCGGTGCCGTGAAAACGGTCCTGATACCAGTCGCCGCCGAGCATCAGTTGATGTCGTTCGTTGAGCGTCAGTTCGTTCTGCCAGGTTGCCTGGTCGCGGTAGGTGTTATAGACGATGTGTTCGGTACTGAGCTTGTCACGCTTGTCATCGCGGTTTTCGCTGTGTCCCAGCTCCAGGCGGGAATGCCAGGCGTCGGTGAGCTGAGCGTCGAGCCAGGTGCCCAGGCTGCTGACGTTGAAGTCGGTATAAGGTTTTTGTGCAGAAAAAGCACCGGTCTTCAGGTCATAGCGGCCGTAGGGGCTGTCGTAGGCAGAGCGTCCATGGCTGTCGAGCAGGTTAAGGCCGGCTTCGAAGCGTTCGTTGAACGTATGGCTCAGGCTCAGGTTCAGCGAGCGGTTGCGATAGGTGTCATGGTCGCCGTCGCTGGCGTAAGAGGGGCCGGTCGCGTCGATACCGGCGGTCTCGTCCAGGCTGGCGCCCAGGTTGAAACGAGTCGCGCCATTGCCACCGGACAGCCCCAGGCTGCGTTGCCAGGTCTGGTTGCTGCCGGCGGCCAGGCGCAGGCGCGGTTGCAGGCCCAGGCCATCGCCACGGCGGGTGAAGATCTGGATAACCCCACCAATGGCGTCGCTGCCGTACATCGCCGAGCGCGAGCCGCGCAGCACCTCCACCCGCTCGATCTGGTCGACGTCGAGGAACTGCAGGCCGCTGTCGCCGGAGGTGGCGTTGGCGATGCGCACGCCGTCGACCAGTACCAGGGTCTGGGCCGCCTTGGTGCCGCGAATGAAGATGCCGGGCAGGCTGCCACGGCCACCGGTGGGGGCCACTTGTACGCCGGGGACGCGGGCCAGCAGGTCGGTAACGCCGCTTGGTTGCAGGCGGTCGATGTCGGCACGGGTGAACACCGTGTTGGCGGCGCTGGTGGCGGTGCGCGACTCGACCTGGCGACTGGCGCTGATCAGCACGTCGGGGAGCTTGAGGGCGTCATCGCGGGAGGGTTCGGCGGCCAGGGCGGCGGCGGGAAGGCAGAGCAGGGGGAGGGCGCGGATCTTCATGGGCAGTTCCATTGCAATCGCGGGGCAAGTCGCATCGGCGCACCGATGCGACTTGCCCCGCGATATGGCCTTACAGGCCGAGCTTGGCCATTCGGGCTTTGACGGAAGCTTCGATACCCGCGGCATCCAGTCCACATTCCGCCAGCATCTGCGCCGGCTTGGCATGCTCGACATAGATATCCGGCAGCCCCAGGTGCAGCAGCGGCTTGACCACCGCTTCGCGGGCGAGGAACTCGCCGACCGCTGCGCCGGCGCCACCCATGATGGCGTTCTCCTCGATGGTCACCAGCAGTTCATGATTGGCGGCCATCTCCAGCACCAGCGCCTCGTCCAGTGGCTTGACGAAACGCATGTCGACCACGCTGGCGTCGATCTGCTCGGCCACTTGCAGGGCTTCGGCCAGTTGCACGCCGAACACCAGCAGGGCGACCTTGCTGCCCTGGCGGCGCACCACGCCCTTGCCGATTTCCAGGGGCTCCAGGTCGCCGCTGATCGGCGCGTTGGGGCCAGTGCCGCGCGGGTAGCGCACTGCCGCCGGGCCCTTGTAGTGGTGGCCAGTGCTAAGCATCTTGCGCAGCTCGTTCTCGTCGCTCGGGGTCATCACCAGCATGCCGGGGATGCAGCGCAGGTACGACAGGTCGTAGGCCCCGGCGTGGGTCGGGCCGTCCTCGCCAACCAGGCCGGCGCGGTCGATGGCGAACAGCACGTCGAGATCCTGCACCGCCACATCGTGGATCAGTTGGTCATAGCCGCGCTGCAGGAAGGTGGAGTAGATCGCCACCACCGGCTTGGCGCCTTCGCAGGCCATGCCGGCGGCCAGGGTCACCGCGTGTTGCTCGGCAATGGCCACGTCGAAGTAGCGCTCGGGGTAGCGTTCGCTGAAGTCGATCAGGTCCGAGCCTTCCTTCATCGCCGGGGTGATGCCCACCAGGCGGTTGTCGGCGGCGGCCATGTCGCACAGCCATTGGCCGAACACCGAGGCGTACTTCGGCCCGCTGGGCTTTTTCGGCGCGACCGGCTTGTCGACCGGCTCCAGCTTGGTGATGGCGTGGTAGCCGATCGGGTCGATCTCGGCCGGGGCGAAGCCCTTGCCCTTCTTGGTCACCACGTGCAGGAACTGCGGGCCCTTGAGATCGCGCATGTTGCGCAGGGTGGCGATCAGGGTCGGCAGGTCGTGGCCGTCGATCGGGCCGATGTAGTTCCAGCCCAGTTCCTCGAACAGGGTGCCGGGAACCAGCATGCCCTTGGCGTATTCCTCGGTGCGGCGGGCGATTTCCCAGGCACCGGGCAGGCGCGACAGGACCTTCTTGCTGCCCTCGCGCATGCTGGCGTAGGTGCGGCTGGAGAGGATCTTGGCCAGGTAGTTGGACAGGCCGCCGACGTTGCGCGAAATCGACATGTCGTTGTCGTTGAGGATCACCAGCATGTCGGCGTCCACTTCCTGCGCGTGGTTCAACGCTTCGAAGGCCATGCCCGCGGTCAGTGCGCCGTCGCCGATCACCGCGATGGATTTGCGCGGGTCGTTTTGCAGGCGGGCGGCGATGGCCATGCCCAAGGCGGCGCTGATCGAGGTGCTGGAATGGCCGACGCCGAAGGTGTCGTACTCGCTCTCGCTGCGGCGCGGGAAGGCGGCGATGCCGTCCTTCTGGCGCAGGCTGAGCATGCGCTCACGGCGCCCGGTGAGGATCTTGTGCGGGTAGGCCTGGTGGCCGACGTCCCACACCAGTCGATCATCGGGGGTATCGAAGACGTAGTGCAGGGCGATCGTCAGCTCGATGACGCCCAGGCCAGCACCGAAATGCCCACCGGTCTGACCAACGGTATAGAGCAGTTCCTGGCGCAGCTCGTCGGCCAGGGTCTCCAGGTCGGCTTCGGCCAGCCGGCGCAGGCCGGCGGGCGTGTCGGCGCGGTCCAGCAACGGCGTGACCGGGCGTTCGCGGGGGATCTCTTGAAACGTCGTGGGCATCAGGCGTGTCGTTATAGGTGTGAAGACGCGGCAGTTTACCCCATTGTGGGAAAAGCTGCCCATTTGGACGGGGTGCGGAAAGCTCAATGCGACCCGGATCCTGTAGGAGCGGCCTTGTGTCGCGAAAGGGCTGCGTAGCGGCCCCAGGATTTCAGCCTTGACGCAAAGATTGCCGGGGCCGCTTTGCGGCCCTTTCGCGGCACGAGGCCGCTCCTACAGGGGGGCTCTCAGGCCTCAGTGGCGGCGCTCGACGATATAGCGGGCCAGGGCCCGCAGCGGCTCGGCGTTGTCGCCAAAGCCTTGCAGCGCCGCCAGGGCCTGGTCGCGCAGTTCAAGGGCATAGGCCTTGGCCGCGTCGAGGCCGAGCAAGGCCGGGTAGGTCGGCTTGTCGCGGGCGATGTCGGCGCCCTGGCGCTTGCCCAGCGTGGCGGTGTCGCTCTCGACGTCGAGAATGTCGTCCTGCACCTGGAAGGCCAGGCCTATGGCCTGTGCATAAGTCTGCAGGGCCTCGAGCTGGGCCTGGCTGGCGCGGGCGCTGGCCAGGGCGCCGAGGCGCACGCTGGCTTCGATCAGCGCGCCGGTCTTGTGCCGGTGCATGTACTCCAGGGCCTGCTGGTCGAGCTTGACCCCTACCGAACCCAGGTCAATGGCCTGGCCGCCGACCATGCCGGCGGGGCCGGCGGCCTTGGCCAGGGCCTGGACCATCTGCAGGCGGATGCCATCGGCCTGTGGGCTCAGTCGCGGGTCGAGCAGGGCGCTGAAGGCCAGGCTCTGCAAACCGTCACCGGCCAGAATCGCGCAGGCTTCGTCGAAGGCCTTGTGGGTGGTCGGCTGGCCGCGACGCAGGTCGTCGTCGTCCATCGCCGGCAGGTCGTCGTGCACCAGCGAGTAGGCGTGGATCAGCTCTACCGCGCAGGCCGCGCCGTTGGCCTGTGCGGCCGGGACGCCGAAGGCTTCGCAGGCGGCGTAGGCGAGCAGCGGGCGCACCCGCTTGCCGCCATTCATCACGCTGTAGCGCATGGCGGCGTAGAGCCGTTCGAGCTCTTTGGACGGGGCCTGGAACAACGGTTCGAGGGCGGCATCGACGCGGGCTTGGGCACTGGCCTGGTACGCGGCGATCATGCCTCTGGCTCCGCGTCGAAGGGCTGCGCGGCCAGCTCGCCGTCGCGCTCCAGCAGAATCTGCACCTTCTGCTCGGCCTGGGCCAGGGCGCCCTGGCAATCGCGGGTCAGGGCGATGCCTTGCTCGAAGGCGGCCAGCGACTCTTCCAGCGACAACTCGCCGTTCTCCAGGCGCTCGACCAGGGCTTGCAGGTCGGCGAGGGATTGTTCGAAATCGATGGAGGCTTTTTTGCGGGCCATGGCGACTGTCTCGGTGGTGTTCAGAACGGCGCGACACTAGCAGAGCGGGGCAGGGGGAGCAAATTAGCGGATGCCGTCATTCGTCTTATTTTGTTGCACTTATCCGGCTGCCGCCGTCTTGCATTCTGCGCAGCGCTCGGATTGTGGGGGGTAGAGCCCTCTGCCATAATCCGCGCGCTCTGGCCCGCGGGCCAGCCCTCCCCAACGTCATGTAATGGACTACGTTGTGAGCTTCCTCTCGATCGAATTCGGCCTGTGCTTCACGCTTTTCTTCGTTGTCTACTGGAGCCTGTGCTGGAGCGTGCGGCTGCAGAATGCCCTGCTGCTGGCGGCCAGCTATGGCCTGGTGGCCAGTTTCAGCCTGCAATCGCTGTACATCCTGCTTGGTTACAGCGTGCTGGTGTACTTGCTGGGGCTGCTGGCGGGGCGTTATCCGGGGCGCTGGTTCAGCCGTGCGCTGCTGCTGGCGCTGGTGCTGGGTTGCTTCTACCTGTTCAAGTACCAGGAATTTTTCGTCGGCGGGGTGCAGGGCGCCCTGGCGACGGCGGGGCTCGAGGTATCGTTGCCGCTGCTGGAAGTGCTGGTGCCGATCGGCCTGTCGTTCTATACCTTCCATTCGGTCAGCTACCTGGTGTCGATCAACCGCCGCGAACTGGCGCCGGCGGCGCCGCTGGACCTGGCCCTGTACCTGGCGTTCTTCCCCAGCCTGGTGGCCGGCCCGGTCAACCGCGCCCTGCACATGCTGGCGCAGATCCGCCCACCGGCCATGCGCCAGGTGCTGGAGCCGCAGCGGGCGCTGGGGTTGATCGCCATGGCGGTGGTCAAGCTGTTCTTCCTTAGTGCCTGGCTGGGCAGCGAGTGGGTCGACCCGGTGTTCGACACCCCGGGCAGCGCCACCCCCGAGCAGGTGTTGCTGAGCGTGTACGGCTACAGCTTCCTCATTTATTTCAACTTCAGCGGCTACACCAACCTGGTGACCGGCATCGCCTTGCTGCTGGGCTTTCGCCTGCCGGACAACTTCGATGCGCCCTATGCCGCGCACAACCTCAAGGAGTTCTGGGGGCGCTGGCATATCAGCCTGTCACGCTTCATCCGTGACTACGTGTATATCCCGCTGGGTGGCAACCGCAAGGGCGTGTGGCGCGGCAACCTGAACATGCTGCTGGCCATGCTGGTGTCGGGGCTGTGGCATGGCGCGAGTGTCAACTTCATCATCTGGGGCGCGTTGCATGGCGTCGGCCTGGCTCTCTCCAAGCTGTTCAGCCAATGGCTGCCGGGTTTTGCCCGGGTGCCGGGGGCCGGTTTGCTGGCGCGCCTGATGACCTTCCACTACGTGGCCTTCGCCTGGATCTTCTTCCGCAGCCCGACGCTGGACGGCGCTGTCGAGATGCTTGGCGACATCGCCGAGCTGAGCCTGGCCGGGTTGAACAGCGCCACTGGCCTGATGCTGTTGGCCTGCGTGCTGTTCGTGGCCAGTTATCCACAGTGGCTGGCGCTGCTGCGCGGCAGTGGCGCGGCGTTCCAGCGCTTGCCCTGGCAGTTGTATCCGATTCCGCTCGGGGTTGGCGTGTCGTTGGTGATTTTCGCTTCGCAGTCGGGCGTGCCGGGGTTCATCTATGCAAGCTTCTGATAGCAAACAGCTGTTCCAGGTGCAGGTGGGCGCGGCCCGCGCGTTGTATGCGCTGGTGGTGACCACGGCGTTACTGTTCTGGCTGAACCAGGACTCGATCAAGCTGTACTGCCAGCAGAAATACCATCAGGGCTGCGAGATCCCGTTGCTTGGCCAGGCGCCGGCCTGGCGCTTCGGCGCACAGTTGACCCTGGCGTTGGAACAGCAGCGCGACAGCCTGCTCGAGCGCCTGCAGCCGGCAGCGCAACTGGCCCAGGCGCCCGTGGTACTGCCTGAGCCGATGCCGGTGCTGGCGGTCAACCTGGAAACCCCGGCGGTACTGGCCAAGCCGCTGGCGGCCACAGCCCAACCGGTGCATCAGGCGCCCGCCGCGCAGCCGCTGCCGGTTCCGGCAGCGGTGACGCAATCGGTGCCGGCCGCCCCGGCGCCGGCACTGCTGCAGCCTGGTACCGTCGCGGCCCTGGCTGCGGGCGACGAAGTGTTCCTGGTGGGTGATTCGCTGATGCAGGGCGTCGCCCCGCACCTGGCCAACAGCCTGCGCAAGCGCTACCAGATCCGCACCGTCAACCTCAGCAAGCAAAGTACCGGGCTTGCTTATCCGGGCTTCTTCAACTGGCCGAGGACCGTGGCCGAAACCCTCGACCACGCGCCGAATATCCGCCTGATGGTGGTGTTCCTCGGCCCCAACGATCCCTGGGACATGCCCCAGGGCAAGGGCAAGCCGTTCCTGCGCTTCAAGTCGCCGGAATGGGAAGCGGCCTACCGTGCCCGCATCGACGCGATCCTCGAACAGGCCCGCAGGCACGATGTGCAGGTGCTCTGGGTTGGCCCGCCGAACATGGAGAAGGCGCGGCTTTCCAGCGCCATGGGCTATCTCAGTGGCCTTTACCAGGAGCAGACCGCGCTGTATGGCCAGCACTATGTGTCGGCCAACCCGATCCTCGGCTATACCGACGACGGCTTCTCGTATACCACCCAGACGCCGCAAGGCAAGCGGGTCAAGGTGCGGGTCGATGACGGCATCCATTTCACCATCACCGGGCAGAAGCTGATCGCCGAACAGGTATTGTCGCTGATCAGCTTCCCTGGCCTGACCGTTACAGGACATTAAGATGCGCCAATGGCATCACCTGCTGGGCCTGGCCCTGCTGATCAGCGCCGTGCCCGGTTGCAGCACCGGCGCCAACAGTGTGGTCACCCAGCCCACGGCGCGGCCCGTCGCCGCGCCGGCCATGGGCCAGGACGGCAATATCGCGCTGCTGGCCGGCAAGTTGCGCAATGCCAGCCGCGCGCCTGTCGCCATCGTTCAGCTGGGCGATTCGCACACTGCCGCCGACCTGTTCAGCGGTGAGTTGCGTCGCCTGTTGCAAGCGCGCTATGGCGATGGCGGCATTGGCCTGGTGCCGGCCTCGCCCGTACCGGGGATTCGCAACGACCGGGTGATCATCAAGAGCCAGCCGCGCCAGTGGCAACTGGTGTCGGCGCGCAACCAGCAGAGCCAGCAGTTTCCGCTAGGCGGCTACCTGTCGTTGCCGCAGGCCAGCCGTGCCAGCGTGCAGCTGCAGGCACGCGATGAGGATCGCCAGCGCTACAAGATCTCGGCGCTTTACCAAGCCAGCGGCAATGCCACCTTGCTGGCCGATGGCGGCCAGCGCCGCATGCTGCCGGCGAGCAATGGCCAATGGCGCTTCAGCCCGGCTTTCACCAGCGTCGGCTTACCGGTGCAATTGAGCGTGGAAGGGGGACGCGGTGTCGCCCTTGGCGGCTGGTACCTCCAAGGCCAGAAGAATGCCGGGGTGATCTATTCGACGCTGGGCATCAACGGCGCGCGTTTGGAGGTGGTGGACAAGTGGCAGGCCGGTTGGCGCGACAGCCTCAAGGGAGTGCGCCCGGACTTGGTGATCCTTGCCTATGGCACCAACGAGGCGTTCGACGACAAACTCGACCTGGCGCTGTACCAGGCGCAGCTGGATGCGACCCTCAGCGGGCTGCGCAAGGATTTGCCACGTGCGGCGATCCTGCTGGTCGGTCCGCCGGACTCGATCAAGCAGCGCAAGGCGCGCAGCTGCGCGGCCCGCCAACCGCAACCGTTGGCGGCGGTGATCCGGGTGCAGAAGCAGATGGCGCACAAGCACAGGGCGTTGTTCTGGGATTGGCAGGCCTTCATGGGCGGGCCCTGCGCGATTGCCGGCTGGCAGGCCAGCGGGCTGGCGCGGCCGGACCTGGTGCACTTGACGGCCGATGGCTATCGCAAGAGTGCGGCGGGGTTGTATGAGTTCTTGAAAGGGCCGCTGGGCTTGCGTTGACCGTCGCAGGAGCCGGCAAGGCCGGCGCCTACGGGCCTGGGGTCGGGTCAGGCCGGCTCGGCCTCGAGCTCGACCATCGCTTCGCGATAGCGCGCCAGTTCCTCGATGGTCAGCACCGGCAGGTTGTACTGGCGGGCATACACCGCCACCTGCTCGCCGCGGGCCATGCTGCCGTCGGGGTTCATCAGTTCGCACAGCACCGCCGCCGGGCGCAGGCCAGCCAGGCGCGCCAGATCGACCGAGCCTTCGGTGTGGCCGCGACGAGTCAGCACGCCGCCATCACGGGCACGCAGCGGGAACACGTGGCCAGGGCTGACGATGTGGCGCTCTTGCGCGGTGGAGCGCAGCGCGGCCTCGATGGTGGTGATGCGGTCCTGGGCCGACACGCCGGTGCTGACGCCTTGCGCCGCCTCGATGGTGACGGTGAAGCCGGTGCCGTGGCGGGCCTGGTTGTTTTGCACCATCGGTGCCAATTCCAGGGCGTCGACGGTGGCTTCGTCGAGGCACAGGCAGACGATGCCGCTGCAGTCGCGGATCATCATGGCCATGGTTTGCAGCGAGAGGTTTTCGGCGGCGGCGACGATGTCGGCTTCGTCCTCGCGGTCATCATCGTCGAGCAGCAGCACGGGACGCCCGGCCTGGTAGGCGGCGATGGCGGCGGCGACGTTGGGGAATTGCTTGTGCAGTGGGGTGGACATGAAACGCTCCTCGTGAATGATCGATGAACGTCTCGGGGCGAACAAAATGCGCGCGCAGAGGCGCCTTGTTGGCCCCTGCCTGACGCCTTCTTTCATCCGGACTATGACCGTCGGCCCTGGAATCTCACCAGGTCTGCTGACCCCCGGCATGGCCGGGGCGCTCGCGGGCTCATCTTTCGATTTACCGCCGGTGGGGACTTTCACCCCGCCCTGAAGACCCGGCAAGCATACAACACAGTGGCTGGATGCTGGCAACCCCCTACGACTTTGGTCGATGCCAGGCTGGCCCGAGTAACGCCGTAGGAGCCGGCCTTGCCGGCGAACACCGCCACCAGCAAGGCAGGCGCTCAGGGCCTGATAAATACCTGCCGCCCCTCGTGGCGCACTTGCACCCCGTAGGTCTGCGCCAGCATCGCCAATGCCAGCGCCAGGTCATCCAGCGGATAGGTGCCGGACACCGCCAGGTCAGCCAGCGAAGGATCGCACGCCAGGGCCTGGTCGGTGTGGCGCAGCAGTTCCTGTATCCATTGCCACAACGGCATGTCCTGGGCCAGCAGCAGGCCATTGCGCCAGGCCAGTTGGCCATCGCTGGCCGGCGCTGGCGAGCTGACCTGCGTCTGGCTGAAGCGCACTTGTTGGCCGGCATGGACGATGGTCGATGCCGGCCCTTGCACCTGCACGGCGCCCTCGTAGACCGCCAGCAAGGTTTCCTGCGCAAGCTGGCGCACGCTGAAGCGGGTACCCAGCGCCTGCATGAGCCCTTGTTCGGTACGGACCCTGAGAGGGCGAGGATCTGGCGCGGTGACGATGTAGACCTCGCCCTGTTCCAGGTGCAGCAGGCGCTGCTCGGCATCGAAGCGCAACGCCAGGGTGGTGGCGCTGTTGAGCGACACCTGGCTGCCATCGGCCAGCGCCACCTCGCGGCGCTCGCCTACGCCGGTCTGGTAGTCGGCGTGGTAGGCGCCGCGTCGCGACAGCCACCAGCCCAGCGGCGTGACCACGAGCAACAGCGCCAGGCCGCGCAGCACCGCGCGGCGGCTGTTGCCGGTCGGGCGCTCCAGGGTTTGCCTGGCGAGGGTAGGGGGCAGGCTGCCGAGGCGAGTCAGCAGACGCTGCGCGCGCTTCCAGGCGCGTTCATGCTGGGGGTCGCTGTTGCGCCAGTGCGCGAGCTCAAGGCGCTGGGCCGGGGTCAGCGGCCCTTCCTGCAGCAACAGCAACCATGCGGCGGCTTGGGCAAGCACCGCCTGGTCAATAGGCTGGTTATTCATCGGGCATCTGGCTCAGGCAGGCGAGGTAACCCTCGTGGATGTATTTCTTCACGGTGGGCAGGGCGATGTTCAGGGCCTGGGCGATGTCCTTCTGCTTCATGCCATCCAGGGTCGCCAGCAGAAATGCCTGGCGCACGCGTGGACGCAGGGTGTCGAGCACGGCGTCGATCTCGTGCAGGGTTTCAAGGATGACGCTCTGCAGTTCCGGCGACGGATGGGCGGCAGGCGGCAGCGCTGCCAGCGTCTCGAGCCAGGCCTGCTCCAGGGAATGGCGACGGCGCCAACTGATCAGCACGCACTTGGCGATGCGCGTGAGATACGCCCGTGGCTGGCGGATAGCCTCGGGTTGGACGGCTTCGCGGCTGGCCAGCACCCGCAGGAAGATGTCGTGGGCCAGGTCGTCGGCCACCCCGTGCCCCCATGAGCGCAGGCGATAGGCCAACCAGTTGCGCAGCCAGGCGTGGTTCTCGATGTACAGCGTGGTCACGGCGCAGCGAGGGGGTGTTTCAAGGATGGTCATGGGCGGTTGGGTCGGCAGGATCAGGTCGCAAATGAAAACCATTATCAACGGTTTTGCGTAGATCACAAGTTGATGTGAAAATACGAATCGATTGCATATACCTTTTTCGATCTCGAGCGACAGAGGCAATGACAGCCCGCCGCGAGTGCCGGGCGCCAACTCTACGAGCGAGAGAAGCATGCCTGCATCCCATCGGCTTTCCCCTGTTTCGCGCCCCTTGTCGCGTTTGTCCCCGCTGCGCCTGGCCGTGCATTGCACGCTGGTCGGCTGTCTGATCGGCGCTGCCGTCGACCTGGCCCAGGCTGCCAGCTCGGTGCCCGGCGCGGCCACTCGGCTGGATGACGCCACGCTGCGCGACTACGACATCGCCCAAGGTGGGCTGGGCACCTCACTGGGGTTATTTGCCAACCAGTCCGGGCTGTTGCTGTCCTACGATTCCGAGCTTACCCGTGGGCGCAGCGCGCCCGCGCTCAAGGGGCGCTACACGGTGCTCGAGGCGGCGCGGCTGCTGCTGGCGAACACTGGCCTGCAGTTGTTGCCCAGTACGCGCGGTGCCTACATCCTGGCCCCGCAGGGCAAGGCTTCCACCGCGACCGAGCTGTCGGCCACCGTGGTCGGCGCTGCCGTGTTGGACGATCCGCAGCGTGACACCTACCGGGCGCCGCGCTCCACCGTGCACCTCACCCGCGCGGACCTCGACCGTTTCGCCACGGTCTCGGTGGGCGACATGCTCAAGGGCGTGGCCGGGGTCCAGGTGGGCGACAGCCGCAACGGTGGTGCGCTGGACGTGAACATTCGCGGCATCCAGGGCCAGAGCCGGGTGGCGGTGCGGGTCGATGGCTCCGAGCAGGCGGTGGATGTCTACCGCGGCTATGGCGGTACCCAGCAGCGCAGCTATATCGACCCTGACCTGCTCAGCAGCGTGACCGTGAACAAGGGGCCCAGCACCCGTTCCGGGGCGATCGGCGGCTCGGTGGAGATGAAGACCCTGGGTGTCGACGACATCCTGGTGGATGGCAACAGCGTGGGCGTGCGCCTGACCGGCAACCTGTGGAACAACGGTGTCGAACCGGCCCACCGCAGCCGCCATTCCAAGGACGAGGACCTGAGCAGCGTGCCGCGCGACAGCCGCGCGGGCCTGTTCGGTTCGCAGGCCGAGGCGGGCAGTGCCGCCTTCGCCTACAGTAATGAGCGCTTCGACCTGGTGGCCGCCTATGCGCAGCGTAACCAGGGCAATTATTTTTCTGGCAAGAAAGGCCAGGAGCGCTATCGCCTGTACGACCGTTGGGGCTATGAGCAACCCAGCGTGGCCAACACCTACAACGCCGGCGAAGAGGTGCTCAACTCCTCGTCGCAAACCGACTCCTACCTGTTCAAGACCACCTGGCGCCTGGCCGACGCGCACACTCTGGACCTGGGCTACCGTCGCTTCGACGGCCACATGGGCGAGATCATGCCGTCGGATATCTTCCGCTACGCAACCGCCGGGATCTACCAGTACCCCACGAGCGAGGTGCGGCTCGATGCCTACACCGCCCGTTATCACTACCTGCCCGAGGGTAACCCGCTGGTGGACCTGACCAGCACCCTGTGGCTGACCGACACCCAGACCAGCACCCTGACCGCGGCCTGGATGGCGCCCAAGTCGCAGCTGTTTCGCACCGACCGCGGCTGGACCCGGCAGGACAACCGCCGCATCGGTGGTGACCTGAACAACGTGTCGCGCTTCAGTACCGCCCACGGCGACTTCAAGCTCGACCTTGGCGGCGCCTTCCAGCTCGAAGACTTGCAGCCGCAGAAAAGCGTGCTGACCACCCAGCACGACATCAACGCCAACCGCATGCTGCGGGATGCTTCGCGCCAGGAGTTCAGTGTCAACGGCAACCTGGAGTACCAGCCCATCGAGCAGGTGACCCTGTGGGGCGGCGGGCGCTATGCCCACTATCGGACCAAGGACAACACGGTGCTTGCCGAGGCCCGGCGCGAGGACCGCAAGCTGCGCTGGATCACTGCCAGCAGCCCGGGAAACTGGGGCAGCATGACCTGGTTCCCGGATCAGAACGGGCAATACACCGACGCCACCGACCCGCGCCTGAACAATGGCATCGTCTTCGCCAACAGCAACGAGCCGTTCAACGGCGTGCCGTTCAACGAGGCTGGCGCGACCAACGTGACGGTGCATCCGGAAAGCACCAGCAGTGTGGTCACCGGCTACGACTACACGCCCCAGGGCAAGAGCAGCGGCGCTGGCTTCTCGCCGGCGTTCGGCATCAATGTCGAGTTCCTGCCCGACACGTTCGTGTACGCCTCCTATACCCAGGGCCTGCGCCTGCCATCGCTGTTCGAAACCAGCCAGGGCACCCAGCAGGTTACTCCGGGCAAGCACCTCAAGCCCGAGCGTTCACGCAGTTGGGAGTTCGGGGTCAGCGCCTTGCGCGACAACCTGTTGCGCACGGGTGACGAGGCGTCGATCAAGCTGGCGTACTTCGACAACCAGATCAAGCACTACATCACCCGCTACTACGACCCCAGCCCCGGCCGGTGGGGGCAGATGACCTTCAGCAACACCGACAGCTTCAGCACCCGTGGCCTGGAGTTGCAGTCGCACTATGACGCCAGGCGGGTGTTCGCCGACCTGTCGGCCACCTACTACCTGAAAACCGAAACCTGCGACGCGGCATTCGCCAGCACGCTGCGCAGCACCGCCAATAGTTACCAGCGTACCCAGGACACCCCCGACTGCACCTCGGGCAGCTACATGGGCTCGTACACCAACACGCAGAACCCACCGCGTTTCTCGGCCAACCTCGTCAGCGGCCTGCGCTTTTTCGACGAGGCGTTGACCGTTGGCGGGCGCATGACCTACACCTCAGGCCCGACCGCGCAGATGGACAAGCCCTGGCAGACCGGCGCCACCACCCCGCAGATCGATTACCGCTCGGTGGCGTTGTTCGATCTGTTCGCCCGCTACAAGCTGCTGGAACACACCGAACTGAATGTATCGGTGCAGAACCTGACCGATCGCTACTACCTGGATCCCTTGGCTCAGAGCTTCATGCCCGCGCCGGGGCGCACCTGGCGGGTGGGGATGCAGACGCGGTTCTAGTGCGGCGTTGCGCAATCCACACGGGGTTGACGCTAGTGGGGCGACGACAACCTTGACAGGCCCCGAGGCTGCAATGGCATCGGGGCCAGCGCGCTGCATGATTGCCTGATGCCCTACGAGGGGGAACGAAAGCACCCGTATGAGTGTGGGATTCTTCCTATCAAGTTTCGACGTGCATCGGCATAGAGTTTTCCTCCGCAAGGTTCAGAACCTAATCGAGGTGCTCTATGACGCTTATCCATGTCGATGCACTCTGCGCGCTTGCTGATCCCTATCGCGCCGATGCGCGCGCCGACCATCTATTCGATGCGGCGATGCGCGAAATTACTGCCTTTCACCAGCAACACACGCCGGGCTATGCGAACTGGCTACGTCAGCAGCATTGCGATCCCGCCGCCCTGGATATGCACAGTTGGGGGCAGTTGCCACCGATATTCGCCAACTACCTGAAGAAGCGCCTGCTGTTCAGCGAGTCCGGGCGCGATGCCCTGGAGCTGACGTCTTCGGGGACCACAGGGCAAAAAAGCCGGATGCGCTACGATGCGCGCAGCATGGGGGCTGCCCAGGGCATGGTCGACAGGATATTCCAGCGTTACGGCTGGGATACGCCGCAGACGCCCTGCAACTACCTGCTCTTGGGGTATGAGCCCAGCGAGCATCGCACGCTCGGAACGGCTTTTACCGATAATTTCCTGTGCAAGTACGCACCAGTCAAACAGTCGTTCCATGCCCTGCGCCACAACGGCAGGGGCACAGAGTTCGACCCCTTTGGCGTGATCAGCGCGCTGCAACGTTTTGCCGAGGACGGCGCGCCGCTGCGTATTCTGGGCTTTCCGGCATTCATGTGGTTCGTGCTCGAGCGCATGCGTGAAATGAAGTTGCCTGCGTTGTCGTTCGACACGCGCTCGCTGGTGCTGTTTGGCGGTGGCTGGAAAACCCATGCCGACCAGCAAGTGCCCAAGGCGCGGCTGTATGCCCGCGTGGCCGAGCAGCTCGGCATCCCCCTGCCACGTTGCCGGGACGGTTATGGCGCTGTCGAACATTGCGTGCCGTATGTCGAGTGCGCACACCACCATCTGCATGTCCCGACCTATGCCAGGGCGTTCACCCGCGACCCGCGCAGCTTTGCCTTGCAGGAGCATGGGCTGCCGGGGCTGCTCCAGTTCGTTTCTCCCTACATCACCTCGAGCCCGGCCCACAGCATCGTGATGAGCGACCTGGCCGTGCTGCATCGCGCCAGCGAGTGCGGATGCGGCCTTGCCACCGACTGGTTCGAGATTCTCGGACGGGCGGGCACGGGTAAAAGCCGCAGTTGCGCAATGGCCGCTTCCGAACTGATAAAGGACGCCTGATATGTACCTCATTCACGGACAACACCGCGCCGAGCTGAGCTTGGACCAGGCACTGCAACAGCTGACCGATGGGTTGGCTGGCACGCTACGCCAGCCTTGTAACGTAGAGGTCGTAATGGCCTGCGCCGAGCGCTTCGCGGGGAAACTGCTGGCCGACGATTTTCTGACCGAACTCGATAGCGCCGCCCGTGCTGAAGTTCGCGCGTTCTGTCAGCCTGGCGCGTTACGTGGCAAGTTGCAGGGTGAACTCGGGAACCAGCCGTTTTCCCTGCGGCGTATCGACTACCGGAGCGCTCGCTTCGAGAGCTGGCGGCCATTGGGCGTCGTTCTGCACATTACCCCGGCCAATGCACCGCTCCTGCCGTTTTTTGCCATCCTCGAAAGCCTGCTGGTGGGCAATATCAATTGGTTACGGCCCAGCGAGCGCGAACGGGGTTTGAATACCCGGCTGCTACAGGCATTCCTCGCTTGTGACGAGTCGGGCGAGCTTGCCCGGCATGTCGCCGTGCTGCCTGTGGCCAAAGATGAGCTACCGCGCTTGATGGCGCATGCCGATGGCGTGTCGGCATGGGGCTCGAGCGAGACGCTGAAGGCCATTCGCGATCAACTCCCCGACGGTTGTCGCTGGATACCCTGGGGGCACAAGATCAGCTTTGCCTGGCTGGTGCCGGACGCCTTGGACAGCGCGGCGTTGGAGGCCCTGGTCGATGAGGTTTGCCGCCTGGATCAACAGGCCTGTTCCAGCCCACAAGTGGTGTTCGTCGATAGCGAGGACCCGGCCACCCTGCATGCCATCGGCGAGCAGTTGGCCGCGACGCTGCAACGGCGCCAGGGCCGCTGGCCTGCCTTGCGCCCCAACTTGCAGGAGGCCGCGCAGATCACCACCACCCTGGCTTTGGCCGAACTAGGCCAGGCCTTTGCCCAGACCGCAGGGCAGATCTGGAGAGGCGAGGGCTGGCAAATCATTCTTGAACACAGGATGGCCATCGAGCCCTCGCCGTTGTTCCGTACCCTACTGTTGCGACCACTGCCGCGCGATGCCGTGGTTGAGACCTTGCGCCCTTGGCGTACGCGTCTGCAAACCTGTGGATTGGTCTGCGGCGCAGCGGAGGTAGCGCCGCTGAGCCAGTTGCTGCTGGTTGCCGGTGTCGATCGAGTGACATCCGTGCAACAGATGCATGGCGGCTACGGCGGCGAACCTCACGATGGGGTCTACGCCCTGAGCATGCTGTCCCGGCGGGTCGGCGTGAGCCTGGAAGAAGGCTGTCTGCCTGGACGGGCGAGCCTCGATCCACCAGGTGGACAGCCGGCGGGTCTGAGCCAGTCGCCGGTCATGGATAGAAACGCGTTTGTGCAGGGGGCGAGCACCGACAGCGCCCAATTGTTTTTCCGCTCCGGGGGGACCACCGGCACGCCCAAGCTTGTGGGCTATTCCTACCGTGACTTCCATCGACAAATGCAAGCTGCGGCTGACGGCCTGTTCGCTGCTGGCTTGGATCCGGCCAAGGACAGCGTGCTGAACCTGATGTATGGCGGCAACCTCTACGGGGGGTTGCTCAGTTTCTTCACGGTCCTCGACAAGCTGGGTGCCAGGCAATACCCCATGGCTGGTCCGCAAAGTGATGACTACAGCGAAATCGCGCGTTTCATCGTCAGTCAGGGTATCGACACACTGGTCGGCATGCCGACCACCGTGCATCAGTTGTTCTACCGTGAGGCGCCTACCCTGCGGGCCTATGGTGGTATTCGCAAGATACTGCTGGGTGGCGAGCATATTGGCGAGCCTCAGCGTGCCTATCTGCAGAGTTTTGGTGTACAGAGCATTCGCTCGGTGCTCTACGGCTCTGTCGATGCCGGGCCGCTGGGGCACGCGTGCGCCGCCAGCCCTGATGGCGTGTTCCATCTGATGAGCGATATCCAGTGCATGGAGATCGTGGCCCTTGAGTGCGATGAACCGGTTGCCCAGGGGCAGGTTGGACGTTTGTTGATCACCTCCAAGGCCCGCGAGGGACAGCGCGTGATTCGCTATGAGATTGGCGATACCGGGCGCTGGGTTGACGCTCCCTGCGCCTGTGGCTCGCCACAGCCAAGGTTTGAATTGTTAGGGCGTCATGGCGGGTTGGTGCGTATCGGATCCTTGTTCCTCCAGCCGCAACAGTTGGCCACCTTGGCCGAGGCACCGATGCAGTTGCATCTGGAGCACAACCTCAGCAACGGTCTGGAACGCATTCGTATGTACGTCGACGCGCGGCCCGAGGCGGTCAGGGCCAAGCTTTGCGCCGACACCGAGCTGCACAAAGCATTGGAGCTGGGATTGTTGGAGCTTGAGGTGTATCAGCTGGCCCAAGGTCAATTCGAGCGCCATTCGCAATCGGGCAAGACCCCCCTGGTCATCGACAAGCGCCGCTAGCCACAGGCACGCAGAAGGATGTTAAGCATGCATCATCATTGCTACGCTCCCCTGGAGTTAACACGGCTGGTTGACCATGTCCGTGCGCATTCACCTTACTACGCCCGCCTCTGGCGAGACGTCCCGCAAACAGGATGGACGCTCGCCGACCTGCCCCTGGTCGATCTTCGCCACTATTGGGCAACGGCGACCTTCCTGGAGGATTGGTCGGTTTTGACCGGTCCGGTCACCGATGCGATCGTCTACAAAACCGGAGGGACGACCGGCGGCGCCAAGTATTCGCTGTTCACGCAGGCCGAGTGGCAGCAGTTTGTCAGCACCTTCGGGCAGAGCCTTGGTGGTTGGTTCGAACCGGGGGATCGGGTGGCCAACCTGTTTTTCGCCGGCGATCTTTATGCCAGCTTCTTGTTCATCCAGGGCGCGTTGGGGCATGTGCCGGTGCCTTTGTGCGTGTTTCCCTTTACCGGTACGGTCGACTCACAGGCGTTGACCGTGCAACTTGAGCAACACCACATCAATGTACTGGCCGGGGTTCCGGGAAAACTGTTGCAGTACGCGGCGGTGCTTGAGCAGCAGGGCGTGCAATTGCCGCAAATCAAGACGGTGCTGTATGGCGGCGAAAGTGTCTTCGTCGAGCAGCTTCAGCTGTTCAAGGCAATATTTCCCAATGCGCGGGTGGTCTCGATCGGCTGTGCCAGCGTGGATGCTGGCCTGATCGGCGCCAGCGCACCGGATTGCCAGCCTGGAGAGCATCGAGCCTTCGAGCCCGAAACCATCGTCGAGATCCTCGACGAGGATTCCGGGGCGCCGGTCATCGAGCAGCATCGCCCGGGTCTGTTGGTGGTGACCAACCTGACGCGCAGGTTGATGCCGATCATACGCTACCCAGTTGGCGACCTGGCCGAGTGGACGGAGGCACCCGGGACTCCGGGGCGGAGGTTCAGGTTGATGGGCCGCAGCAGCTTGGGTAATCGGCTACGGGTAGGCTATGCCACCTTGTTCCCGGATGAGCTGGCGGTGACCATCCAGGCACGCCTGGGCAATTGCCGGTGGCAGCTGATCCTCGATCAGGAAAACGGTGTCGACGATATCGTGCTCAGGGTCGCTCATGCGCGTGACCCGGCGGCGGCCAGCGAGTTGCTACAAGCGATCATTGGCAAGGATCCGGCAGTGGCGGATTTGATCGCGCAAGGTGCCCTGGATATCGCCGTCGATTGGTGCCAACCAGCGGAACTGCAGACCCATCAGCGTACTGGAAAACTGCAGCGAGTCGTTGACCGGCGCAATTACCGTGCCCCTGCTGGACGGTCGCGATCATGATCGTCGTGCGGGGGTTCGAGGCCCGGGATGCG
Source organism: Pseudomonas sp. FG47 (assembly GCF_057809115.1). NCBI lineage: Bacteria > Pseudomonadati > Pseudomonadota > Gammaproteobacteria > Pseudomonadales > Pseudomonadaceae > Pseudomonas > Pseudomonas sp. FG47. Next base: position 43,663 of record NZ_JBMDJI010000016.1, read on the forward strand.
AAGCCGATCAGTGGGTTGTTCACCCGGGTTTACGAGGAACGATACTTCTATCCGCAGATCTACTTGCCGTCGGTCATTCGCCACTACAACCGTACCCAGCAATGGCAGTCCGTGGTGGCGCTGCACGAGGAGCGTCTTGTCGGACATGCCCTGTTGTGGCGTTCACCCGAGGATGCCAGTTGCGCCGAGTTGGCGATGATCGTGGTCGATCCGCAGTTCAGGGGGCGGGGCATCGCGGGCCGAATGAGTCGCTACCTGTGTGACCACGCCCGGCGCCAGGGCATGTCGGTACTGACGATCAAGATGGTAGCCAGCCATTTATGGACACAACGGTTGGGCATGTCGCTGGGCTTTCAGGTGACCGGGCTGCTACTTGACTACGTTGCGTCGGGGTTGTGCCCGCGCTCCCGGGAAAGCGCCATTCTCGGGGTGCTGCCGTTGCAGCCCCAGCCCATACCGCTCTTGTATGCCGATGGTGGCCAGCCTGAGTGGCTCTGTGCGTTGCTCGAGCGCTTCGGTACGGTTGCTCCATGCCGAAGCCGTCATTCTGAGGAGCCCGCGAGGATCTCCATCCAGGATAATCGCCTGGACCTCATCCTCGACCATCCTACGGGGGCCGATGCCCTCGAGATCATACGCCTGTCGACCCGTCGTGTGATGCACCTGCGGCTATTGATCGATGCCAACCTGGCCAGTGTTTTTCCCGTGCTGCACCGGGCCGGATTCGTTGACACCGGGCTTGCGTTGGGCGGGAACAGGCAGTGGTATTGGTTGTTGCAACGCGGATTCTCCGACCATCTGTTGCACCTGCACTGCCCGACTGCACGGGACTTGCATAGTGGTACACGTAAAGACATGGCGCTGGCGCAGCATTATTGAGCGCAATGCAACGTAGTGGCGGGAATTAAAAAGCCGGCTTGTGGCCGGCTTCTTGGGGACGGTCTTGGTTTATTTTTGATAAACCGCAATCGCCTTAAACGGTTGGCAACATGGCCTGGAAAAGATGGCTAACGGCTGTGTCGGACGTTGCCAGGCCCTCTGGGATGCGGCTTGCATCCGCTTGGGCGGTATGTGCGGGGTAGCATACTAGGGCCAGTTGGCGATGCCCAGCAAAAAATGGTGCGAGTTGCTTCAGCCAGGACGCGCCATACGCAGGCATGACCACCAGAACACCCAGCCGAGGATGTCCAGGCCCTGAACTCGGCGCTGGTAAGTGGTGTAGCGTTCATTGGGATGATTGAGTCGGTCATGACTATGCAGGCACAGGGTGCCATTGTGGCCCAGGCTGAGGTAATGCACCCGTAACCTGCCATTGTGCAGCAAGGCATAGCACTCGCCGTCGACCACGTGGGTGACGCTACGGTCGATGGCCAACAGGCTACCCCGAGGGAGCAACGGCGCCATGTTGTTGGCCGGCATGCTCATGCAGATTGCGGCCTGGAGGGGAACCTGCAAGGCGTCCATGGCCCGGCGCGGGATGGCCTGGCAATGCCCGGGCAGCGCTTGTAGCGTGTTGTTCTGGATGCGGTGGAACGGCAGGCTGACGTGCTCCGTGTCTTGCGCCAGCAAGGGCGATAGCGAGTCGCCGGAAGGCACGGGGGGGAGAACGGCGGCTAGGGGGGCAGGGTGCTTCGAGCCCTCGCCGCTGCGCAGCCAACGCCTGTTCACGCAGAACAGATCGGCGAGCTCGTCCAGGCGTGACAGGGGAACCCCGCGCTTGAACCAGTTGTTGACATGCTGGGGCGTAACGTTGCGTTGGGCAGCGAAATCCGAAGGGGTCAGGTTGCACTCCAGCAGGAGGGCTTTGAGGCGGTCACCGGAAGTGTTCATTGGGCGAGTCTATCGGCCCGTGATTTGTGTGGGTATCAACAGGATGTAGATACGTCTTGTAGGCAACAGTGTTTTTTGTGGGTGGTGGGCTAAGGAGTGCGTGGGAAAAGTTCTCGCTGTAGGTGCCTGGTGCTGAGGCGCGCGCTCGCTTCTTTTCCTGTTTCCATAAAAAACCCCGCCGAAGCGGGGTTTTTTGGTGTCTGGTATCAGCCCTTGTAGGCCGCGACCGACTTGGTGATCGCGGCGCGGGCGGCGTCGGCGCCTTCCCAGCCTTCGATCTTGACCCACTTGCCCTTCTCCAGATCCTTGTAGTTCGCGAAGAAGTGCTCGATCTGCTGGATCAGCAACGCTGGCAGATCGGTGTATTCCTTCACGTCAACGTACAGTTGCGACAGCTTGTCGTGAGGAACCGCGATGACCTTGGCGTCGCCGCCGCCGTCGTCGGTCATGTTCAGCACGCCAACCGGACGGGCGCGGATGACCGAGCCTGGAGCGACCGGGTACGGGGTCACGACCAGCACGTCCAGCGGATCACCGTCGTCGGCCAGGGTGTTGGGGATGAAGCCGTAGTTGGCCGGGTAGAACATCGGGGTGGCCATGAAGCGGTCGACGAACAGGGTGTCGCTGTCCTTGTCGATCTCGTATTTGATCGGCGCGTGGTTGGCCGGGATCTCGATAGCGACGTAGATGTCGTTCGGCAGGTCTTTGCCAGCCGGAATCTTGCTGTAGCTCATTGGGCAATGCCCCCGTGTTTGATCAAAAAAGTGGCGGCGATTATAGGCACATTCCCACGCTGCATGCCACGCTCGGCCTGATGTGCGGGCGCTTCAGGCGTGGCTTTGACGGTAATCCGGATGCTCGGCTTGCAGGCGGCTCAGACGGGCCAGCGGGTCCTGGCGGTAGAACAATGCCAGTTGCTGGTACACCTTGGGGTAGGCCTGCTTTAGCAGGTCGGGGCCGCTGAAGAAGTATTCGCTGGTAACCGCGAAGAACTCCGCCGGATTTTCCGCGGCGTAGGGGTCGATGGCCGTTTCGGCGTCGGGGTCGGCATCGAGTTGGCGGTTCAGGTCGTCGTAGGCCTGCTGCATGGCGCTGGCCCAATCCTCGACACGCATGCCGCTGTGCAGCGGCGGCAGGCCGTTGGCGTCGCCGTTGAGCATGTCGAGCTTGTGTGCCAGTTCGTGGATCACCAGGTTGTAGGCTTCCCAACCACCGCTGGCCAGCACCCCAGGCCAGGCCAGGATCACCGGGCCTTGTTGCCAGGCTTCACCGCTGTGCTCGGCATCCCACACGTGTTCCACGCCGCTGGCGTCGCGGTGGCGCTGGGGGCTGACGAAATCGTCGGGGTAGAGGATCAGCTCATGAAAGCCCTGGTACCAGTTGAGCGCGCCCAGGTGCAGCAGCGGCAACTGGGCCTGGGCGGCGAGGAACAGGCGCTGTTCGTCGTCCAGCTCGACCCCGGGTAGGGTGGTCAGGTGCTTGTCGTGCAGGAACAGCACGCTGGCTTCACGCAGCCAGCGGTCTTCCTCGGCGCTGATGCCGTCGAGCAGGGGCAGGCGATCGCGGATCACCTGCCACAGGGCCGCGTCAACCGGGTAGCGGGCCAGGGTGCGCCGGCGGCGCCAGGCGCTGAACGACCACATGCCGAGGTCAGTGGGCTTTGGCCGCGCGGCCGAAACGGCCGCGCAACAGGCCGAGAATCATCGGCACCAGCGACAGCAGGATGATGCCCACCACCATCAGCGACAGGTGTTGCTTGATGAACGGCACATTGCCGAAGAAGTAGCCCAGGGTCACCAGGCCACCGACCCACAGCAGCGAGCCGGCCACGCTGAAGGCGAGAAAGCGTGGGTAGTGCATGTGCGCGATGCCTGCGACGAACGGCGCGAAGGTGCGCAGGATCGGCAGGAAGCGCGCCAGTGTGACGGTCTTGCCGCCGTGGCGTTCATAGAACTCGTGAGTGCGCTGCAGGTAATCCTTGCGGAAAATCTTCGAGTTGGGGTTGCGGAACAGGCGTTCGCCCGCAGTGCGTCCGATCACGTAATTGGTGCTGTCGCCGAGAATGGCGGCGACCATCAGCAGGCCGGCCAGCAGCCCCGGGTCCATCCCACCACCGGCGGCCACGGCGCCAGCGATGAACAGCAGCGAGTCACCCGGCAGGAACGGCATGACCACCAGGCCGGTTTCGCAGAAGATCACGGCGAAGAGGATGGCGTAGATCCACGGACCGTAATTGTTGACCAGCAGGTCGAGGTAGGCATCGAGATGCAGGATAAGGTCCAGCGGGTTGAAATCCATGTACAGCACCTGTGTTCTTGACCCGCGTCTACGGGCGCGCAATGACGGACAGCGCCATGGGCTAAGGAAGATTTACCGGCAAGGGGTAATTATTCGCACATGACAGGAGCAAGGATTATACGGCGAAGTGACGAAGATGCCTGGACAGTTTGTAGCGGCGGGTTACGACAGGGTAATTGGGCTTTCAGAGGGGACGTCTCGGTGTGGGAGCGGCCTTGTGTCGCGATGGGGCGCTCGGTTGCCTCCAGCATTTCGACATCATGCAAAAATGTCGGGGCCGCTGTGCGGCCCTTCGCGACACAAGGCCGCTCCTACAGAGAGCTGCCTGGCATCACTCCTGGCTGATCGGCAGGATGTAGTTCTCGAACTCGGTGTCCTTGCGAAAGCCCATGGACTCATAGGTCTTGCGCGCCACCTCGTTGTCGCTGCTGGTGGATACGCGCATGCGCACGGCGTTGGATTCCTTGGCCATCTTCTTGGCTTCGCGCATCAGGTGGTCGGCCACCAGCATGCGCCGGGAGTCTTCGGCCACATAGATGTCGTTGAGGATCCACACACGCTTGAGCGACAGCGACGAGAAGCTCGGGTAGAGCTGGCAGAAGCCCATCAGGCGGTCATCGCCATCATCCGGCAGGGCCAGGTAGATGATCGATTCCTTGCGCTTGAGGCGTTTCTCGAGGAAGGCTCGCGAACTGTCCGGGTAAGGCAGTTGCCCATAGAACTCGCGGTATTTCACGAACAGTGGGGTGAGCAGGTCAAGGTGGTCCAAGGTTGCCTGGATGATGCGCATGGGCGGGCCTCTGAGTCCATTGGGGATACGGCGGATTGCCAGCAGCGTCCTCTGGCATGCTGCCTAAAGCAGGCTAGAAGCGCAATCCGCCTTCCGTGACATGTTTTTTACTCCTCGCCGAGTAGGAAGTTTCCGGTTCTGCCAAGAGAGCCTTCGCTGTCGATGCTATGGACCTCGGCTTCGTCCTTCAAATTCACCCCGGACAGCTGGCGCCGACAGGCTTCGCGCATCAGGTACAGCAAGCGATGCGCGGCCATGCCGTAGCTCAGGCCCTCGAGGCGCACGTTGGAGATGCAGTTGCGGTAGGCGTCGGTCAGGCCGACCTTGGGCGCGTAGGTGAAGTACAGGCCGAGGCTGTCCGGTGAGCTGAGCCCGGGGCGTTCGCCGATCAGCATCACGGTCATGCGCGCGCCGAGCAGTTCGCCTACCTCGTCGGCCACCGCCACCCGGCCTTGCTCCACCAGCACCACCGGGGCGCTGGTCCAGCCGTCGGCGGCGGCCTGCTCCTCGAAGCGGGTCAGAAACGGCAGGGTGTGACGGTGCACGGCCAGCGCCGAAAGGCCATCGGCGACGACGATCGCCAGGTCGACCCCGCCGGGGTTGGCCTGGGCGTGTTCGCGCAGGCACTGGGCCGACTCCTCGTGCAGGCGCCGGCCCAGGTCCGGGCGTTGCAGGTACTGGTGGCGGTCGCTGGCGGCGCTGTGCAGCAGCAGGCTGTCGCGCCCGCGGTCGCTGAGCTGCTGGCGCAGGCCGGCATGGTCGAAGGGCAGGTGCACGGCATCGCGGGCCTGGGCGTGGGCGTACTGGAAGTCCAGTTGGGCGCCGGTGGGCAGGCTGATGCCGGTGCGGCCCAGGGCTATGCGCGCGGGGGTCAGGTTGCGCAAGGCCAGCCAGGGGTTGTCCGGGGTCGGGGTGTGCTGTGCCATGGTCACCTCTAGGCCAGTTGCCGCAAAGCCTGGCGGAAGGCCGGCGGCAGGTTGTCGCCGAAGCGGATGCGGCCATCGGCCTGGGTGAAGATGCCGGTGCGCGCAAGCCAGGCCTCGAATTCCGGCCCGGGCTTCAGGCCAAGGGTCTGGCGCGCGTAAAGCGCGTCGTGGAACGAGGTGGTCTGGTAGTTGAGCATGATGTCGTCGGAGCCGGGGATGCCCATGATGAAGTTGATCCCGGCCACCCCCAGTAGGGTCAGCAGGGTGTCCATGTCGTCCTGGTCGGCTTCGGCGTGGTTGGTGTAGCAGATGTCGCAGCCCATCGGCACGCCCAGCAGCTTGCCGCAGAAGTGGTCCTCAAGGCCCGCGCGGATGATCTGCTTGCCGTTGTACAGGTACTCCGGGCCGATGAAACCGACCACGGTGTTGACCAGGAACGGCTTGAAGTGCCGGGCCACGGCGTAGGCGCGGGTTTCGCAGGTTTGTTGGTCGACGCCGTGGTGGGCGTTGGCCGAAAGGGCGCTGCCCTGGCCGGTCTCGAAGTACATCAGGTTCTGCCCGACCGTGCCGCGCTTGAGTGATAGGCCTGCCTCGTATCCCTCCTGCAGCACGTTGAGGTTGATGCCGAAGCCGGCGTTGGCCGCTTCGGTGCCGGCGATGGACTGGAACACCAGGTCCAGCGGCACGCCCCGGTTGATCGCCTCGATCGAGGTGGTGACGTGGGTCAGCACGCAGGACTGGGTGGGGATGTCGTAGCGCTGGATGATCGCGTCGAGCATCTCCAGCAGCGCGCAGATCGAGGCGATGCTGTCGGTGGCTGGGTTGATGCCGATCATGGCGTCGCCGTTGCCGTACAGCAGGCCGTCGAGGATGCTGGCGGCGATGCCGGCCGGCTCGTCGGTGGGGTGGTTGGGTTGCAGGCGCGTCGACAAGCGCCCGCGCAGGCCCATGGTGCCGCGGAACGCGGTGACCACGCGGATCTTCTGCGCCACCAGCACCAGGTCCTGGACGCGCATGATCTTCGACACCGCGGCGGCCATTTCCGGGGTCAGGCCCGGGGCCAGGGCGCGCAGGCTGTGTTCGTCGGCGTGCTCGCCGAGCAGCCAGTCGCGCAGGCCGCCAACGGTCAGGTGGCTGACCGCGGCGAAGGCCTCTTTGTCGTGGCTGTCGATGATCAGCCGGGTGACTTCGTCGCTTTCATAGGGGATCAGCGCCTCGTCGAGGAAGTGCTTGAGCGGGATGTTGGCCAGGGCCATCTGCGCCGCCACCCGTTCGCCGTCGTTGCTGGCGGCGACGCCGGCCAGGTAGTCGCCGGAGCGCGCCGGGCTGGCCTTGGCCATTACCTCTTTGAGGCTGTCGAAGCGGTAGACCTGGTGGCCTACGGTGTGGGTGAAACTTGCCATACAGAATCTCCAAAGCGCCGCAGGGCTGGCCTGCTGCGTAAGTCGGCGATCAGTGCAGGGCCTCTTCGGCCTTCTGGATCGCGGCGAATTCCTCTTCCGGCGTCCCGGCCACCAGGTGGTGGCGGCTATAGAAAGCAAAGTAGGCAATTAATACCGCATAGATCACCGCGGCGCCAATCACCACCCGTGGGTCGACCAGGAACCCGGCGACCACGGCGATGCAGGCCAGCACCAGGGCCAGGCCCGAGGTGAAGATGCCGCCAGGTGTGCGGTATGGGCGCTCCATCTTCGGCCGGCGAATGCGCAGGGTGATGTGCGCGGCCATCATCAGCACGTAGGACAGCGTGGCGCCGAACACCGCCACCAGGATCAGCAGGTCGCCCTGGCCGGTCAGCGACAGGGCGAAGCCGATGATCCCGGGGATCACCAGGGCCAGTACCGGGGCCTTGCTCTTGTTGGTCTCGGACAGTTTGCGTGGCAGGTAGCCGGCGCGGGACAAGGCGAAGATCTGCCGCGAATAGGCGTAGATGATCGAGAAGAAGCTGGCGATCAGCCCGGCCAGGCCGACCAGGTTGACGAAACCGCCCATCCAGGTGGAGCCGCCGTAGGCCTTGGCCAGTGCCTCGACCAGCGGGTTGCCCGAGGCCTTGAGGGCTTCGGAACCGGCGCCGCCGGGGCCGACCACCAGGATCAACAAGGCGAAGGCGAGCAGTACCAGCATCGCGCCGATCAGGCCGCGGGGCAGGTCGCGCTTGGGGTTCTTGGTTTCTTCGGCGGCCAGCGGCACGCCTTCGACGGCAAGGAAGAACCAGATCGCGTAGGGGATCGCCGCCCACACGCCGACATAGCCGAACGGCAGGAAACTGCTGGCGCCGGCGGCGTCGGTCTGGGCGATGTCGAACAGGTTGGCTGCATCGAAGTGGGGCACCATGCCCACCAGGAACACCGCCAGGGCCAGGGCGGCGATGGCGGTGATGATGAACATCAACTTGAGTGCCTCGCCCACGCCAAAGATGTGGATACCGATGAACACCACGTAGAACGCCAGGTAGATCATCCAGCCGCCGATGCCGAACAGCGACTGGCAATAGGCGCCGATGAAGGTGGCGATGGCCGCTGGGGCGATGGCGTATTCGATGAGGATGGCGGTGCCGGTGAGAAAGCCGCCCCAGGGGCCGAAGGCGCTGCGGGCGAAGCCGTAGCCGCCACCGGCGGTGGGGATCATCGAGGACAGTTCGGCCAGCGAGAAGCACATGCACAGGTACATGGTGGCCATCAGCAGGGTGGCGAGGAACATGCCGCCCCAGCCGCCCTGGGCCAGGCCGAAGTTCCAGCCGGCATAGTCGCCGGAAATCACGTAGGCAACGCCCAGGCCCACCAGCAGGACCCAGCCGGCGGCGCCTTTTTTCAGTTCACGTTGCTGGAAATAGTCCGAGCCGACTTTTTCGAAGTCGACGGTGGAGCTCGCCGGCGCGCCGACGGTGTGATCGCTTGGCATGGTGTTCACCTGTTGTTTTTCTTAGGTTGCCGGAGGGACTGCCGGCGCTTGGTGATTTTAGTTGCAGGAAGCGAGCCAGGGCCTTTGGGGCCGCTTTACGGCCCTTTCGCCGGCAAGCCGGCTCCTACAAGGCAGAGGTGAAACCTGTAGGCGCCGATTTGCCGGCCAAAGGGCTGCACAGCAGCCCCAGTGGCCTGTTTAGAAGAAGCCCAGCGGATTGATGTCGTAGCTCACCAGCAGGTTCTTGGTCTGCTGGTAGTGGTCGAGCATCATCTTGTGGGTTTCCCGGCCGACACCGGACTTCTTGTAACCACCGAACGCGGCATGCGCCGGGTACAGGTGGTAGCAGTTGGTCCACACGCGACCGGCCTTGATGCCGCGGCCCATGCGATAGGCGCGGTTGATGTCGCGGGTCCACACGCCGGCACCCAGGCCGAACTCGGTGTCGTTGGCAATCGCCAGGGCCTCGGCTTCGTCCTTGAAGGTGGTGACGCTGACCACCGGGCCGAAGATCTCTTCCTGGAACACGCGCATCTTGTTGTTGCCCTTGAGCAGGGTCGGCTGGATGTAGTAGCCGGTGGCCAGCGCGCCTTCGAGTTGCTCCACCTTGCCGCCGGTCAGCAGCTCGGCGCCCTCTTCCTGGGCGATCTTGAGGTAGGACTGGATCTTCTCGAACTGCTGCTGCGAGGCCTGGGCGCCGACCATGGTGTCGGTGTCCAGCGGGTCGCCGCGCTTGATCTGCAGCACCTTCTTCATCACCACTTCCATGAACTGCGGGTAGATCGACTCTTGCACCAGGGCGCGGGAAGGGCAGGTGCACACTTCGCCCTGGTTGAAGAACGCCAGGACCATGCCTTCGGCGGCCTTGTCGATGAACGCCGGCTCCGCCTGCATGATGTCTTCGAAATACACGTTGGGCGACTTGCCGCCCAGCTCGACGGTGGACGGGATGATGTTCTCGGCGGCGCACTTCATGATGTGCGAGCCCACCGGGGTGGAGCCGGTGAAGGCGATCTTGGCGATGCGCTTGCTGGTGGCCAATGCCTCGCCGGCTTCGCGACCGAAGCCCTGCACCACGTTGAGCACGCCCTTGGGCAGCAGGTCGCCGATCAGCTCCAGCAGCACGGTGATGCCCAGCGGGGTCTGCTCGGCGGGCTTGAGCACCACGCAGTTGCCGGCAGCCAGGGCCGGGGCGAGTTTCCAGGCGGCCATCAGCAGCGGGAAGTTCCAGGGGATGATTTGCCCGACCACACCCAGCGGTTCGTGCAGGTGGTAGGCCACGGTGGTTTCGTTGATCTCGGCGGCGCCGCCTTCCTGGGCGCGGATGCAGCCGGCGAAGTAGCGGAAATGATCGACCGCCAGCGGGATGTCGGCGTTGAGGGTCTCGCGGATCGGCTTGCCGTTGTCCCAGGTTTCGGTGATGGCCAGCAGTTCGAGGTTCTGCTCGATGCGATCGGCGATGCGCAGCAGCACGTTGGAGCGGTCCTGCACCGAGGTGCGGCCCCAGGCGTCGGCGGCGGCATGGGCGGCGTCGAGGGCCTTGTCGATGTCCTCGGCAGTGGAGCGGGGGAATTCGGCAATCAGTTTGCCGTTAACTGGAGAGGTGTTCTCGAAATATTGCCCTTTCACCGGAGCTACAAACTCACCACCGATGTAGTTGCCGTAGCGGCTCTTGAAGGAAACCTTCGCGCCGTCGGTGCCGGGATGTGCGTAACGCATGGGGTATCTCCTGATCGTTGTGATTGTTGCGGAGTTTCCAAGCGTAGAGCAAAGGTCGGGCCAGTGCTCTGAGGCCCTTGTGAATCAATGACTTGGGTTAATCCGTAGATGCGGTGTGGAGGGTCTTGTACCTCAGTTGACACGGTCTGGGTGACACTTTGTACCGGTTATGGCACAGGCATGACTCAAGGGTCAGCGCGCCATTGCAAAGCATTCGCCGCTGGAGGATGCTGGCGGGACGCTCTACCTGCGGAGAACAACAAAAATGCAGAGCAACCCGTTCAGCCGCCATGCCCAGCAAGTGCTCACGGTGGCCCACGGCCAGCCCAGCGGGCCGGGCAGTGACCCGTCCATCGCCCGCTCCTGGCTGCGCTGCCTGGAGGATTACCACCTCGACCCGGCACGAGCCCAGGCGCCAGTGGTGCTCGAGCACGGCCGCCTGCTGGAGAGCCGCGAACGCCTGCACCAGGTGCTGCAGATCGCCGACACCGAGATGAACAGCCTGCACCAGCAGTTGTCCGGCACTGGGCATGCGGTGTTGCTGACCGATGCCCGCGGGGTGATCCTCAATTGCGTCACCGCGCCCAATGAGCGGCGCATCTTCGAGCGTGCCGGGCTATGGCTGGGCGCCGACTGGAGCGAGGCCCGCGAGGGCACCAACGGCATCGGCACCTGCCTGGTCGAGCGCCAGGCCCTGACCATTCACCAGGATGAGCACTTCCGTGGCCGGCACACCGGCCTGACCTGCTCGGCCAGCCCGGTGTTCGATCCACACGGCGAATTGCTCGCGGTGCTCGATGTGTCCTCGGCGCGGCCTGATGTCTCGCGCCAGAGCCAGTTCCATACCATGGCACTGGTCAACCTCTCGGCAAAGATGATCGAAAGCTGTTATTTCCTGCGCCATTTCGAGCAGCAGTGGCTGTTGCGCTTCCACTTGCAGGCCGAGTCGGTGGGCCTGTTCAGCGAGGGCTTGCTGGCCTTCGACGGCGACGGGCGGATCTGCGCCGCCAATCAAAGCGCCTTGAACCTGCTGGGCAGCATTCGCGGCGGCGTGCTGGGCAAGCCGCTGGAGCGGTTCTTTGCCTGCAGCCACGACGAACTGTTCAGCCGTGCCACTCCCCAGGGCAGCAGCGCTTGGCCGCTGCATACCCGCGACGGTCGCCAGGTGTTCGCCAGTCTGCGGGGGCAGGCCCGTGCACCGGTGTGGTCGGTGCCAGCGGCCTTGCCCCAGGCGCGGCCTGTGGTCGAGCCGGCGATCTGCCTGCTCGATCCGGCCTTGCAGGAGGATTTTCGCCGCGCCGTGCGGGTGTTCGAGCGCGACGTGCCGCTGTTGCTGCGCGGCGAGACCGGCTGTGGCAAGGAGGCCTTTGCCCAGGCGGTACACCAGGCCGGTGCCCGTCGGCACAAGCCGTTCGTGGCGATCAATTGCGCCTCGATTCCCGAGAGCCTGATCGAGAGCGAGCTGTTCGGTTATCGCGGCGGCAGCTTCACCGGCTCACGCAAGGAAGGCATGCGCGGCAAGCTGTTGCAGGCTGACGGCGGCACCTTGTTGCTGGACGAGATCGGCGACATGCCGCTGGCCTTGCAGACCCGCCTGCTGCGCGTGCTGGAAGAGCGTCAGGTGGTACCGATCGGCGGCGAACCCCAGGCCGTGGATGTGCGCATCATCAGTGCCACCCACCGCGACTTGCTGCAGCGGGTGGAGCAGGGCAGTTTCCGCGAGGACCTGTATTACCGCCTCAATGGCCTGGAAGTGGCGTTGCCGGCGGTGCGCGAGCGCAGTGACAAGGCGGCGTTGCTGGACTTCCTGTTACGCCAGGAGGCACAAGGGCAGCGTGTTCAGCTGGCGGCAGAGGCGCGCCAGGCGCTGTTGGACTTCGCTTGGCCTGGGAACGTGCGGCAGATGCGCAATGTATTGCGGACCCTGGTGGCGCTGTGCGAAGACGCCCTTATAGCGCTCTCGGATCTCCCCGCAATCATTCGAAGCGACGCGGGCCCTGTAGGAGCGGCCTTGTGTCGCGAAAGGGCCGCGCGGCGGCCCCAGGATCTCACCGGTGACGCTCAGCCCTTTCGCGACACAAGGCCGCTCCTACACGCCGAGCATCAGGCGCTCATGGACGTACTGGAGGCAAAACACTGGCACCTCACGCGTGTCGCCGAGCACCTGGGCATCAGCCGCAATACCTTGTATCGAAAACTGCGCAAGCACGGCATCGCCAGGGGCGCCTGAGCAAAACACCGGGTGCGATTTCCCGCGCCCTGGGCTACCCTGCCTCGACGTTTTGCGAGGTCGATCATGCACATTCATATTCTCGGTATTTGCGGCACTTTCATGGGGTCGCTGGCGGTGCTGGCCAAGGAGCTGGGCCACCGCGTCACTGGCTCGGACGCCAACGTCTACCCGCCGATGAGCACGCAGCTCCAAGCCCAGGGCATCGAACTGACCCAGGGCTACGACCCGGTCCAGCTGGAGCCGGCACCCGACCTGGTGGTGATCGGCAACGCCATGTCGCGGGGCAACCCGGCGGTGGAGTACGTGCTGAACAAGGGCCTGCCCTATGTCTCCGGCCCGCAGTGGCTGGCCGACCATGTGCTGCAGGGCCGTTGGGTCCTGGCCGTGGCCGGAACCCACGGCAAGACCACCACCAGCAGCATGTTGGCCTGGGTACTGGAGCACGCTGGCATGAGCCCGGGCTTCCTGATCGGCGGCGTGCCGCAGAACTTCTCGGTGTCGGCGCGTCTGGGCGGCACGCCATTCTTCGTGGTCGAGGCCGACGAATACGACAGCGCCTTCTTCGACAAGCGCTCGAAGTTCGTGCACTACCACCCGCGCACCGCGATCCTCAACAACCTGGAGTTCGATCACGCAGACATTTTCCCCGATCTGGCGGCCATCGAGCGGCAGTTCCACCACCTGGTAAGGACTATCCCCAGCGAAGGCCTGGTGATTCACCCGACCGCCGAACAGGCGTTGGAGCGGGTGATCGGCATGGGTTGCTGGACCCCGGTGCAGACCACCGGCGTGGGTGGCCAATGGCAGGCGCGCCTGCTCAGTGCCGACGGTTCGCGCTTCGAAGTGCTGTTCGAGGGCCAGGCCCAGGGCGTGGTGGACTGGGCCCTGACCGGCCAGCATAACGTCGCCAATGCCCTGGCCACTCTGGCCGCCGCCCGCCATGTCGGCGTGGCGCCGGCCATGGCGGTCGAAGGCCTGAGCGCGTTCAAGAGCGTCAAGCGGCGCATGGAGAAGGTCGCCGAGGTGCAGGGCGTGACCATCTACGATGATTTCGCCCACCACCCGACTGCCATCGCCACCACCCTCGACGGCCTGCGCAAGCGCGTTGGCGAGGCGCCGGTGATCGCGGTAATCGAGCCGCGCTCCAACTCCATGAAACTCGGCGCCCACCGCGACGGCCTGCCGGAGAGCGTCAACGACGCCGACCAGGTGATCTGGTACGCACCGCCCAACCTGGGCTGGGACCTGGCCGGCACCGCGGCTCAGTGCAAGGTGCCGAGTGTGGTCGCCGACAGCCTCGAGGCGATCATCGAGCGCATCAAGGGCCAGGCCCGCCCCGGCACCCATGTGGTGATCATGAGCAACGGCGGCTTCGGCGGCCTGCACGGCAAGTTGGCCGAGGCCCTGAAGTGAGCGGGCCCGAGCGCATCACCCTGGCCATGACCGGCGCCTCCGGGGCGCAGTATGGCCTGCGCTTGCTCGATTGCCTGGTGCGCGAGGAGCGCGAGGTGCACTTTCTCATCTCCAAGGCCGCGCAACTGGTGATGGCTACAGAGACCGACGTTGTGTTGCCAGCCAAGCCCCAGGCCATGCAGGCGTTCCTGACCGAGTACACCGGCGCGGCCGACGGACAGATCCGCGTGTATGGCAAGGAAGACTGGATGTCGCCGGTGGCCTCGGGCTCCGGCGCGCCGGCGGCGATGGTGGTGGTGCCGTGTTCCACCGGCACCCTGTCGGCGATTGCCACCGGGGCCTGCAACAACCTGATCGAGCGGGCGGCTGACGTGACCCTCAAGGAGCGTCGTCAGTTGATCCTGGTTCCGCGCGAGGCACCATTCTCGACCATCCACCTGGAGAACATGCTCAAGCTGTCGCAGATGGGCGCGGTGATCCTGCCGGCGGCGCCGGGGTTCTATCACCAGCCGCAGAGCATCGACGACCTGGTCGATTTTGTCGTGGCGCGGATTCTCAACTTGTTGAATATCCCCCAGGACATGTTGCCGCGCTGGGGCGAGCATCACTATGGGGTCGATGATTGAAGCGCACCCTGGCAGGGCTGTTGCTGTTGGCCCACCTCGGCGGCTGCGCCACGGTGCGCACGTTGGATGGCAACAAGCCGGGGGCGCCGGTGGTGTATGCCGGGACCCGGCTTGACCTGTATGTGATGAATGGCGGGTGCTGCCCGGAGGATCGCTTCGGCGCCACTGCGCCGGCTTATCCAGGGCTGGACCTGCCGGGCAGCGCGTTGCTCGATACCGTGCTGCTGCCGTTGTCGTTGTTGACGGCGGCGGGAGTGGGCTTCAACGCCACAGGCGGCCTGTAGCAAAGCAATCGCGGGGCAAGCCCGCTCCCACGTCTTGATTGCCAAGCTAGGAGGGAGCGGGCTTGCCCCGCGATGAGACCGGTACTGCTGCGCTACTTTTTGCCCAGCTTGCGCAATTCATCCGACTCGACCACGCGGATTCCGTCTTCCTCTTCCAGTGCCAGGCGCCAAAGCGCCCGGGCCAGGGTACAGGCCTCGATGCCACGGTACTTGCCTGGTATCAGTCGCGAGAACGGCGCCGCCAGGCGCTCGCCCAGGCGTGGCTCGATACGCTCGCCCAACAGCAGTGAAGGCCGCACGATGGTCAACTGCGGCCAGTCCTGCTGCCTGAGCGCTTCTTCCATTTCGCCCTTGACCCGGTTGTAGAAGATCGACGACTTCGCATCGGCGCCCAGCGCGCTGATCACCAGCAGGTGTCGCGCACCCATCTCCCGGGCGCGTTTGCTGAAGGCCACGACCATGTCCAGGTCGACCGCGCGGAAGGCGTTTTCCGACCCTGCCTGCTTGAGCGTGGTGCCCAGGCAGCAGAATGCGATATCGACGCGGCCGGCCAGTTGCGGGAGAAACACGGCCGGGTCGCCCACCGGATTTTCCAGGTGTGGGTGCTCGGCCAGCGGCCGACGGGTCGGTGCCAATACGCGGCTGATGGTGGGCTCGTTGAGCAGGCGGTCGAGCAGGTGTTCACCCGTCAGACCCGTGGCACCGGCAAGCAGGACATGCTGAGGCGTCAAATACATGATGTCTCTCCCTCGTTACTACTGAGCTTAGTGGGCCCCAGGTGTTTTCGCCTGTTCCCCCGAAGCTGGCTGGGCTTCATTGCGCAAGGCTTGCTCGGCCTGTTGTCGGCGCAGGCGCTGCCAGTGGCTGACTACCGCAGGCGGCGCCCAGAGCTGCGGCTGCGAGGCTTCGAAGCCTTCCCTTCGTTCTCTTTCGGCAACGCTTTGTCGCGCCAGTTCAAACGCTTGTTTCAGATCGTCGGTCTGGTTCAGCGCCTGGGCGAACAGGGCATCGCCGAAATAGGTGAAGTCGGCCTCCTCCGAGCAGCCGAACGACACTCGGTCCGGGCGCGCGGCGGTCATGATCAGGGTGCGTTGGTCCTTGAGCGGGGCGATGTAGCCCCCGGAGTAGCAGGCGGAAATGACCACGACCTTGTCGCGATCTTTCAGCGGCGCCAGGGCGCTGGCCAGTTCATCGGCGGACAGGTCGGCCAGTTGCAGGCGTGGCTGGTCGAGTACCAGTTGGTGATCATGGCTGCCGTGGCTGGTCAGGTAGATGAATACCAGGTCTTCCGGGCCGCTGCGCTCGGCCAGGGTACGCGCGGCGCGGGTGATGTTTTCGCGGGTGGCCATGGGCCGGTCGGCCAGGTGGTCGCGATGGTTGACCAGGGTGACCTGGCCATGGGCGCCGAAGCGCACCTTGAGCATGTTGCTGACATAGTCGGCTTCGCGCAGGAACACGCTCTGCTGGCCATCGCCGGCCACCACCAGGCTGTACAACTGCACCGGCGGCAGCGTGCGTGGCACCTTGGCCAGGGCATCCTCCAGCAGCTTGCCCTGGTTGAGCAGGGCCAGGTCGAGGGGGTCGGGCAGCAGCGTGCCATGCTCGTCGCGCACCCGCACGCCATTGACCCAGGTGCCTGCTTCGACGCGGCCGTCGGGATGGGTCAGGCGACCATGGCCATGGTAGGCGTCGTCGGCAAAGCCGCCGGCGTACTGGCTGCCGTCGGCCAGTTGCAAGGTGCCCAGGCCGCTGAAGCGCCAGTCGCGAAAGCCGCCTTTGTAGCGGCTGCCATCGCTGCCCAGCAGCTCACCCTCGCCAACCAGCGAGCCGTCCTTGAAGTCGCCGATCCACACGTCGCCATCAGCGCTTTCGTAGCGGCCGCGGCCCTCGAGACGGTTGTCCTTGAATTCGCCGATGTACTGCTCGCCGTCGGCGCTGTCGTAGGTGCCGGCGCCTTGCAGTTGGCCATCGATGAAGTGGCCGCTGAACTGGTTGTCGCTGGCGTCGCTGCGCACGCCCGCGCCATTGGGCTTGCCCCGGGCGAACAGGCCCTGGTAACGGCTACCGTCGGACAGTTCGAGCTGGCCGGCGCCCTCGTACTGGTCGTCCTTGAATTGGCCGCGGTAGGTCTGGTCGTGTTGCTTTAGGGTTCCTTCGCCATCGCGGCGGCCGTGCTTGAACGTGCCGGCGTAGTGGCTGCCAGGGGTGGTCAGCTCGCCCAGGCCCTGGAACAGGCCTTCGCTGAACTGGCCTCGGTAAACCTCGCCATTGCTGCCGTGCCATTCGCCCTGGCCGTGCCATTGGCCATCCTGGAAACTACCGGCGTACCAACTGCCGTTGGGATAGTCGATGCGCCCCTCGCCTTGTAGCAGGCCGTTCACCACCTGGCCGCGGTAGCGGCCGCCGTCGGGCAGGCGCGCGTCCGGCGGCGCCAGGGGCTCACCTTCGCCGCAAGCGGCGAGTAGCAGGATCAAAGTCAGGGGCAGCAGGGGGCGCATGGCGGCTTCCGCGAAAAACGATGCGCCGAGTATGCCGCAGAATGCCAGGAGGCGTGAATTGGGCCGCGAAGGCCGGTGTGGGAGCCGGCCTCGTCGGTGAATACCGGCCTCGCCGGTGCGGTTCGCCAGCAAGCTGGCTGCTACGCAAGATCAGACGAAACAGAGCGACAGCGGTTCGGCGATATAGGCGGGCTTCTCTTCACCTTCGATCTCGAGGGTGGCAGTGGCCTTGAGCAGCCACTGGCCTGGCTTCTTCTCGGTGGCGTCGACCAGGTCCACCTTCAACCGCACCTGGCTGTCGACCTTCACCGGCTGGATGAAGCGCACGCTGTCCAGTCCGTAGTTGACCACCATCTTCAGCCCCTCGGGGAGTACCAGGATGTCCTCCATCAACTTGGGGATCAGCGACAAGGTGAGGAAGCCATGGGCGATGGTGGTGCCAAACGGAGTTTTGGCCGCCTTCACCGGGTCGACATGGATGAACTGGAAATCGCCGGTGGCTTCGGCGAACAGGTTGATGCGTTCTTGGTCGATCTTCAGCCATTGGGAACGGCCCAGCTCCTTGCCAACGTACTGCGAAAGCTCTGTAACGGGTACATAGGGCATCGCGACATCTCCAGATTGTCATTTGGTACGAAGGTGCAAGATCAGCACGGCCATGGGGATCAGTCAAGTTGCCAGCATTTCGCCGAACATCGCCTTATAGCCAGTTGCTTAGCGTGCTTATAATGGCCGCCATGCTCTGAGGGAGGTCTTTATGCTGCTGCGTGGTTTGACCTGGCTGGTGCTGTTCCAGTTGCTGGGGACGGCAATCAATCACCTGTTCCTGCACATTCTGCCTGGGCCGATCATCGGCCTGTTGCTGCTGCTGGCATACCTCATGCTGCGCGGCGAGGTGGGCGAACCGCTCAACGAGGCCGCCAGCAGCCTGCTGCGCTACCTGCCATTGCTGCTGGTGCCGCCAGCGGTGGGTGTGATGGTCTATGCCAGGGACATCGCCGCCGACTTCTGGGCCATCGTCGGGGCGCTGTTGATCTCCTGCCTGGCGACCCTGGTGTTCGTCGGCGTGCTGATGCAGAAGCTCATCCAGCGCCAGGGCAAGCACGAGGAGCAGCCATGACCCTCGATTGGCACGGCGCGCTCGACGCGGTCATCCACCATCCACTGTTCGGTATCGGCATCACCCTGGCCGCCTACCAGCTGGTGCTGGCAGGTTATGAAAAGACCCGCTGGATCTTCCTGCAACCGGTGCTGGTGTCGATGCTGGTGGTGATCGGCATCCTGCTTGTCTGCGGCATCGACTACGCCGAGTACCGCAAGAGCACCGAGATCATGAACATCCTCCTGGGTCCGGCCACCGTGGCCCTGGCGGTGCCGCTCTACCTTAACCTGCGGCGGATCCGCCAGCTGTTCTGGCCGACATTTACTACGCTGGTAATCGGAGGCCTGTTCGCCACGGTGGCATGCCTGGCGCTGGGCTGGTGGTTTGGCGCCGAGCACATGATCCTGATGACCATGGCGCCGAAGTCGGTCACCTCGCCGATCGCCATGTTGGTGGCCGAGCAGATTGGCGGCGTGGCGGCCCTGGCGGCGGTGTTCGTGCTGATCACCGGGGTGATCGGGGCTATCTTCGGCCCGGCGTTGCTCAGCCGCTGCGGCGTGCTCAGCGCCGAGGCTCGGGGCATGGCGCTGGGTGTGACCGCCCATGCGGTGGGCACTTCGGTGGCCTTGCAGGAAAGTGACGAATGCGGCGCCTTCGCCGCGCTGGCGATGAGCCTGATGGGGGTGGCCACGGCGGTGTTCCTGCCGTTGGCGGTCAGCCTGGTGGCTTGAGGAGCAAAGATGACGCTACCGCTGTTTCCCCTCAATACCGTGCTGTTTCCCGGTTGCCTGCTCGACTTGCAGATCTTCGAGGCACGCTACCTGGACATGATCGGCCGCTGCATGAAGCAGGGCGAAGGCTTTGGCGTGGTATGCATCCTGGAAGGCGAGCAGGTGGGCAAGGCGGCGCCGGTGGTGGCGTCGGTCGGCTGCGAGGCACTGATCCGCGATTTCGTGCAGCAGGACAATGGCCTGCTGGGCATCCGCGTCGAAGGCGTGCGGCGTTTTCGTGTCGAGCGCACCGAGGTGCAGAAGGACCAGTTGATGGTCGGCCAGGTGCAGTGGCTGTCGGAGCTGGCGGACGGGCCGCTGCAGGAGCAGGACGATGACCTGCTGGCGCTGCTGCTGGCCCTGGGCGAACACCCGATGGTCGAGGCGCTGGACATGCCGCGGGATGTCGACGGGCGACAGGCGTTGGCCAACCAGTTGGCCTACCTGTTGCCGTTCGTGGAAGAGGACAAGCTCGACCTGCTGGCGATCGACTCGCCGCAGCTCAGGCTGGAGGCGATCCAGGCGTTGCTCGAGCGTATCCAGGGCGAGTTGTTCGCCTGATCAGCGGCCGCTCCTACAGGGATTCGCGGTGCCGCAAAATGGCCGTCTCAGTACTGGTAGCGCAACAACGCCTTGGGCAGCGCATGCAGGGCGAAGAACGCCAGCAACGCGATGCATGCCGGCAGCACCAGCCACCATACCCGTTGCGACAGTGCCGTAAGCGGCTGGCGATACTGCGCCAGGGTCAGGCTCAGCGCGCACACACAGCAGGCCAGCAACGCCCCGGCGAGGATATCGGTCGGCCAGTGCGCCCCCAGGTACACCCGCGACAGGGCGATGGCCAGGGCCGGGATGCAACCCAGTAGCACCCAGGTCAGGCGCATGCGCGGCGGTTGGCCGCGCCCGGCCAGCAACGCCAGTACCAGGAAGAAGGCGAACGACGCCGAGCTGTGCCCGCTGGGCATGCTGTAGCTGGTCAGCGGGTCGGCCAGCACCTCGGGGCGAGCGCGGGCGAACAGCCACTTGAGCGAGCCGTTGGCCAGGGCCGTGCCGATCAGCGCGCTGCCGGCGAACAGCGCATGGCGCCACTGCCGGGCCAGCAACAGCAGGCCGGTCAGCAGGCCGCCGAGGAAGAACTGGGTGCGAAAGTCGCCCAGCCGGGTCACCACCACCACCGCGCCGTCGATAACCTGGCTGCGGTGTTCCTGCACCAGGGTCATCACGCCCTGGTCGAGTGCGCTCAGGTAAGGCCAGCCAACGAACAGCGCCGCCACCGCCACGCCGCTCAGCGCGGCGATCAGGCGCGTGCCGTGGCGCTGGTCGCGGATGCTGCTGTTCAGGCTCAGGCCGATCAGCACCGCAAGGGTGCCCACGACGATCCCAGCATCCAGCCAGAAGCCTTCCGGCAG
Source organism: Pseudomonas sp. FG47 (assembly GCF_057809115.1). Lineage (NCBI taxonomy): Bacteria > Pseudomonadati > Pseudomonadota > Gammaproteobacteria > Pseudomonadales > Pseudomonadaceae > Pseudomonas > Pseudomonas sp. FG47. Next base: position 64,462 of record NZ_JBMDJI010000016.1, read on the forward strand.
CGGCAGGCGCATCGCCGCGCCGGTGGCCCAGCCGGGCAGCAGGTAGGCCACCGCCCAGCCCGCCCCGGCCACCAGGCTGACAGCGATGAAGCGTGGCAAGGGCATGTCGAACATGCCGGCGACCATTGGCAGCATCGGCCGCAAGGGACCGATGAAGCGCCCGACCAGCAGGCTGGCGATGCCATAGCGCTGGAAGTAAGCCTCGGCGCCGCCGATCCATTGCGGGTGGCTGCGCAGTAGCGGCAGGCGCCGGATGTTCTGGTGAAAATACTTGCCCACGGTATACGACAACGCATCGCCGAGCAGGCCGCCGAGAAAGCCCAGCAGCAAGGTTTCGCCCAGGCTCAGGGCGCCGCTGCCGGCCAGCACGGCGACGGCGAACAGCAGCACGGTGCCGGGTACGATGATGCCGGCAATTGCCAGGCACTCGACGCAGGCGATGATGAAGACCGCCAGGCCGAGCCACTGTGGATGAGCGCCAAGCCAGGCGGTCAGGCTATCGAGCCATTGGCCCATGTTTCAGTTTCCTTGTTCGAGCATGAAAAAATCCTTGCCTTCGACCTGGCCGCGGCGCAATGGGTTGCGGGTGCAGAAGCGCGCGTAGTCGGCATCGACGAAGCGGTAGGGCAGGTGTTCGTCGCGGCCGTGGGGAATGCCCAGGCGGGTGGTCTGGATCACCCGTGGCACGGCGATGGCGCAATCCTCGACGTACAGCCGCTGGGGGTCGAAGCGCTGGGCGTCCCACTGGGTCACCTTCAGGCCCAAGGCCCGACACAGCAGAGTCTGGCCGTTGCACAGGCGCTCGGGCGGGCGCAGGTTGCCGCTGGCGTCGGGGTTGTTCAGCTGCATCTGCGCCAGGCTGTTGTCGCCCGACAGTGCGTCGCTCCAGGGGAACGCCGACTTGATCAGCACCGCGTTGCCGGGGCCATGGGCGCTGAAATTGAGCGAATCGCCACCGCGGGCGTAATACATGTAGATGTGCCCGCCGTCGAGGAACAGCGCCTTGCGCTTCTCGGTGAAGCCGAGGGAGGCATGGCTGCCTTTGTCACTGAGGTAGTAGGCCTCGGTCTCGATGATGCGCGCGGCCAGCCACAAATCGCCATGGCGATGGCGAATGATCTTGCCCAGCAGGTCGCGGGCGAGGGTCTGGGCATCGCGGTCGAAGAAGCTGTCGGGCAGGGCGCGGGCCGGGCAGGGGGCTTGTTCGGGCATGCGGGCGGGGTTCGTGTTGGTGAAGGCGGGGATGATAGCAATGAATGGCTTAAGCGAGGCTGAATCAGGTTGTCCCGCGATGGCTAGGTGAAAATTCCGATACGGGCGGTTACATCTTTCCTGCACTTGGACGCCAACCATTTTCGACCATCCGCCACCCGCCGCTGGGCGTACCCGAGCGCGCCAGTTATAATCAGCCGATTTCCCCTTTGCCAAGACACCGAACCCATGACCGAGTCCGTTCTTGACTACATGACCCGCCTGGGTCGCGCCGCCCGTGAGGCCTCGCGGGTGATCGGCCGTGCCAGCACCGCGCAGAAGAACCGCGCCCTGCAGGCCGCCGCCGACGCCCTCGACGCGGCCCGCGACGTGCTCACAGCAGCCAATGAACAGGACCTGGCCAATGGCCGCAAGAACGGCCTGGAGCCAGCCTTGCTCGAGCGCCTGGCGCTCACCCCGGCGCGCATCGACGGCATGATCACCGGCCTGCGCCAGGTGGCCAGCCTGCCGGACCCGGTCGGCGCCATCCGCGACATGAGCTACCGCCCGTCAGGCATCCAGGTCGGCAAGATGCGCGTGCCACTGGGGGTGATCGGCATCATCTACGAGTCACGCCCCAACGTGACCATCGACGCCGCCAGCCTGTGCCTGAAGTCGGGCAACGCCACCATCCTGCGTGGCGGCTCCGAGGCCATCCACTCCAACCGTGCCATCGCCACCTGCATCCAGCGTGGCCTGGCCGAGGCCGGCCTGCCGCCAGCGGTGGTGCAGGTGGTCGAGACCACTGACCGTGAGGCGGTCGGCGCGTTGATCAGCATGCCGGAGTTCGTCGACGTCATCGTCCCGCGCGGCGGCCGTGGCCTGATCGAGCGCATCAGCCGTGACGCCCGGGTGCCGGTGATCAAGCACCTGGACGGCATCTGCCACGTTTTCGTCGACGAGCACGCCGACCTGGACAAGGCCTGGCGTGTAGCCTTCAACGCCAAGACCTACCGCTATGGCATCTGCGGCGCCATGGAAACGCTGCTGGTCGACCAGCGCGTGGCCGAGCGCTTCCTGCCGGAGATGGCGCGCCGCTTCCAGGAAAAAGGTGTCGAGCTGCGCGGCTGCGAGCGCACCCAAGCGATCATCGCGGCGACGCCGGCCAGCGAAACCGACTGGCACACCGAATACCTCGACGCGATCCTGTCGATCCGTGTCGTCGACGGCCTGGAGCAGGCCATCGAGCACATCAACCATTACGGCTCGCACCACACCGATTCGATCATCACCGAACACCAGGGCCAGGCCCGGCGCTTCATGGCCGAGGTCGACTCGGCGTCGGTCATGCTCAACACCCCGACCTGCTTCGCCGACGGTTTCGAGTACGGCCTGGGCGCGGAGATCGGTATTTCCACCGACAAGCTGCACGCCCGTGGCCCGGTCGGCCTGGAAGGCCTGACCTGCGAGAAGTACGTGGTGATCGGCGACGGCCAGCTGCGCGGCCAGGAGTCCTGCTGAGTTGAGCGAGCCTGTGGCCGTCCGCCGCGTCGGCATTCTCGGCGGCACCTTCGACCCGGTGCATATCGGTCACCTGCGCAGTGCGCTGGAAGTGGCCGAATTCATGTGCCTGGACGAACTGCGCCTGCTGCCCAATGCGCGTCCGCCGCACCGCGACGCGCCACAGGTATCGGCCCAGGACCGCCTGGCCATGGTGCGCGGCGCGGTGGCCGGGGTTGGCTGCCTGAGTGTCGATGATCGTGAGCTGGCTCGCGACAAACCGTCGTACACCATCGACACCCTCGAGTCGATTCGTGCTGAACTGAACAGGCATGACCAGTTGTTCCTGGTGCTGGGCTGGGACGCCTTCTGTGGCCTGCCCAGCTGGCATCGCTGGGAAGAGCTGCTGCAACACTGTCACATCCTGGTGCTGCAACGCCCGGATGCCGATGTCGAACCCCCTGACGAGCTGCGCAACCTGCTGGCGGCGCGCTCGGAGAGCGATCCCACCGCCATGTCCGGCCCGGCGGGGCACATTTCGTTCGTCTGGCAGACCCCGCTCGCGGTGTCCGCCACGCAGATCCGACAGCTGCTGGCCAGCGGCAAGTCGGCGCGGTTCCTGGTGCCGGACGCAGTACTGGCCTACATCGAGGCGCACGACCTGTATCGTGCGTCCAACTGACGGCGCCCGTGGGCGCCTCAATCAATGAGTTGAACGAGTTTTATATGACCAAGCAGAAAATCAACGGCATCAGCGGCGAAGAACTGGTCGAACTGACCAAGGCCGCGCTGGAAGACGTCAAGGCCCAGGACATCCAGGTCATCGACGTGCGTGAAAAGCACAGCCTGACCGACTACATGATCATCGCCACCGGTACTTCCAACCGCCAGATCAACGCGATGCTGGAAAAGGTCCGCGAAGCGGTCAAGGCCAAGGGCGCACAGCCGCTGGGCGAAGAAGGCAAGGGCGACAGCGACTGGGTGCTGCTGGACCTGAACGACGTCATCGTGCACATGATGACCGCCGCCGCCCGCCAGTTCTACGACCTGGAACGCCTGTGGCTGGGCGCCGAGCAGAGCCGCGCCAACGACGGCAAGCACCACAGCCCGGAGCACGCTCACGAGTACTCCGACAAGCTCAAGGACCGGGAATAAGGAAGCGTCGTGCGTCTGCGCCTGATCGCGGTCGGCTCGCGCATGCCCAAGTGGGTCGAGGAAGGCTGGCATGAGTATGCCAAGCGCCTGCCCCCGGAGCTTGCGCTGGAGCTGGTGGAAATCCCGCTGAACACCCGTGGCAAGAACGCCGATGTCGCCCGCCTGATCCGTCAGGAGGGCGAGGCGATGCTGAGCAAGGTGCAGCCTGGGGAACGCATCGTCACCCTTGAGGTCCATGGCAAGCCCTGGAGCACCGAGCAACTGGCGGGCGAGCTGGACCGTTGGCGCCTGGACGCGCGTACGGTCAACCTGATGGTGGGCGGCCCGGAAGGGCTGGCGCCGGAAGTCTGCGCGCGCAGCGAACAGCGCTGGTCGTTGTCGCCGCTGACGCTGCCGCACCCGTTGGTAAGGATACTCATCGGCGAGCAGATCTACCGCGCCTGGACCGTGTTGTCCGGGCATCCCTACCACAAATGAACCTGTAAGCCTGTCCGATGCCGCAGCAGATCCGCCTCAAGGACCACGAGAAAGACGCCCGCCTGGTGCGCAACCGCGTCGTCGTGGGCGCCGTGGCGGTGGTGCTGCTCGTCTGCGTGCTGATCGCCCGGCTGTACTACTTGCAGGTCATCCAGTACGACTACCACTCGACGCTGTCGGAGAACAACCGGGTGCACGTGCAGCCGATTCCGCCGACCCGTGGCCTGATCTTCGATCGCAACGGCGTGGTGGTGGCGGACAACCGGCCAAGCTTCAGCCTGGTGATGACCCGCGAGCGCGCGGGCAACGCCGGCAAGTGGCAGGAGGTGCTGGATGTGATCGTCGAGGTGCTGCAGCTCACCGCGGATGACCGCGCCCTGTTCGAGAAACGCATGAAGCAGGGGCGCCGGCCGTTCGAGCCGGTGCCGATCCTGTTCGAGCTGACCGAGGAGCAGATCGCCCGCATCGCCGTGAACCAGTTCCGCCTGCCCGGCGTGGAAGTGGCCGCGCAGCTGGTGCGGCACTACCCCCAGGGCGCGCATTTCGCCCACTCGGTGGGCTATGTGGGGCGGATCAACGAGAAGGAACTCAAGACCCTCGACACGGTGAACTACAGCGGTACCCACCATATCGGCAAGACCGGTATCGAGCGCTTCTACGAAGACGAGCTGCATGGCCAGGTGGGTTACGAGGAAGTCGAGACCAATGCCCGGGGCCGTGTGCTGCGGGTGCTCAAGCGCACCGACCCGAAACCGGGCAAGGACATTGTCCTGAGCCTGGACATCAAGCTGCAGGAAGCCGCCGAGCAGGCCCTGGGCGGGCGTCGTGGCGCCTTGGTCGCCCTCGATCCACGCACCGGCGAGGTGCTGGCGATGGTCAGCCAGCCAAGTTTCGACCCCAACCTGTTCGTCACCGGCATCAGCTTCAAGGCCTATGCCGAACTGCGTGATTCGATCGACCGGCCGTTGTTCAACCGGGTGTTGCGCGGCCTGTATCCGCCGGGCTCGACCATCAAGCCGGCGGTGGCCATCGCCGGCCTGGACAGCGGCGTGGTCACCGCTTCGAGCCGGGTGTTCGACCCTGGCTACTACCAATTGCCCAACTACGACCACAAGTACCGCAACTGGAACCGCTACGGTGATGGCTGGGTAGACCTCGATGTGGCGATCATGCGCTCGAACGACACGTATTTCTATGATCTTGCGCACAAGATGGGTATCGATCGGTTGTCCACCTACATGAACAAGTTCGGTATCGGGCAAAAGGTCGCGCTGGACATGTTCGAGGAGTCCCCCGGGCTGATGCCGTCGCGCGAATGGAAACGCGCCACCCGTCGCCAGGCCTGGTTCCCCGGCGAAACCCTGATCCTCGGCATCGGCCAGGGCTACATGCAGGCCACGCCCCTGCAACTGGCCCAGGCCACCGCGCTGATCGCCAACAAAGGGGTGTGGAACCGCCCGCACCTGGCCAAGACCATCGAAGGCCAGCCGCCGGTGGACGACAATCCGATGGAGAACATCGTCCTGCGCGACAAGTCCGACTGGGCCAAGGTCACCCACGGCATGGAGCAGGTGATGCACGGTGCCCGCGGTACCGCGCGCAAGGCCGCGATCGGCTCGCCGTACCGGATCGCCGGCAAGAGCGGCACGGCCCAGGTGGTGGCGATCAAGCAGGGCGAGAAGTACGACCGCAATAAACTCCAGGAACGTCACCGCGACCACGCATTGTTCGTCGCCTTCGCCCCGGCCGACGATCCGAAGATCGTGGTCTCGGTGATGGTCGAGAACGGCGAGTCTGGCTCCGGCGTCGCCGCCCCCGTGGTCCGCCAGGTCATGGACGCCTGGCTGCTCGATGAAAACGGCCGGCTCAAGCCCGAGTTCGCCCCCGCCACCGTTGCCCAGGAATCGGCCCCGTGAAGAACAATTTCGATCGCATGCTCTCCAGCGAGGACGTGATGCGCCGGCGCGCCAGCTTCCTGCAGCGCATCCATATCGACGGCCCCTTGCTGCTCATCCTCCTGACCCTGGCCGCCGGCAGCCTGTTCGTGCTGTATTCGGCCAGTGGCAAGAACTGGGACCTGCTGATGAAGCAGGCCACCTCGTTCGGCATCGGCCTGGTGTCGATGTTCGTCATTGCCCAGCTCGAACCGCGCTTCATGGCGCGTTGGGTGCCACTTGCCTATGTGGTCGGGGTGGTGTTGTTGATCGTGGTGGACGTCATGGGCCATAACGCCATGGGCGCCACGCGCTGGATCAACATCCCCGGGGTGATCCGCTTCCAGCCCTCGGAATTCCTCAAGATCATCATGCCGGCGACCATCGCCTGGTACCTGTCCAAGCGCACCCTGCCGCCGCACCTCAAGCATGTGGCGATCAGCCTGGTGATGATCGGTGTACCGTTCATCCTCATCGTGCGCCAGCCCGACCTGGGTACCGCGTTGTTGATCCTCGCCTCCGGCGCATTCGTGCTGTTCATGGGCGGGCTGCGCTGGCGCTGGATCGTCAGCGTGGTGGCGGCGGCGGTGCCGGTGGCGGTGGCGATGTGGTTCTTCGTCATGCACGACTACCAGAAGCAGCGCGTGCTGACCTTCCTCGACCCCGAGAGCGACCCGCTGGGCACCGGCTGGAACATTATCCAGTCCAAGGCGGCGATCGGTTCCGGCGGGGTGTTCGGCAAGGGCTGGCTGCTGGGCACCCAGTCGCACCTGGACTTCCTGCCCGAGAGCCACACCGACTTCATCATCGCCGTGCTCGGCGAGGAGTTCGGCCTGGTGGGCATCTGCCTGCTGCTGCTGATCTACGTCCTGCTGATCGGCCGTGGGCTGATGATCACCGCCCAGGCCCAGACCCTGTTCGGCAAGCTGCTCGCTGGCAGCCTGACCATGACCTTCTTTGTTTATGTGTTCGTCAATATCGGTATGGTCAGCGGCCTACTGCCCGTGGTGGGCGTGCCGCTGCCCTTCATCAGCTATGGCGGAACTTCGTTGGTGACGCTGCTGTCAGCGTTTGGCGTTCTGATGTCGATCCATACGCACCGCAAATGGATCGCACAGGTTTGAAAAAGGTGAAGAATTGCATGCAAGCAGTACGTGGTTGGGCGGCCCGTTGGGTACCGTGGATCGGCGCGATAAGCCTGTGCGGCGCGATCCAGCAGGCCAATGCCGGTGACTACGACGGCTCGCCCCAGGTGGCCGAGTTCGTCGGCGAGATGACCCGCGACTACGGTTTTGCCAGTGAGCAACTGCTGGGCGTGTTCGCCGAGGTGCAGCGCAAGCAGTCGATCCTCGATGCGATCTCGCGGCCGGCCGAACGGGTCAAGCCGTGGAAGGAATACCGGCCGATGTTCATCAGCGACGCGCGCATCGCCCGCGGGGTGGACTTCTGGCGCCAGCACGAAGCGGTGCTGGCTCGCGCCGAGCAGGAGTACGGCGTGCCGGCGCAGTACATCGTGGCGATCATCGGCGTGGAGACGTTCTTCGGTCGCAACACCGGCAACTACCGGGTCATCGATGCCCTGTCGACCCTGGGCTTCGACTACCCGCCGCGTGCCGAATTCTTCCGCAAGGAGCTGCGCGAGTTCCTCCTGCTGGCGCGTGAAGAGCAACTCGACCCGCTGACCCTCAAGGGCTCGTACGCTGGCGCCATGGGCCTGCCGCAATTCATGCCGAGCAGCTTTCGCAACTATGCGGTGGACTTCGACGGCGACGGCCACATCAATATCTGGAACAACCCGGACGACGCCATCGGCAGCGTTGCCAGTTATTTCAAGCGCCATGGCTGGGTTGCCGGCGAGCCTGTGGTCAGCCGCGCGCAGGTGCGCGGCGAGCGTGTCGACGAAGGCCTGACCAGCGGTATCGAGCCGGTCAGGACCGTGGCGCAGTTGCGAGCGCTGGGCTGGTCGGGCGATGATGCGCTGCGCGATGATCAAGCGGTCACCGCCTTCCGTCTGGAGGGCGAAAACGGCCCGGAATACTGGATGGGCCTGAAGAACTTCTACGCGATCACTCGCTACAACCGCAGCGTGATGTATGCCATGGCGGTGCATCAGCTATCCGAACAGCTGGTTCTGGCACGGGGCGTCAAGTAAATGCGCGAACTCTTTACAGCCAATGGCTTCAAACTGCTGACCTGCGTCGCCGTCGGCCTGGTCCTGGCCAGTTGCTCGTCGAGCCGGCCCAGCAGCCCGCAGGGCGGCAATACCAATACCGTGCGCGCGCAGCCGGGCCTGGACATCAACCGGGCCCACAAGGACGGCGCGCCCTGGTGGGACGTCGACGTCAACAAGATCCCCGACGCCACTCCCACGGTGCACACCGGTAATTACAAGGCCAACCCCTATACCGTGCTGGGCAAGACCTACTACCCGATGCAGGACTCGCGCAGCTACCGCGCCGAGGGCACCGCGTCGTGGTACGGCACCAAGTTCCACGGGCAGAATACCGCCAACGGCGAGCTCTACGACCTCTATGGCATGAGCGCGGCGCACAAGACCTTGCCGCTGCCGGCCTATGTGCGGGTGACCAACCTGGCCAACGGCCGTAGCGTGATCCTGCGGGTCAACGACCGTGGCCCGTTCTACTCCGACCGCATCATCGACCTGTCCTACGCGGCGGCGAAGAAGCTTGGTTACGCCGAGATCGGTACCGCCCATGTCCGCGTCGAGGGCATCGACCCGCAGCAATGGTGGGCGCAGCGCGGCCAGCAGCCGCCGATGATGCTCAAGGAGCCGCAGGTGGCCCAGGCCCAGCCGATCGCGGCCAGCAGCGGACGGGTCGAGCAATGGACCCCGCCACCGCAGCAGCACGCGGCGCCGGTGGTGCCGGTGCAGGTGGGTGGCAACAATGTACCGGCGGGCAACGGCGGCAGCTTCCTGCAGGTCGGTGCCTTCGCCAACCCGGACGCCGCCGAGCTGTTGCGCTCGAAACTGAGCAGCATGGTCAGCGCGCCGGTGTTCATCAGCTCCATCGTGCGTAACCAGCAGACGCTGCACCGTGTGCGCCTGGGGCCGATCAACAGCCAGGGCGAGATCCAGCAGACCCAGGACAGCATTCGCCTGGCCAATCTGGGTCAAGCCAAAGTAGTCACCGACTGAAGGCTGTGCGCTTACTGTAGGAGCGGCCTTGTGCCGCGAAGGGCCGTGAAACGGCCCCAGGTCTCAGCGTCACCGCAAATATCGCCGGGGCTGCTGCGCAGCCCTTTCGCGGCACAAGGCCGCTCCTACAGGGAGCGCGCCTGAGTCGAAGTCGGCGAAACAGACAACGCCGACCTGTCGGTTTGTTCATGAATTACCGGGCGTTGCCATGTACAATGCCCGCTTTTGCCCGCAGCGGCATTAGGTCGCACTTTTGCGGGCCAGGCCACAGGCCATATAACCAGACTGACGGGGCGTAGGGCACACGACGTGGCCCACGGAACATCAGACCATTAGCGATTTACGAGAGACGGATGAACATCACCAACCTTGCCAAACGACTTTGCCTGCCCGTTCTGCTGATGATCACGCCTGCTGCCTTCGCAGCGGAGCAGATGATGCCAGCACCACCGCAACTGGCCGCCAAGTCCTATGTACTCATGGACGCGTCCAGCGGCAACGTGCTGGTCGAGAACAACGGTGACGAGCGCCTGCCGCCAGCCAGCCTGACCAAGCTGATGACCGCCTACATCGCCACCCTGGACATCCGTCGTGGCCAGATCGGCGAGAACGACCCGGTCACCGTCAGCGAGAACGCCTGGCGCACCGGCGGGTCGCGCATGTTCATCAAGGTCGGCAGCCAGGTCACTGTCAGCGACCTGCTGCACGGCATCATCATCCAGTCGGGCAACGATGCCTCGGTCGCCCTGTCCGAGCACATCGCCGGCAGCGAAGACGCCTTCGCCGACATGATGAACAAGACCGCCGCCGATCTGGGCATGTCCAACAGCCACTTCATGAACCCGACCGGCCTGCCGAGCCCGGAGCACTACTCTTCGGCCCACGACATGGCCACCCTGGCCCGGGCGATCATCAACGAAGACCCGGCGCACTACGCCATCTACTCGCAGAAAGAGTTCTTCTGGAACAACATCAAGCAGCCCAACCGCAACCTGCTGCTGTGGCGCGACAAGACCGTCGACGGCCTGAAGACCGGCCACACCGACGAAGCCGGCTACTGCATGGTCGCCTCGGCCGTGCGTGATGGCCAGCGCCTGATCGCCGTGGTATTCGGCACCAACAGCGAACAGTCCCGCGCTGCCGAGACCCAGAAGCTGCTGACCTATGGTTTCCGCTTCTTCGAAACCCAGACCTTCTACCAGAAGGGCACCGAGCTGACTCAAGCCCAGGTATGGAAAGGCGCGACCAACCAGGTCAAAGCCGGTCTGGCCAACGACCTGACCATGACCATGCCTAAAGGCCAATTGAAGCGCCTCCAGGCTTCGATGACCATGAACCCGCAACTGACCGCTCCGATCGCCAAAGGTGACGTGATCGGTAAAGTGGAAGTCAAACTGGACGAGAAGGTGGTTCACAGCGCCGACCTCATCGCCCTGGATGGTGTCGAGGAAGCTGGTTTCTTCGGCCGTATGTGGGACAGCATCCGCCTGTTCTTCTACGGTTTGTTCAACTGATACGTGACTTGCACGCCCCCGTGAACCAGGCGGGGGCGCTGCTGCCACGGCTTACGAGGCCGTTACCGCCATGAGCGAAGAAGACGTCAAGTCGCACAAGATCGAATTCCCCTGCGAGGATTACCCGATCAAGGTGATCGGTGACACCGTTGTCGGTTTCAAGGACACGGTAATCGAAATTCTCAGCAAGTACGCCAAGGTCGACCTCTCGACCCTGGCCGAGCGCCAGAGCAAGGAAGGCAAGTACACCACGGTGCAGTTGCATATCGTTGCCACCGGTGAGGACCAACTGCACGACATCAACAGCGCCCTGCGCGCTACCGGCATCGTGAAAATGGTGCTGTGATGCCCGCTTGTCTCGGTTTTCGCGATCTTGGTCTGCAGCCCTATGAACCGGTGCTGGAGGCCATGCGTCGCTTTACCGAGCAGCGCGGCCCGGACAGCCTGGACGAAGTCTGGCTGGTCGAGCATCCTCCGGTGTTCACCCAGGGCCAGGCCGGCAAGGCCGAGCACCTGCTGGTCCCCGGCGAGATACCGGTGGTGCAGACCGACCGCGGTGGCCAGGTCACCTACCATGGCCCCGGCCAGTTGGTGGCCTACCTGCTGCTGGACGTGCGCCGCCTGAGTATCGGCGTGCGCGAGCTGGTCAGCCGCATCGAGCAGACCCTCATCGATCTGCTCGCCAGCTATGGTGTGCAGGCGGTGGCCAAGCCCGACGCCCCAGGCGTCTATGTCGATGGCGCGAAGATCGCGTCCCTTGGCCTTCGAATCCGCAATGGCCGTTCGTTCCACGGCCTTGCCCTGAACGTGGACATGGACCTTGCGCCATTCCGCCGAATCAACCCCTGTGGGTATGCGGGGCTGGCGATGACCCAGCTGCGCGACCTGGCAGGCCCGATCGAACTCATTGAGGTCAGGACAAGGCTGCGCGGACAGCTGGTCAAGCACCTCGACTATGCTGAGCAGACGACCCTGACGGGCGGAATCGACTGATTATGACAACTGTGCAAGAAGCCGTGCCGAACCTGATCCCGACGCAAGACGTCACCCCGCGCCCTGCTCCTAAAAAAGTGGAAGCCGGCGTGAAGCTGCGTGGCGCCGACAAAGTGGCGCGTATCCCGGTGAAGATCATCCCCACCGAAGAGCTGCCGAAAAAGCCCGACTGGATCCGCGTGCGCATTCCGGTATCCCCGGAAGTCGACCGTATCAAGCAGCTGCTGCGCAAGCACAAGCTGCACAGCGTATGCGAAGAGGCCTCCTGCCCGAACCTGGGCGAGTGTTTCTCTGGCGGTACCGCCACCTTCATGATCATGGGCGATATCTGCACCCGTCGTTGCCCGTTCTGCGATGTCGGCCATGGCCGACCGAAGCCATTGGACCTGGACGAGCCGAAGAACCTGGCCGTGGCCATCGCCGACCTGCGCCTGAAGTACGTGGTGATTACCTCGGTGGACCGCGACGACCTGCGTGATGGCGGCGCCCAGCACTTCGCCGATTGCATCCGCGAGATCCGCGCGCTGTCGCCGGGCGTGCAGCTGGAGACCCTGGTGCCGGACTACCGCGGGCGCATGGACGTGGCGCTGGAAATTACCGCGCAGACCCCGCCGGATGTGTTCAACCACAACCTCGAGACCGTGCCGCGCCTGTACAAGGCAGCGCGCCCGGGGTCGGACTACGACTGGTCGCTGGACCTGCTGCAGAAGTTCAAGCAGATGGTCCCGCACGTGCCGACCAAGTCCGGCCTGATGCTCGGCCTGGGCGAGACCGACGAAGAAGTGATCGAGGTGATGCAGCGCATGCGCGAGCACGACATCGACATGCTCACCCTGGGCCAGTACCTGCAACCGTCGCGCAACCACCTGCCGGTGCAACGCTTCGTGCACCCGGACACCTTTGCCTGGTTCGCCGAGGAAGGCTACAAGATGGGCTTCAAGAACGTCGCCTCCGGCCCGTTGGTGCGTTCCTCGTACCACGCCGACCAGCAGGCCCACGAAGCCAAGATCAAGCTCTGACGCGAGCTTGAGCGGAACATGCCGATGCGCGCTGGAAGGCGGCATCGGCATTTTTTTTGAGCTACAAGTCTCAAGCGACAAGCTGCAAGGAGTGGCGCGATGAATTGCCTGGAAACTGCCCAATACCTGTTGCCCAAGGCCCTGCCTGACAACGCCTGTTTCGCCATCGTTGCCCCAGCTGGGCCGGCGCGGCTGGATACCGATAAGGCCCGTCAGTGGTTCGCAGACCGTGGCCAGCAGTGCCGCATCTACCCCGGGGTGTTGCAGGCGGATGGCTACCTTGCCGGCAGCGACGAGCAACGCCTGCGCGACTTGCACGATGCATTCAGCGCCCCGGACATCGACGCTGTCCTGTGCATGCGCGGCGGTTACGGCAGCATGCGCCTGCTGGACCGTATCGATTTCGAACTGATCCGACGCCATCCCAAGCCGCTGGTGGGTTACAGCGACATTACCGCCCTGCATTCGGCGCTCAACCGACATGCGGGGATGCTGGCCTTCCATGGCGCAATGCTCAATGCCGACCTGCTGGGGGGCAAGCTCGAGCCTACCATCAGCTCACTGTTCGGGCAGTTGCGGGGGCGGCTGGGCGCGGGTGATGCGATTGCCCATCCTGCGGCGTTTGCGCTCACCGGCGTGGTACCCGGGGTTGCCAGCGGGCGCCTGGTCGGTGGCAACCTGTCGCTGCTCGGCTCCACGCTGGGGACGCTGGCGGAAGTCGACACCCAGGACAGCATCCTGTTCATCGAGGACGTCAACGAGCCACTGTACCGCGTCGACCGATTGCTGACGCAGTTGCGCCTGGCCGGCAAGCTTGAGGGGGTACGTGGCGTGCTGGTGGGGGATTTTGCCGGGATCACCGTGGCGGCGATCACGCCGCTGCTGCTGGATATCTTCGGCCCGCTCGGAGTGCCGGTGCTGGCCGGGTGGCGCAGCGGGCATTGTGATCCGAATGTGTGCTTGCCGTTGGGGGCAAGCGTGCGACTGGATGCCGAAGAGCAGAGTCTGGTGCTGTTGCAGGATCTGTTCAGAGTTTGAGATCGCCGGGGCTGCTTTGCAGCCCATCGCGACACAAGGCCGCTCCTACAGGGGGCACGTTACCGCGAATTTCGCGATTGCTTGTAGGAGCGGCCTTGTGTCGCGAAAGGGCCGCGCAGCGGCCCCAAAATTCTCAGCGCTGACGCAGGCTGTCGAGCAGCTTGTGCGTCGGATAGCCATCGGCCGGCCAGCCCTGCGCCTGCTGCGCATTGCGGATGGCCTTGCGGGTGTTGGCGCCGATGATCCCGTCGGGGTTGCCCGCTTCATGCCCGCTGGCATTGAGCAAGGTCTGCAGCTCGATACGTTCGCTACGGCTCAGCGGCAAGTCTTCCTTCGGCCAGTTGCCGGCGATGAAGCCCCAGCCCGAGAAGCGATCGCCCAGCAGGCTCACGGCCAGGGCATAGGACGACGAATTGTTGTACTTGAGGATCGCGCGGAAGTTGTCCAGCACCAGGAACGCCGGGCCACGGGCGCCGGCGGGCAGCAGCAGGGCGGCGGACAGCTGGTTGCTGCCGGCGGGCAGTTGCGTGCCGGCGGGCAGCTTGACGCCCAGTTGCAGCCATTCGCTGACACTCTTGCGCTGGCTGCCGTCGGCCAGCCACCAGTCGAACCCGGCCGGCACCTGTACCTCGAAGCCCCACGGCTGGCCACGCTTCCAGCCGGACGCCTGCAGGTAGTGCGCGGTCGACGCCAGGGCGTCGGCGGTGCTGTTCCAGATATCGCGGCGACCATCGCCGTCGAAGTCCACGGCGTGGGTGAGGTAGGTGGTGGGGATGAACTGGGTCTGGCCCATGGCGCCGGCCCACGAGCCACGCATGGCATCGGGCTGGATGTCGCCGTTCTGCAGGATCTGCAGGGCGGCGATCAGTTGGTCCTGGGCGAACTGTGGGCGGCGGCCTTCATAAGCCAGGGTGGCCAGCGAGCGGATCACCGACTTGCTGCCCTGGAACTGGCCGAAGTTGCTCTCCATGCCCCATACCGATACCAGCACCTGGCGGTCGACCCCATAGCGCTGTTCGATGCGGCCCAGCAACTCGGCATTTTGCTCCAGCAGCTTCTTGCCGTTGCGCACGCGCAGAGGCGACAGGGCGCCGTCGAGGTATTCCCACACCGGGCGGGTGAATTCGGGTTGGCTGCGGTCGGCCTTGATCACGTCCATGTCCGGGGTGACACCGAGGAAGGCGCGATCGAACAGGCTGGGGCTGATGCCGGCTTGCAGGGCTTGCTGGCGGAAGTTCGCCTGCCATTGGGCGAAGGTCTGCAAGGGCTGGATTTCGTTGCTGGTGTCGACGCTGGCGGACGGTAGCGTGACTACCGGGGCGGGCTGGGCGGGGGCCAGCGGCAAGGCGTCGGCGGCGGTGGGTTTCTCGGCGCAGGCGACGAGCAGGATGAAGCTGGTGGCCGCGATCAGCTGGCGAGGTTGCCAGCGTAGAGTGGGACGAGAGGGCATGCACAGATCCAGAATTGCAGGTCAGGTGCCGACCATACCATGCCTGCGCATTTCATGCCTTTTCAGGCGGCCATAAAGCAGGAAGCCTCCCAATCTCTCGATTGGAAGGCTTCGCGGCGGTAGCTGCCTTTGCCTTTTTCGGCCCGTTCCTGGCGGCAGCGGAACAGGGGTTGGGCGATGATCGACTTGGCCTTGTTGGGGCCGTGTTTTTTGGGCTTCTTGCTCATGGTGGCTTCCCGGTCTGGGTGGATTGCGGGCGCACTTTAGGCCTGTAGCGCTATGTGAGCCAATTGATTGTGTTTATGGCGGCTTGATCCGTGATGCGCCTCACTCGGCCGGCAGCGCCAGGCGCTGCCCGGCCATGAGCAGCGACAAGCGCGCCAGACTGGTCCACGGCGAGCCTTCGGCCTGGCCCTTGATCTGCGCGTCGATGCGCTGGGCATCCTGCAGCAGCATGGCCCAGCGCTGCGCCGAGAGGCGTTGCAGCGCCTTGCTGACCAGCGGCCGGCGTTTGTCCCACACCGGCGGCCGGGCCTGGCTGAATGCCTTGTCCAGCGGCACGCCCTGGCTGAACTGTTGCGCCAGCCCCGCCAGCAGGCGCAATTCGCGGGCCAGCGCCCATAGGATCACCGGTGGCTCGACGCCTTCGCCACGCAATCCCTCGAGCATGCGCAAGGCGTGCGCCGCTTCGCCGTTGAGGATGGCATCGACCAGGCCGAAGACATCGAAGCGGGCGCTGTCGGCCACCGCCGCCTGCACCGTCTCGACGGTGATCTGGTTGCCTTCGGCGAGCAGCTTGAGCTTCTCGATCTCCTGGGCCGCCGCCAGCAGGTTGCCCTCGACCCGCGCAGCGATCAGGTCCACGGCGTCACACTGAGCCGACAGGCCAGCCTGGGACAGGCGCTGGTTGATCCACTGGGGCAACTGCTGGGCGTCCACCGGCCAGATCTGGATGAACTGGCACTGGCCGCCCTCGATCAACGCCTTGCCCCACTTGGTCTTCTGCGCGCTGCCGTCGAGCTTGGGCAGGCTGATCAGCAGCAAGGTGTCTTCGGCGGGTTTGGCGCAGTACTCGATCAGCGCAGCTGCGCCTTTGTCGCCGGGCTTGCCGGAGGGCAGGCGCAGTTCCAGCAGGCGGCGCTGGGCGAACAGCGACAGGCTGGCACCGGCCAGCAGCAGGTTGCCCCAGTCGAAGTTGGCGTCGGCACTGAACACCTGGCGTTCGTCGTAGCCTTGCTGGCGCGCCGCGGCGCGAATGGCGTCGGCGGCTTCCTGGCACAGCAGCGGGTCGTCGCCACTGACGATATAGACAGGCGCAAGCGTGCCTTGCAGGTGCTTGTTGAGTTGGGCGGGGGCGAGCTTCATGGCGAAGGGCGGGGCACCTCAGGTGCCCCGTTCGGGCTCAGGGAGCCGGGATTTCCAGGGGCGATTGCTGCGGCGTCTCGTCCTGGATGCGCTGGGCTTCGCGCAGGGCGCGGGCTTCTGCTTCGGCACGCTCGTTGGCCTTGCGTTGCAAGTGCTCGAGGTGCTGCGGGGTCAGTTGTTGCAGGCGGGCCATCATGCTTTGCACCAGGTCGTGGCGGATCTCTTCGCGAACCTGGTTGGCTTCTTGGCCGGAGCCATTGATGTTGTTGCCGTCGTAGACGTAGTACTTCTGCACCTGCAGCTTGTCTTCGAGCAGCAGGGTGTCGTTCTGGCCTTGCAGTGCATAATTCAGCACGGTGGTCAGCTCGTACTCCGCCGAACGGCTACCTCCGGTATAGGTGGCGGCGCGCTGGGTTTCCTGCTCGTTGGTCAGCACCAGCTTGTAGGGGGCCGAGGCGTACACCTTGACGCCGCTGCTTTCCAGGGCGCGACGCAGTTGCATCACGGTGGCGCCGTACTGGTTGCGGGCGCTGAGGTCCAGCTCCTTGATGCTCAGTTCGTTGGTGCCGGTGCCGCGCAGCTGGAAACCGCAGGCGCTGAGCATGACGGCCAGGCCCATTACCAGCAGATTGCGTTTGATCATGTTGTTGCTCCCTCGTGGACCGATTACGCCCGCCTGCGCCCTGCGCCGGCGGGCGTTGCCATCAGTTGGCGACGATATTGACCAGTTTGCCCGGTACGACGATGACCTTGCGGATGGTCAGGCCATCGGTGAAGCGCAGGACGTTCTCGTTGTTGCGGGCAGCGGCCTCGACTTCCTCGCGGCTGGCGGCGGCGGGCATTTCCACCTGGCCGCGCAGCTTGCCGTTGACCTGGACCACCAGGGTGACGGTGTCCTGTACCAGCGCACCTTCATCCACTGCCGGCCAGCCGGCGTCGATGACGGCCTGGTCGTGACCCAGCTGCCGCCACAGCTCGTGGGAGATGTGCGGGGTGATCGGCGCCAGCAGCAGGGTCACGGCCTCGAGGCCTTCCTGCAGCAGGGCGCGGTCCTGGGCGGTAGCTTGCGGGGCCTTTTCCAGGACGTTCATCACGGTCATCACCTGGGCAATGGCGGTGTTGAACTTGTGGAACTGGCCCACGTCGGTGCTGGCCTGCTTGATCGCGGCATGGATGGCACGGCGGATGACCTTCTGTTCGTCGCTCAAGGCGGCGATGTCCAGGGTGCCCGGCAGGCCCTGGGCCACGTGGGCCTGGGCCAGGCGCCAGACGCGGCGCAGGAAGCGGCTGGCACCCTCGACGCCGGAGTCGGACCATTCCAGGCTCATGTCGGGCGGCGAGGCGAACATCATGAACAGGCGGCAAGTGTCGGCGCCGTACTGGTCGATCATCGATTGCGGGTCGACGCCGTTGTTCTTCGACTTCGACATCTTCTCGGTGCCGCCGATTTCCACCGGCAGGCCGTCGGTCTTCAGGCGCGCGCCGATGATCTTGGCCTTGGCGTCACGCTCGACTTCGACGTCGGCCGGGTTGAACCAGTCCTTGCCGCCGTTGCTGGCGACGCGGTAGTAGGTTTCGGCGACGACCATGCCCTGGGTCAGCAGGTTCTTGAACGGCTCGTTGGAGGTCACCAGGCCTTCGTCACGCATCAGCTTGTGGAAGAAGCGCGCGTACAGCAGGTGCAGGATCGCATGCTCGATACCACCGATGTACTGGTCCACCGGCAGCCAGTGGTTGGCCGCTTTCGGGTCGACCATGCCGCCCTCGTAGTTGGGCGAGGCGTAGCGGGCGAAGTACCAGGACGACTCGACGAAGGTGTCCATGGTGTCGGTTTCGCGCTTGGCCGCGGTGCCGCATTTCGGGCAGCTGCACTCGTAGAACTCAGGCATGCGCGCCAGGGGCGAACCGGCGCCGTCCGGCACCACGTTTTCAGGCAGGGTGACCGGCAGCTGGTCTTCCGGCACCGGTACGTCGCCGCAGGATGGGCAGTGGATGATCGGGATCGGGCAGCCCCAGTAGCGCTGGCGGCTGATGCCCCAGTCGCGCAGGCGGAACTGGGTGCGCGACTTGCCCAGGTCCTTGCGGATCAGCGCGGCCTCGATGGCATCGAAGGCGCCCTGGAAGTCCAGGCCGTCGAACTCGCCGGAGTTGATCAACTGGCCGTGCTCGCCATAGGCGGCCTGCCATTCGCTGCCGACCTGGTCGCCGGCGCTGGTGCGCACCACGGCCTTGACCGGCAGGTTGTACTTGTGGGCGAACTCGAAGTCGCGCTCGTCGTGGGCCGGCACGGCCATCACGGCGCCATCGCCGTAGTGCATCAGCACGTAGTTGGCGACCCACACCGGCAGCTTCTCGCCAGTCAGTGGGTGCTCGACGCACAGGGAAGTGGGCATGCCCTTCTTCTCCTGGGTGGCCATGTCGGCCTCGGCAACGCTGCCGCCTTTGCACTCTTCGATGAACGCCTGCAGCGCCGGGTTGCCCTGGGCCGCCTGGGTGGCCAGCGGGTGTTCGGCGGCAACCGCGACGTAGGTGGCGCCCATCAGCGTGTCGGGACGGGTGGTGAAGACCTTGAGGGTGCCTTCATGGCCGATGCTGGCCTGGTCGAACGGGAATTGCACTTCCATGCCGCGCGACTTGCCGATCCAGTTGCGCTGCATGGTCTTGACCTGTTCAGGCCAGCCCGGCAGCTCGTCGAGGCTTTCCAGCAGCTCGTCGGCGTACTCGGTGATGCGGAAGTAGTACATCGGGATTTCGCGCTTCTCGATCAGCGCGCCCGAACGCCAGCCACGGCCGTCGATGACCTGCTCGTTGGCCAGCACCGTCTGGTCGGCCGGGTCCCAGTTGACGGTACCGTTCTTGCGGTAGATCACGCCTTTTTCGAACAGACGGGTGAACAGCCACTGCTCCCAGCGGTAGTAGTCCGGCTTGCAGGTGGTGACTTCACGCGCCCAGTCGATGGCCAGGCCCAGGCTCTTGAGCTGGGTCTTCATGTAGTCGATGTTTTCGTACGTCCACTTGGCCGGTGCGACGTTGTTCTTCATCGCGGCGTTTTCCGCCGGCATGCCGAAGGCATCCCAGCCCATCGGCTGCAGCACGTTCTTGCCCAGCATGCGCTGGTAACGGGCGATCACGTCACCGATGGTGTAGTTGCGCACGTGCCCCATGTGTAGCTTGCCGCTCGGGTACGGGAACATCGACAGGCAGTAGTAGGTGTCCTTGCCTGGCTGTTCGGTAACAGCGAACGATTGTTGCTCGTCCCAGTAGGTCTGGGCGGCGGCTTCGATATCACGGGGTGTGTATTGTTCGTGCATGGCTACTTTGCATTTAGGGATAAGAGACATGTTCCAGGCAGCGCAACCTCGCTGCGTCCGGCACTCCGGTGTCGTGTAAGAGTGAACGCCGTAGCATACATGAGCGCTGCGCGTCGTGGGAAACCCAGTTTGCATTGGCGCTCGCGCGGGCCGTTGGTCGCGGCGCCCGGTCGCTTTTGCGAGTGACGCTAAGCTCAGGTGTGGGGGGAGAAATTCTTACCTTCAATGAGGTGAACGGATGGGAGAGTCGCAGCTAACCACGAGCAAACCGGAGCTTTACGAACGCCTGATCGACCGCCTGGGCCTGGCGCTGGAAGTGGCCAGGACCTCGGTCAGATTGCGCGACGAGATGCCCGCCGAACTGGAGTTGCGTGGCCTGAGCCATGCCGAGTTCGAAGTGATCAAGGCCTACCTGGAATCCCTCCCGGAGGGCCGTTTTGCCAGCGCCGGTGCTTATCCGCAGCCGCAACCGTCCTCGGCCAGAATCGTCTGGCTCAAGGATCGCAAGCGTTCCGCCGCCCCAGCAAGCGCGCGGACACTGCCGTCCCGATAGTCGATCAGGGTTGTAGTCGCTGGTACTTCACAGGTGTCGCTATCGATCGGCGCCGGTTGCCCTTGAGGCCCGGTGCCGATCCTCTTAGGCTGCACGCCTTCCATGGAGGTGTGTGATGCCGTTTCGCTTTTTCCTCAAACAATGGCTGATGCCGCCCGGCGTGCTGTTGCTGTTGCTGCTGGCTGCCTGGTGGTGGCGCCGGCGTCGGCCACGGCTGGCGGCGGCCTGCTTCGCCCTGGGCCTGGGCGGCTTGTGGCTGATGAGCTTGCCGTGGGTGGTGGAGCATGCTGCCCGGGCGCTCGAAACCGAGCCGGCGTTGCGTGTCGATGACTGGGCCAGCCTGGCGTCCAGGGGCGATGCCATAGTGGTGCTCGGGGCCGGGCGTGACCGGGGTGACTCGGCCTGGGCCGATGCCGATCAGCCGAGCTACATGGCGCTGGAGCGCATGCGCTATGCCGCCCAATTGGCCAAGGCCTCAGGGTTGCCGGTGCTGACCAGCGGCGGTTTGCACTATGGCACGCCGCCTAGCGAAGCGCAGATGATGGCCGAGCGCCTGCAGGCCGACTTTGGCGTGCAGGTCAGCTGGAAGGAGCAGGCTAGCCGGACCACTTGGGAAAATGCGCTATTCAGCGCCAAGCTGGTGCAGCCGTTGGGCATCCGCCGCGTGGTGGTGGTGACCCAGGCCTGGCACATGCAACGTGCGCGCTGGAGTTTTGAGCGGGCTGGGTTCGAGGTGGTGCCGGCGCCGGTGGGTTTTCTCGGGCGCGATCATGCGCGACCGTTCGCCGGGTTGCTGCCGGAAAGCCGGGCGATGTGGCAGAGCGGGCAGTTGCTGAACGAGGCGGTGGGGTTGCTGGGGTATCGGTTGTTCTACTGATGTCCTGCGTACACGGCCCCCTGTAGGAGCGGCACGAGGCCGCTCCTACAGGAGGGCGTCGTGGATCAGACGGTCTTGGCAATTCGCCCGGCCAGCAGCGCCCAGCCCAGCAGCAAGGCACAGACGATCGCCAGCGGCCACGAGCGCCATTGCAGGTAGGGCGTCAGTTGCTGCATCGGTACCACTTCGCCGTACAGCACCGCGCGCTGGAACTGCGGGACCTGGGTGGTGATCCTGCCGAACGGGTCGATCAGCGCGGTCACGCCGTTGTTGGTGGCGCGGATCATCCAGCGCCCAGCTTCCAGGGCACGCATCTGGGCCATCTGCAGGTGTTGCAGCGGGCCGATCGAGGTGCCGAACCAGGTGTCGTTGCTGATGGTCAGCAGCAGGTCGCTGCGTGCGGCAAGGCCGGCGGCGAACTCCGGGTAGACCACTTCGTAGCAGATGTACGGGGCGACCTGGTAACCCTTGGCCTGCAACAGCGGCTGGTCCTCGGGGCCACGGGCGAAGTCCGACATCGGCAGGTTGAAGAACTCGATCAGGCCACGCAGCATGTCCTGCAGCGGTACATATTCGCCGAACGGCACCAGCTTCTGCTTGAGGTAGGTGCCGTCGCCTTCACCCGTGACGGTGACGCCGTTGTAGTAGCGACGCTGCTGGTGCACCACCTGGCGTACCGGCACCCCGGTGATCAGCGCCGAATGCCGCTCGGCGGCAAAGGCGCCCATCATGTCGATGTAGCCCTGGGCCTGGTCCTTGAGCACGGGCACGGCGGTTTCCGGCCATACCAGCAGGTCGACGGGCTTGGAGCTGAAACTCATGTCGCGGTACAACGCCAGTTGCGCGTTGACGTGCGCCGGGTCCCATTTCAGGTCCTGCTCGACGTTGCCTTGCAGGGCGGCGACTTTGAGTGGGTCTCCAGCGGGGGTGGTCCAGGCGTGGTCTTTCAAGGCCAGGCCGATGCCCCAGGGCGCCAGCAGCAACAGCACGCCTACGGCCAGGAACGCCCGGCGCTCGCGCAGACGATACAGGTTGCACAGCAAGGCGGCGCTCAGGGCCAGGACGAACGACACCAGCCACACGCCACCCAGTGGGGCGAGCCCGGCAAGCGGGCCATCGAGCTGGCTGTAGCCGGCATAGAGCCAGGGGAAGCCGGTGAGGAACCAGCCGCGAAACGCTTCTTGCAGCAGCCACAGGGCGGCGAAGCCCAGGGCGTCGGCCAGCGGTGCTTCGTCGCGGCGCAGCCAGCGCGCCCAGAGCCAGGCGGGCAGGGCGAAGAACAATGCCAGGCAGGCGAAGAACGCCAGCAACAGCAGGATCGCCAACAGCGGCGAGGCGCCGCCGTAGGTGTTCATGCTGACGTAGATCCACCAGGTGCCGGCGCCGTACAGGCCAAAGCCGAAGCACCAGCCACGGCCCAGGGCCTGGCGCGGGGTGAGGGTGCGCAGGCCGGCGTAGAACAGGGCGATGGACAGCAGCGCCAGCGGCCAGATGTCGAACGGTGCCAGGGCCAGGAGGGTGGAGGCGCCGGCCGCCATGGCCAGCAGGTTACCGGGCCAGCCGGGGCGGGTGATCCAGCGCATGGTGTTCCTTAACGGTTGATCGGGGTCAGACGCAGCAAGTGTATCCGCCGGCTGTCAGCGTTGAGAATACGGAAGCGGTAGCCGCCGATCTCGGTGGTCTCGTTGCGCTTGGGCAGGTGGCCGAAGGCGCTCATCACCAGGCCGCCGACGGTGTCGAACTCGTCGTCGGAGAACTCGCTGTCGAAGAACTCGTTGAAGTTCTCGATCGGGGTCAGTGCCTTGACCAGGAAGTCGCCGCTGGGCAGCGGCTTGATGTAGCTGTCTTCCTCGACGTCGTGCTCGTCCTCGATGTCGCCGACGATCTGCTCGAGCACATCCTCGATGGTCACCAGGCCCGCCACGCCGCCGTATTCGTCGATGACCACGGCCATGTGGTTGTGGTTGGCGCGAAACTCGCGCAGCAGCACGTTCAGGCGCTTGGACTCGGGCACGAAGGTGGCCGGGCGCAGCAGGTCCTTGATGTTGAAGCTGTCGCCGTTCTCCTTGAGGATCAGCGGCAGCAGGTCCTTGGCGAGCAGGATGCCGAGCACATCGTCATGGCTCTCGCCGATCACCGGGTAGCGCGAGTGCGCGGCGTCGATCACCGCCGGCAGGAACTCGCGTGGCGATTGGCTGGCCTTGATGCTGATCATCTGCGAGCGCGGCACCATGATGTCGCGCACCTGCAGGTCGGCGACCTGAATGGCGCCTTCGACGATGGTCAGCGCTTCGCTGTCGAGCAGCTTGTTCTGATGGGCTTCGCGCAGCAGCTCGAGGAGCTCCTGGCGGTTTTTCGGCTCATGGGCAAAAGCCTGGGTCAGTTTACCCAGCCAGGACTTTTGCCCGTTGCTCGATCGATCTTCGCTCATGGCGGTTACTCGTGATCCTTGCAGTGTTCAGTGTGTGATTGAGTCGGTTTCGTCGTCGGCGTATGGGTCGGGGTGACCCAGTTCGGCCAGCAATTCTCGTTCCAGCGCTTCCATCTCCTCGGCCTCCTCATCTTCGATGTGGTCGTAGCCGAGCAGGTGCAGGCAGCCATGGATGACCAGGTGTGCCCAGTGCGCTTCCAGGGTTTTGCCCTGTTCGGCGGCCTCGCGCTCGACCACCGGCACGCAGATGACCAGATCGCCCAGCAGCGGAATGTCGAGCAGGTCGTCGGGTACATCGGCTGGGAAGGACAATACGTTGGTGGCGTAGTCCTTGTGCCGGTAGGTGTGGTTCAGTTCGCGGCCTTCGGTTTCATCCACCAGGCGGATGGTCATCTCCGAGTCGGCGCTGCGCTGGCGCAGGGCCAGTTCGCACCAGCGGCGGAAGGCGGCGTCATCGGGAGCGGTGGCGTCGGTGGCCCGTTGCAGGTCGAGTTCAAGCATCTTTGCCGGGCGCCTCGGGCTTGGCCTGACGGGCGTCGAAGCGGTCGTAGGCTTCGACGATGCGCTGCACCAGCGGGTGGCGCACCACGTCCTTGGGCTGGAAATGGGTGAAGCTGATGCCCGGCACGTCCTTGAGCACCTCGATCACATGGGCCAGGCCCGATTTGGTGCCACGTGGCAGGTCGACCTGGGTGATGTCGCCGGTGATTACCGCGGTCGAGCCGAAGCCGATGCGGGTGAGGAACATCTTCATCTGTTCCAGCGTGGTGTTCTGGCTTTCGTCGAGGATGATGAAGCTGTTGTTCAGCGTGCGGCCACGCATGTAGGCCAGCGGGGCGATCTCGATCACCTGGCGCTCGATAAGCTTGGCCACGTGTTCGAAGCCGAGCATTTCGTACAGCGCGTCGTACAACGGACGCAGGTACGGGTCGATCTTCTGCGCCAGGTCGCCCGGCAAAAAGCCCAGTTTCTCGCCGGCCTCGACCGCCGGGCGCACCAGCAGGATGCGCCGCACCTGTTCGCGCTCCAGCGCGTCGACGGCGCAGGCCACGGCCAGGTAGGTCTTGCCGGTACCGGCCGGGCCGATGCCGAAGTTGATGTCGTTGGCCAGGATCTCCTTGACGTAGCGCTGCTGGTTGACGCCGCGCGGGCGAATGTTGCCCTTGCGCGTGCGCAGCGAGACGCTGACTTCATTGACGGCAGGGTTCTCGAGGGTCTCGACCGTCGATTCCTGGAGATACAGGTGCACGGTTTCCGGCGACAGGTCGGTGGCCTTGGCCTCGCGATAGAGGCGGCGCAGCAGCTGTTCGGCGGCGGAGGTGGTTTTCGGTTCGCCAATCAGTTCGAACTGATTGCCGCGGTTGCGGATTTCGATGGCCAGGCGTTGTTCGATCAGGCGCAGGTGCTCGTCGAACTGGCCGCACAAGTTGGCGAAACGGTGGGCCTCGAAGGGTTCGAGGATGAAACGATGAGGTTGTATGGGTGCGTTCAAGGTCGTTTTTAGCCGCTCGACGGCAATGAATGTGAACTCAAGAATAACCCTTGCGTGGCAGTGGTGAAAGCACTGAAACGATCAAGGGTCGGCGCAGTGTGGCAAGGCCAGTTGACGAATCGATGATGCCAGTGTGACCGTTGCCCGGCGGGATGCCGCTCAGGGCAGGGGGGAAAAGGGCGTGCGCCCTTCGGCGTTCTGCAGTTCCAGCAGGTACTTGCGGAAGATCTGGCCGAGCACCTGGGTGGCGTGCTCGAGTTCGTCGCGCGGCATCTGCTCGGTGACTTCGTCGGCCATGTCCAGGGCATCCTCGGCACCGTTGACCGCGGCTATCTTCAGCAGGATATAGGCCTGCACGTTGTTGGCCTTGACCCCTTCGCCATGGAAGAACATCGAGCCGAGTCGGTACTGGGCCTGGGCCTGGCCTTGCAGCGAGGCTTTCTCGAACCACTTGAGGGCGTTGTCCAGTTGGCGTGGCGTGGCGCTGTAGTAGAACTCACCCAGTTCGTACTGGGCTTCGGCATCCCCGCTTTGCGCCGCTTGCTCACAGGCTTTCAGCGCGCTCTCCCGGTCCTCGGGCGCCGCGTCGAGGGTGCAGCGGCCCGCCGCCGGAATCAGCAGCGAATTACCGCCCTCCGCCAGGGCCAGCAGGGGCTGAAGAAGCAACAGGCAGCCCAAGGTCAGGGCGCGGCCGGTGCGGTTCATGGGGATCGACTTACCTCTGCAAAGCTGCGGCCAATGTCTCTGGTGGCACATTATGGGATAAGCAGCGCCTACCTTACAAAGTTTTACTCAGATTTCTGTCCTGCTGGCGAATCGGTTGACTATGTAGGAGCGGCCTTGTGTCGCGAAAGGGCTGCGAAGCAGCCCCTGGGATTTCAGTTTTGATGAGAACAATGCCGGGGCCGCTTTGCGGCCCGTTCGCGGCACAAGGCCGCTCCTACCTGGGCGGTGTGAAGGCTTACTTCAGCTTGGCGAACGCCCGCTCAGCCGCATCCAGGGTGATCTGCAGCTCCTTGTCGCCGTGGGCGATGGAGGTGAAGCCGGCCTCGAACGCGCTGGGCGCCAGGTATACGCCACCGTCGAGCATCAGGTGGAAGAAGCGCTTGAAGCGCTCGGCATCGCTGGCCATCACGTCGTCGAAGGTGACGATGTCGTCCGCACCGCTGAAGTACAGGCCGAACATGGCGCCGGCTTGGGTGGTGACGAACGGGATGCCGGCGGCATCGGCACGCTGTTGCAGGCCGTCGAGCATGCGGCTGGTGAAGGCGCTCAGTTCGTCATGGAAGCCCGGGCGGCTGATCAGCTTCAGGGTGGTCAGGCCGGCGGCCATGGCCAGTGGGTTGCCCGACAGGGTACCGGCCTGGTAGACCGGGCCGAGCGGGGCGATGCAGCCCATGATCTCGCGTTTGCCACCGAAGCAGCCGACCGGCATGCCGCCGCCGACGATCTTGCCGAAGGTCGACAGGTCGGGAGTGATGCCGTAGTGGCCCTGGGCGCCGCCAAGGGAGACGCGGAAACCGGTCATCACTTCATCGAAGATCAGCACTACGCCATGCTTGTCGCACAGGCTGCGCAGGCCTTCGAGGAAGCCCGGCGCCGGCGGCACGCAGTTCATGTTGCCGGCCACGGGCTCGACGATGATGCAGGCCACGGTCTGGCCGACCTCGGCAAGGGTCTTCTCGACCGCGGCGATGTCGTTGAACGGCAGCGTCAGGGTGTGCTTGGCGAAGTCCGCCGGCACCCCGGCCGAGCTCGGCACGCCCTGGGTCAGCAGGCCGGAACCGGCCTTGACCAGCAGGCTGTCGGAGTGACCGTGGTAGCAGCCTTCGAACTTGATGATCGCGTCACGGCCGGTGTAGCCACGGGCCAGGCGGATGGCGCTCATGGTGGCTTCGGTGCCGGAGCTGACCATGCGCACCATTTCCATCGACGGCACGATCGAGCAGACCAGGTCGGCCATCTCGGTTTCCATGGCGGTCGGCGCGCCGTAGGACAGGCCGTGCTCCAGCTGCTTGCGCACCGAATCCAGGACCTCGGGATGGGCATGGCCAAGGATCATCGGGCCCCAGGAGCCGACATAGTCGACATAGCGCTTGTCGTCTTCATCGATGACATAGGCGCCTTCGGCGTGCTTGAAGAACAGCGGCGTGCCGCCGACGCTCTTGAAGGCGCGGACTGGCGAGTTGACGCCGCCGGGGATGTGTTTCTGGGCTTGGGCGAACAGGGCTTCGGAACGGGACATGGGATCTTCTCTCGAAATCAGCAAGCGAACAGGGCATTGAAGGCGCGGGCGCGGCGGGTGACTTCCTGCGCGCTATCGGCACCGAACAAGCCGTGGATCACCGCCAGCAGGTCGGCACCATGGGCGACCAGCGGGGCGGCGTTGTCGAGGGTGATGCCACCGATCACGGCGATCGGCAGCTTGACCTGGGCGCGGGCCTGCTCCAGCAGGTTGACGTCGGCAGCCGGGGCGCCCGGTTTGGTCACGGAGTTGAAAAAGCGGCCGAAGGCGACGTAGCTGGCACCTTCGCTGGCTGCTTGTTGCGCCAGCTCCAGGCTGGCATGGCAGGTGGCGCCGATGATCGCCTGGCGGCCGAGCAGGGCACGGGCCGGGGTCAGCGGGCCATCGGTCTGGCCCAGGTGCACGCCGACGCCCAGGCGCGCGGCCAGCTCAGCGTCGTCGTTGATCAGTAGTTGCGTGCCGTAGCGCTCGCAGAGCTTGAGCAGCGCTTCGCCCTCACGCAGGCGGCGGGCCGCGTCGTCGCTCTTGTCGCGATACTGCAACAGGCATACGCCGCCCTCGAGCGCCGCTTCGACATGGGAAAGGAAACGGCCGGCCAGCAGTTGGCTGTCGGTGATCGCATACAGACCGCGGAGCGTCATGGGTTGGCCTCGAGTCAGGAGCAGAAATCCAGGGGCAGGCGGCGCGGCACGTACTGGCCCTTGCCCAGTTGCTCGGCGTCACGCAGGGTGCGCCAGGTGTAGTCCAAGGCGCTGCGCACCGCGCTGCTCAGCGCCTCGCCCAGGGCCAGGCGGCCGGCCAGGGCGCTGGCCAGGGTGCAGCCAGAGCCGTGGTAGCTGCCCGGCAGGCGCTGGCAGGTCCAGGTGTGTTGCTGGCCGTCACGGCTGTACAGGCGGTTGTGGATTTCCACTTCGTCGCCGTGACCGCCAGTGATCAGCAGGTGTCTACAGAACGGCAAGAGCTTCTCGGCGCATTCGTCCGCGCTGCCTTCGGGCAACTCGGCGAGGATGCGCGCTTCCGGCAGGTTCGGCGTGGCAATGGTGGCCAGCGGCAGCAGCCGTTCGCGCAGGGTGTAGCCGACCTCGTCCTTGCCCAGTCGACCGCCGCCACCGGCACGCAGCACCGGGTCGCAGACCAACGGCAGGTGCGGGTGGGCGGTCAGCAGTTCGGCGACGGTGTCGACCATCTCGATCGAGCCGAGCATGCCCAGCTTGACCGCGGCTACCGTGGAGTCGGCAAGCACGGCGTTGGCCTGTGCCAGCACCCACTCGCGGTCGAGCACGCGGAAGTCGGAAACGTTGACGGTATCCTGCACGGTCAGGGCGGTCACGGCGGGAGCGGCGTGGCAACCTTGGGCGATCAGGGCTTCGATATCTGCCTGCAGCCCGGCGCCACCACTGGGGTCGTGGCCGGAGAGACAGAGGACAACGGGGCGGGAGCTGTAGGTATTCATGGTCGGCGAGCTTATCACCAAACCTTTTTGCGCGGATCAGCCGCGCGGGGTTAATTCCTGATCGAGTGGTCAGAAGGTGTTGGTCTGTTGCTCTGTAATGCCCGTAATAGAGCCTTTAAAGGCAAAAATGATGTGGCCTCTGGTCGGTCTGAAAAGCTATGCTAGAGTGCTCGGATAACTCGATGAACGGCACTGCCGGATCACGTCGTCTCAAATGGACAGGAGGCAACCGCGACGCGACCGTGACAGGCCATGCTGGGGCTGTATGCGCTATTTGCTGATTGTGCTGCTGGGCTGTGTGCCCCTGTTCGCTGGGGCGGTCGCGTTCGACGACAGCACCGGGCGTCTGCCGTTGGGCCGGTTCATGCAGGTCTATGAAGACCACGATGGCAGCGCCAGTATTGCCCAGGTCAGTTCGGCCGCTTTCGCCAACCGCTTTCAGGCCCATGAGCACGAGGTGCTCAACGCCGGTTATTCGACCTCGGTGTTCTGGCTGAAGGTCGACCTCGCCTACGCTGTCGCGCCGTCCGCCGCCCCACGCCAATGGTTGCTGGAGCTGGCCTACCCGCCGCTGGATCACCTCGAACTCTACCTGGCGGACGCCCAGGGCGTGTACCGCCTGGCCGGGCGCACCGGCGACGCGCTGCCCTATGCCAGCCGGCAGATCCAGCAGAACAACTACCTGTTCGGACTGCCCCTGCACCCAGGCCAAGCCACCACCGCCTACCTGCGCCTGCACAGCCAGGGCTCGATCCAGGCGCCGCTGACCCTGTGGTCGACCGAGGCCTACCTGCAAGACCAGCCCACTCGCCTGTATGTACTGGGCATGATCTACGGCGTGTTGCTGGTGATGCTGGTGTACAACCTGTTCATCTACCTCAGTGTGCGTGACGTCAGCTACCTGTACTACATCCTTTATATCGGCGCGTTCGGGCTCTACCAGGTGTCGGTCAACGGCGCCGGCATCGCCTATTTCTGGCCGGATAGCCCCTGGTGGGCGAATGCCGCCACGCCGCTGTTCATTGGCGCTGCGGGGTTGTTCGGCTGCCAGTTCGCCCGCCACTTCCTGCAATTGGGCCGCCTCAGTCGTGGCTTCGACCGGCTGCTGATGCTGCTGATGGTCGCGGGCGCGCTGGTCATGGTCACGGCGCTGACCCTGCGTTATGGCGTGGCGTTGCGCATGGCCACGGTGCTGGCGCTGCTGTTCACCGTGAGCATCTTCACCGCCGGGCTATATGCCTGGTGGCGGGGAGTGCGGGTGGCGCGCTGGTTCATCATCGCCTGGACGGCGTTTTTGCTGGGTGGCCTGGTCAACACCTTGATGGTGCTGGGTTACCTGCCCAACTTGTTCATCACCATGTACGCCAGTCAGTTGGGCGCTGCGCTGGAGGTGGCGCTGTTGTCGCTGGCCCTGGCCGACCGCATCAACAGTTTGCGTGAGCAGCAGGCCCAGGCCCTGCGCGACACCGGGCGCACCCTTGAGCAGTTGAACCTGCAACTGGCCCGCAGCAACCGGCTCAAGGACGAGTTCCTAGCCACCGTGACCCACGAGTTGCGCACGCCGATGAACGGCGTGATCGGTTCGCTGGAACTGCTGCACACCCTGCCCATGAGCGCCGAGCAGGCGCAGTACCATCGTACCGCCACCGGCTCGGCCCAGGACATGATGGCGATGGTCGACGATATTCTCATCCTCACCGAACTACAGGCCGGGCGGCTGCGTAGCCATGGCGTGCCGTTCAGCCTGCGCCGGCTGCTCCAGGAACTGCGCGCCGGCTATGCCGGGCAGGCCCTGGCCAAGGGCCTGTACCTGAGCCTGGACATCCCCGCTGACCTGCCCGACAGCCTGGTCGGCGATGCGCAGAAAGTCGCCCGCTGTCTGGGTTGCCTGGTGGACAATGGCCTGAAGTTCACTCACCACGGTGGGGTGACGATTCAGGTTCGTGGTCGCCGCCTTGGCCCTCACAGCCTGGCGTTGACGTTCACCATCAGTGACAGCGGCATCGGTTTCGATGACCTGGACCAGGCGATTCTCTATCAGCGTTTCTTCCAGGTGGATGGCTCGATGACCCGGCGTTATGGCGGGCTCGGTATTGGCTTGTCGATCTGTCGGCAGTTGGCCGAACTACTCGACGCCAAGCTGTCCCATGAGTCGACGCGTGGGTTGGGGAGCCGCTTCGAGCTGACCTTGAATGTGGCGGTTGCCCAGGTGCAGATGCCGCCTGGGCGAGCGGTTTCTGGCGCGACGCGACCCTGATTTGCACTCACCTGCTGACAAGTTCGCGGGCCGACTGAAGGATGGTTAGTGCAGTCCTAGTGAGGAGCTGCACTGCAGTTTCTGTGTGTTCCTCAAAACGCTAGTGCAGCTATTATCAACCAGGCGAAGGATATCCAACCCAGCCATGCAGATAAGACCATAATTTGTCTGATGTTTTTCGGGAATTCGGCCACGTCTTTCTCATTGAGTAGTCCTTTCCTTATAGATCTCTTTGAGATCGCCATGGCCCCGCATAACTGAAAGATAATTAATAGCTTGGTTGTTCTGCTGTGCTCGCTCCATGTATTTCTGACAGTGTCAAGGCACTGGCTTCTTTGTAATGATGATGTTATGTCGTGAAAATTTCGCGATTTCGTTAGGTAGAGGTCTAATGCAAGCCCAGTTGCAACTAAAATTATGGGTGGGGTCAGTAGGGTCAGTGTAACGATTGGCCCTAGTTTTTCATTCATTGTCGAATACCTCGTAAATCGCTTCCCCTATTATCTCCCCGAGCTTCATGCCTCCAACGCTGCCAGCCAGCGCACCGATACCTGCTACAACCAATGAGCATACAGGGGTACCCGGTCCGGTTACCCAGCAGGCTGTAACAGCGATTGCGCCACCCGCTTTCGCTCCAGCTATCCCCCCGGCGAACCCGACCGAAAAATTTCCTATTTCAGTAAACTGCGTTTTTCTGCAAGTGCCACTGCTGCCCGCCTGGCAGGCTTCGTAGATTTTAAGCGCTGAACCAGTGCCACCAACGGCAATTCCGACATTGCCGCCAGCCTTGAGGAATTTGGAAAGTCGTGCAAGCTTATTCAAATGTGTCGAGTAACCGGGTATCTGACCTGGCGCTCCCGCCTTACTCCAGTGGTGCATTAGGCTTTTCGAGGATATGCCCAAGTCACGCCGTAGCTTTTCATAATTG
Organism: Pseudomonas sp. FG47; assembly: GCF_057809115.1. Taxonomy (NCBI): domain Bacteria; kingdom Pseudomonadati; phylum Pseudomonadota; class Gammaproteobacteria; order Pseudomonadales; family Pseudomonadaceae; genus Pseudomonas; species Pseudomonas sp. FG47. The sequence goes on from NZ_JBMDJI010000016.1 coordinate 96,802, forward strand.
CCCAAGTTCATCCGCTTGTTGAGGAAAGTCGCTCTCAAATGTGTATCCAGTTGCTTGAACAGTTTTTTTCGTTCAGCAAAAAACTCAGGGCTGCGCAGATGCCTATACTTGGCAAATTGCGTTTGATGCAAATCTTCGATCTTTCGCAGTATTGAGCTCAGCTCATCCAGTGATTTTGCCATCATCGCCTGGCTCACACCCATCGCGAGGCTGACATCACTGAGCAACCCGGCGATCTCAGCTTGATGGCGCATCATGAAGTCGGCTTCTTCCTCCGTCAGATCTGCCAATGCTTCCCGAGCCTGTTGCGCCGCGCTCATTGCGATCAGCTCTTCACGGGTGCAGACCGGCCGGCTCAGGCCGTCGCCGATGACGAAGATCTCCCCCGCCTTGAACCCCTGCTGATAGGTCGGGTTCAGGCGCTCCAGGATAGATCTGGGGAGGTTGGCTTGCGGTGCACCAAGTTCAATCAGCACCTCCTGATACGTCATGCACCGCGGCACGATGTAGAAGCCAGGTTCCTGGCTTTGCTGTGTCACCGATGGCTGGACTGTCTGAGGCTGGTAGTCAGTCCATTTCGGCGTGTTTGCGTAAGCCTGTACTGGCGCCTCTCTAGCAGCCGCCGCTGCAGGTGCAAGGCGCGGGGCTGGGAGTCGATCCAACGGTGCAACCACGCGATTGTCGCCCAAGGGGCAGCCACATTTGACCAGCGTGCCATCCACTGCTGTGGAGACGCCGTTCTGCGTCCAGCAAGGCTCTCCTTCGATGATGGTTCCGGCCTCACCACAGCGCGGGCAAGTAGTGGTCTTGTCCCCTTCAAATAGCCAGGCGATGCCGCTCGAAAAGCCCATGGACTGGTTGGCGATGCAGATGGCGCCTGTGGTGGTTTCGTCTCCGTCCAGGCCTTGACCCCGGCCGAAGATGTTGATGCGCAAGCCCATGGCTCACCTCATGTTGAACATGGAAGCCTGGAACCTAGCAGTCTTGAGGCGCGCATTTTCAGGGCGAGGGCGGTTTGGGAAATGCCCTACAAGCAATAAAGATTTGAATGTCATTCACCTCAACGGCGTGGGTGTGGGCGATCGAATTGCCTGCTCAAGCATCGTTCATAAAACAGAGCGATAAAGCCAAAAACCACTATATATCGCTCCAAAGGTGGTGGTTTTAATCTTCTCCCATCAACGCGAAACACCCAACTTACTGAAAATCAAAACCCTTGGGAGCTACCGCCATGACCAACTTCAAATACAACCGCCTGAACAAAGACGACGCCGCTGTCCTGCTGGCCGCCCTGGAAGAAGAGTTTGAAGTGTTCGTGGTGACCGATGCTTCCGGTTTGGCTGTGTGATGGCTACGATGTGCCCGTCTTGAGCTTGTGTAAGGGCAGACAGGTGCATGCCTTGCTTGATGGTTGTGCTGTCTGTGAGACCGAGCGCCGCGCGGGCGCCGCTCGATCTCGCAGGCGCTGAACCTGTTGTGGTGAACCCTTGGCAGTTCTGAGCCACATGTTTAGTCATTATTGTCACTTTGACTGACCCGCTGGGAGTGCTTCACTGGGCCTTTCAGGCATGCCCGGATCCAGGAGCTCCCGATGAACCTGCACCAGTTCGCCGAAACCCACGAAGTCACCAACCAGCCGCCGCCCCTCGACGGCGCCAACCTGTACCGCCTCGACCTGCCGCTGCAGGAGTGGTCGCGGCGTTTCGGCGCCGGTTGGGCCGAGTCGCGGATCGACGCCTACGGTGCCCTGGCCGGTGGTCCGCTGATGGCCGCAGGCTTTCAGGCCAATGCGCACAAGCCCGAGTTCAGCAGCCATGACCGCTACGGCCATCGCATCGACCTGGTCGAGTTCCACCCCGCCTACCACGAACTGATGCGCACCGCCGTCGAGCACGGCCTGCCCTCGTTGCCCTGGGCCGAACCTCGCTCCGGTGCCCACGTGGCCCGGGCCTCGATGACCTACCTGCACAGCCAGGCCGAAGCCGGTACCGGCTGCCCGCTGACCATGACCTTCGCCGCCGTGCCGGCCCTGCGCCTGCAACCGGAACTGGCCGGTTACTGGTTGCCGAAGGTCCTCGCCCGCGAGTACGACCCGCGCAATGTCGGCGACCGGCACAAGGCCGGGGTGACCATTGGCATGGCGATGACCGAGAAACAGGGCGGCACCGACGTGCGCGCCAACACCACCCGCGCCTACCCGGTGGGTGCGCCGGGGCCGGGCCAGGCCTACGAGCTGGTGGGGCACAAGTGGTTCTGCTCGGCGCCGATGTGCGACGCCTTCCTCACCCTGGCGCAAACCGACAAAGGCCTGAGTTGCTTCCTGCTGCCGCGCCACCGGCCGGATGACAATCGCAACCAGTTCTACATCCAGCGCCTGAAGAACAAGCTCGGCAACTGCTCCAATGCCTCCAGCGAAGTGGAGTTCCGCGGGGCCCTGGCCTGGATGGTCGGCGAGGAGGGCCGTGGCGTGCCGACCATCATCGAGATGGTCGCCATGACCCGCTTCGATTGCATGGTCGGCTCCAGTGCCCTGATGCGCCAGGCCCTGACCCAGGCCGCGCACCATTGCGCCCACCGCAAGGTCGGCGGTCGGCTGCTGGCCGAGCAGCCGTTGATGCAGAACGTGCTCGCCGACCTGGCGCTGGAGAGCGAAGCCGCCCTGGCCTTGAGCCTGCGCATGGGCCAGGCCCTGGACCAGCTGGACGATCCGCAGCAGGCGCATTTCGCCCGGCTGGTGACAGCAGTGGGCAAGTACTGGATCTGCAAGCGCGCCCCAGGGATGATCAACGAGGCCGCCGAATGCCTGGGCGGCGCGGGTTATGTCGAGGACAGCATCCTGCCCCGGCTGTACCGAGAGGCCCCGGTCAATTCGACCTGGGAGGGCTCGGGCAACGTGCAGTGCCTGGACGTGCTGCGCGCGCTGTCGAAGGAACCGGGTGTGCTCGAGGCACTGTTCGTCGAACTGGGTGATGGCCATGGCGATCCGCGGCTGGCGGCGTTCATCGGCAACCTCAAGGGCGCGTTCGCCGACACCGACGACATCCAGTACCGCGCACGGCAACTGACCGAGGATATCGCCGTGGCGTTGCAGGCCAAGTTGTTGCTGGAGGCGGGCAACGCCACGGTGAGCGATGCGTTCATCGGCAGTCGCCTGGGCGCTGGCGGGCGGGTGTATGGCGCCTTGCCGCGCGGGGTGGATGCCGTGGCGCTGGTGGCCAGGGCCACGCCTGTCTGGGCTGGTTGAAAGCCGTTCGTGCAAGGAATGGCACAGCACCGACACTGGGGGTGTATTTGCCTGGCAACGCAGGCAAGATGGCTGGCATGCATGTTCCCAAAACAGGAAGCCCAGCGTGAGCCAAGCGTTTGAAGTCGTAGCTACCCCCGAACAGGCCGTCGACCGACTGGCGGCCTTGCATGCACAGGCCACCGGGGCCCTGAGCCAGGCCCTCAAGCGTTACCTCAAGGACCGCACCGAACCGGGTGACGAGGAGCGGGCGTTGTTCCGCTACCCGGCGCTGCGCCTGACCTACTTCAGCCAGGGCGAAGTCGCCGCTACCACCCGCGCCTATGCCAAGGTCCAGGTGGCCGGCACCTACAGCGTTACCGTGACCCAGCCCGCGGCCTTTCGCAGCTACCTGTTGGAGCAACTGCGCCCGCTGATGCACGACTACACCGTGACCGTCGAAGTCGGCGTCAGCGAGCAGAACATCCCGTACCCCTACGTGGTCGACCAGGGCGACGAGCTGGCCGGCAGCGGCATTACCGCCGCGCAGCTGGCGCGGGTGTTCCCCAGCACCGACCTGTCGGCGGCCACCGACAACATCGCCGACGGCCTGTACGACTGGGAAAGCGCCCAGACCCTGCCGCTGGCGTTGTTCGATGCCGCTCGCGTCGACTTCTCGCTGCGCCGCCTGGTGCACTACACCGGCAGCGACTGGCGCCATGTGCAGCCGTGGATCCTGCTGACCAACTACCACCGCTATGTCGACCAGTTCATCGCCCATGGCCTGGAGCAACTGCGCGACGACCCGCGCTTCGTGCGCATGGTGTTGCCGGGCAACGTGATCATCGACAAGGGCATGGACAACGGCGAGGCCCAGGCCCTGGTGGCCGGCGTGGTCTGGCACCGCTACCAGATGCCGGCCTACCACCTGATCGCCGCCGACGGCGATGGCGTCACCCTGGTCAATATCGGCGTCGGTCCGTCCAACGCCAAGAACATCACCGACCACCTGGCCGTGCTGCGCCCGCACTGCTGGCTGATGATCGGCCACTGCGGCGGCCTGCGCCAATCGCAGACCATTGGCGACTATGTGCTGGCCCACGCTTACATGCGCCGCGACGGTATTCTCGACCGCGTGGTGCCGCCGAACATCCCGATCCCGGCCCTGGCCGAAGTGCAACTGGCGCTGCAGGAAGCCGCGGCCCAGGTTACCGGCGAGCGTGGCGAGCAGTTGAAGAAGCGCCTGCGCACCGGCACCGTGCTCACCTACGACGACCGCAACTGGGAGCTGCGCTGGGCCCAGGAGCGGCCGTTGATCAACCTGTCCCGGGCCGTGGCGGTAGACATGGAAAGCGGCACCATCGCGGCCCAGGGCTATCGCCTGCGGGTGCCGTACGGCACCTTGCTGTGCGTGTCGGACAAGCCGCTGCACAGCGAGATCAAGCTGCCAGGCTCGGCCAACGCCTTCTACAACCGCGCGGTCAGCCAGCACCTGAAGATAGGCATCGCCGCCCTCGACTTGCTGCGCACCGAGCTCAACTCGCTGCACTCGCGTAAACTGCGCAGCTTCGATGAGCCGCCGTTCCGCTGAGGATCCATGCCCCTGCCACCCCGCAACCCACCGCGCCGCCCGGCGGCGCGTCCTGCCGGCCCAAGGCGCCAGCCCAAGGCACCGCCGACCGAGCCGCGCCTGATCCTGTTCAACAAGCCGTTCGATGTGCTCACCCAGTTCAGCGACGGCGAGGGGCGCGCCACGCTCAAGGACTATATCGACATCCCCGGCATCTACCCCGCCGGGCGCCTGGACCGTGACAGCGAAGGGTTGTTGCTGCTGACCAACGACGGCCGCCTGCAGGCGCGCATCGCCGACCCCAAGCACAAACTGGCCAAGACCTACTGGGTGCAGGTGGAGGGTGAACCGAGCGCCGAGCAGTTGCAGCGCCTGCGCGAGGGCGTCGAGCTCAATGACGGGCCGACCTTGCCGGCCGAGGCGCGCCTGCTCGACGAGCCGACGCTATGGCCGCGCAATCCGCCGGTGCGCTTTCGCAAGAGCGTGCCGACCGCCTGGCTGGAACTGGTGATTCGCGAAGGGCGCAACCGCCAGGTGCGGCGCATGACCGCGGCGGTGGGCTTGCCGACCTTGCGTCTGGTGCGGGTGAGGATTGGCGACTGGACCCTCGACGGGCTGGACCAGGGCTGTTGGCGCGAGGTGCCGGCCAAGCTTTAAGCCGCACGCGTCCCCGGCAATTTCTGCCTTGATGCTGAAATCTGGGGCTGCTTTGCAGCCCTTTCGCGACACAAGGCCGCTCCTACAAGGAAGGGTGGAGGGCGTCAGGCCGCTACACCCCTTCGAGAAACCCCACCACCACGCTCTTGATGATGAACGCCAGCACGCCAAGGCCCAGCACGAAGAACAGGATCAGCGTGCCGAAGCGCCCAGCCTTGGACTTCTTCGCCAGGTCCCAGACGATGAAGCCCATGAAGGCGATCAGTACGGTGACGAGGATGATCATCATCCATTCTTCGAATACTGCGGGATCCATCGGTTCACTCCAGGCAGATTGAGCCCACGATCATACGCCGGGCGCGCAGGGATTCAACGCAGGTGGGTCAAGGGCAGCTCGGTGCTGGCCAGTACCTGGTTGAGCACGAAGCTCGAACGCACGCTGGTCACCCCCTCGATACGGGTCAGGCTGCCGAGCAGCAGTTTCTGGTAGTGGTCCATGTCTGGCACCACCACTTTAAGCTGATAGTCGGCGTCCATCCCGGTGACCAGGCTGCACTCGAGCACCTGCGGCAGGCTGCGGATCGCCGCCTCGAAGGTCTCGAAGCGCTCGGGGGTGTGGCGGTCCATGCCGATCAGCACGTAGGCGGTCAGGCTCAGGCCGAGCTTCTTGCGGTCCAGCAGCGCCACCTGGCGCGAGATGTAGCCATCGTCTTCGAGCTGCTTGACCCGGCGCGAGCAGGGCGACGGCGACAGGCCAATACGTTCGGCCAGCTCCTGGTTGGAGATGCGCGCATCGCGTTGCAATTCGGCGAGGATGCTCAGGTCGTAGCGGTCGAGCTTGCTCATGGAAAAGGCCTTTTCTGTTCAGATTGCGGCGAATTATCGATCCTGAGTGAAAAATTGCGCAAGTGCTATTTATCAGAGCAATCTTAGCAATCCTCTGCTCCGGCGTCTGGCCTATCTTTATCACCAGAATCACTGCCCGGACATCAGTCCACGGCGACGCGCCCTAGGCGGGCGGTCGCGGCCAGCCATCCAACAGGATCCGCCAGGCCCCCGGGCTACGCACTGTCCAGAAGACGGCGCGAGGTGAGCCGGTGTCACAAGCGCCGAGCACGGACGACAATTGCAGAAGGGAGACCCTGAGGTCTCCCTTTTTTATTGCGTCTGTCCCGCGATCGATACGCGGCGCCGTGGCCAGGCGGCCACCAACAGCACCAGCAGCCCGCCGGCCAATGCAATGAAGAAGCCGTTGCGCGGCGTGGTGGCGTCCACCCACTGACCAGCGCTTGCAGCCCCGATCGCCACGCCGATGTTAAGGCCGGCGAGCAGCCAGGTCAGGCCCTCGGTCAGTTGGTGTTGCGGCACGCTGCGCTCGACCAGGGCCATGGCCACGATCATGGTCGGTGCGAAGAAGATGCCGGCCAGCAGCACCGCGCCGCCGAGTTGCATGACAGTGTCGACCAGCAACAGCGGCAGTGTGCTCAGCGCGGTCGCCAGTGCCCCGAGCAACAGTTGGCGATGTAGCGCCAGGCGCCAGTGCCGCGCTCCGAACATCAGCCCGGCGAGGCATGAGCCGGCGGCATAGGCCGACAATACCAGGCTGGCGGCGGCAGGCAGGCCCTGTTCGCTGGCGAAGGCCACGCTGACGATGTCCACCGTGCCTACGATCATCCCCATCGCCATCATCAGCAACGTCAGTTGCGCCACGGCGCGGTGTCGCCATAGCGCAGGCGCAGGTGTTGCCAGCTCGCGGGGCGCCAGTGGCGGTTCGCTACGTGCCTGGCAAACCAGTGCCAGCGTTCCCAGTGCCAGCAACAGCGCTGCCGCCAACAGGCCAGCCGGTGGCCATAGGCCGACACTGAGGCCGACCGCCAGAGGTGGCCCGGCGATGAAGCTGATTTCGTCGAGTACGGTCTCCAGCGAGTAGGCCGCCTGCAGTTGTGGCCGGCCACGGTACAGATGGGTCCAGCGCGCCCGGACCATGGCCGACATGCTCGGCATGCAGCCGCTGAGCAGGGCGGCGACGAACAGCACCCAGCTGGGGCTGCCCAACCAGGCGCCGGTGGCCATCAGCACCAGGCCCAGCACGCTCAGCAAGGCGGCCAGGGGCAGCACCCGGCGTTGCCCCCGGCGGTCCACCAGGCGCGAGACCTGGGGCGACAGCAGGGCGTAGGTCAGCACGAAGGTCGCGGATACCGCGCCGGCCAGGGCATAGCTGCCGCGTGTTTGGGCCAGCAGGGTGATGATGCCGATACCGGCCATGGGCAAGGGCTGTCGCGCCAGCAGCCCGGCTGCGGTAAAGCCGCGGGTGCCAGGGAGGGCAAACAGTTCGGCGTAGGGGTTGGGCATGAAGGCTGTTCCTTTTACATTCAGTCCGTATGATTGTTTATTCATACGCTATGTATGTAAATGCTGCAAGCCAAGCATTGCTGTCGTCACTTTCATCTGCTGGTATGGGCAGTCGCGGTAGACTTTGGGCCTGCAAGGGCAAGTGTTGTCATCGAGAGGAAGATCATGAGGTCGCGCATCTGGCATTGGGCCGGTATTGGTGTGCTGGGCATGGGTATCAGCCTGGGCGCCTGGGCCGAGGAATCCGGGGCAGGGCATGACGGCCAGGGAGCGCAACGCGGCTCGCCGCTCACTTCCCGGGACGAAGTACGCCAGACCCAGCCGCCGCGCCAGGGTTACTACCAGGACATTCCCCGGCGCCATGGCGACAACCGTTACTGGGCAGCCGGTGGCCCGGGGCAGCGACCGGGCGGTGACTGGTCGGGCCGGCCGGACGGCCATGGCAATGGCTGGGGGCCGGGGCCGCAATACCATCCGGGACACCAGGTCGAACACTTCCCGGATCGCTATTGGAAAGTGCCCTATCGGGGGCAGGATTACTTCTACTCCGGCGGCTACTGGTATCGCCCGCACAGCGGCGGTTACGTCGTGGTCACGCCGCCCTATGGGGTGAGGGTCGGCTACTTGCCGCCTTATGCCCGCGAGGTGTGGCTGGGTGGGGCGCTGTTCTTCCTGGTGGCGGATACCTACTACCAGTACCAGGCCGACAGCCGTGACTATGTGGTGGTCAACCCACCCTCGCTGGCGCCTGCGCCAGCTGCGCAGCAGCCCCAGGGTTATGACGTGGTGGCCTACCCGATGTACGGGCAGGGGCCGGAGCAGCAGGAGCAGGACCGTTTCCAGTGCCACCGCTGGGCAGTCAGCCAGTCGGGGTTCGACCCGGCGACGGCCAGCTATGCGCCACCGGCGAATGTGGCGGACAACTACCGGCGGGCACTGGCAGCGTGCTTGAGCGGGCGGGGATATAGCACCAACTGAGGCCGTCGTTACACGGGGTCGGCATGCACCATCACGTCGGCCCGTGGGTAGCGCGCCCGAATCGCCTGCGATGCCTGCACGCACAGGGCATGGGCCTCGTGCAGCGGCAACTGCCCCGGCAGCTCCAGGTGCAACTGCACGAACCAGTGGCTGCCCGACACCCGCGTGCGCAGGTCGTGCGCGCCTTGCACCCCGGGGATCGCCAGCACCAATTCGCGCATGCGCTCGCTGACATCCGTCGGCAGCTCCTGGTCCATGAGGATCGCCGTGCTTTCCCGGGCAATCTGCACCGCGCTCCAGAGGATGTACAAGGCGATCCCCAGCCCGAACAGCGTATCCAGCTGCGGCCAGCCAAACCGTGCCAGCAGCAGCGCCAGCAGGATGCTGCCATTGAGCAGCAGGTCGGAGCGGTAATGCAGGGAGTCGGCCCGCACCGCGGTGGAGCCGGTCAGGCGCACGACCTTGCGTTGGAACGCCAGCAACGCCACGGTCAGCACCAGTGACAACAGCATCACCGCGATGCCGGCGGCGGTGTCGCCCAACGGCTCTGGCGCTTGCAGGCGCTGCACCGCCTGCACCCCGATCAGCACCGCGCTGACGCCGATGAACAGGGCCTGGGCGATGCCGGCCAGGGCCTCGGCCTTGCCATGGCCGAAACGGTGGTCGTCGTCGGCTGGGCGCAGTGCGTAATGCACCGCCAGCAGGTTGAGCAACGAGGCGACCGCATCGAGCGCCGAGTCGGTGAGCCCGGCTAGCAGGCTGACCGAGCCGCTGAGCCACCAGGCCACGGCCTTGCTCAGGACCAGGATGCTGGCCACGGCTAGCGAGGCGCGGGTGGCCAGGCGCAGCAGGCGTTGGTGTTCGGCCGAGGTGGTCATGCCTTGGAGGTCTTCCTTGAGGGGCTCAGGCTGCTGGCACCAGGCCGAGGCTGGCCAGTTGCTCGACGCTGCCGCGTTGCTGGATCAGGCGTGGGTCGTTCAGCGGCAGGCGCTGGCCCAGTTCGGTCTGCAGGATAGCCTGCAGCTTGAGCCTGTCGACCTGGCCGTTGGCGTCGACCGCCGGGGCCAGCTTGGCCGGGTCGACCTGGGCGGTCTTGCCGCCGGGGTAGTAGATGGCCCCGGTGGCGAAGTCGATGCCGAAGGCGATCAGGCCTGGCAGCACGTAGAACAGGATACCAATGGCGTCCATGGCCGCGACGACGGGGTCGATCTTGCCTTCGATCTGACCACGGCGGTCCGGGTAGAACAGGGTGCCGCAGGCCGTCAGTTGGGTCAGCAGGGTGGCGACCAGGGCGCCACCGATGACGCGGGAAGGGATGCGCATGTAAATCTCCGGGAAGGTAGCACTGCAAGGGCGCGGCAAACGTCCGCGCCTGAGCTTAAGACCATGTTAGGCCAGCCTCGGTTCGCCGTTATACTCGGACGATTGTTCGAGGACCACCATGATTTCATTACCGATCGATGCCGTACTGTCCGACCTGCGCCTGGCCCTAGGCGCGCGTGACGAAGCGGTGCTCGAGGCGCCGCCCGGCGCCGGCAAGACCACCCGTGTGCCGTTGGCGTTGCTCGACGAGCCGTGGCTGGCCGGGCAGACCATCCTCATGCTCGAGCCCCGGCGCCTGGCCGCCCGCGCCGCCGCCGAGCGGCTGGCCAGCGAGCTGGGCGAAAAGGTCGGCCAGACCGTGGGCTATCGCATCCGCCTGGACAGCAAGGTTGGCCCGAACACGCGCATCGAGGTGGTCACCGAGGGCATCCTCACCCGCCGCCTGCAAGCCGATCCGGCGCTGGAAGGGGTGGGCTTGCTGATTTTCGACGAATTCCACGAGCGTAGCCTGGATGCTGACCTGGCCCTGGCCCTGAGCCTCAATGGCCGGGCCCTGCTGCGTGACGAGCCGCCGCTGAAGATCCTGCTGATGTCGGCGACGCTGGAGGGCGAGCGCTTGTCGCGCTTGCTCGACGACGCGCCGGTGGTGAGCAGCCAGGGCCGTATGCACCCGGTGGACATCCGCTGGGGCAGGCCCTTCCAGCTCGGCGAGTTCGTCGAACCACGGGTGGTCGACTGCGTGCTCCAGGCGCTGGCCGACGAGAGCGGCAGCCTGCTGGTGTTCCTGCCCGGCCAGGCGGAGATTCGCCGGGTCCACCAAGCCTTGCAGGAGGCCTTGGGCGAGCACCTGGGCATCTTGCTGTGCCCGTTGCATGGCGAGCTCGACCTCGATGCCCAGCGCGCCGCGATCGATCCAGCGCCCAAGGGCCAGCGCAAGGTGGTGCTGGCCACCAACATCGCCGAGACCAGCCTGACCATCGACGGCGTGCGCGTGGTGATCGACGCAGGCCTTGCTCGGGTACCGCGTTTCGACCCAGGCAGCGGCATGACCCGCCTCGATACCCAGCGCATCTCCCGCGCCAGTGCCACCCAGCGCGCTGGCCGGGCCGGGCGCCTGGAGCCGGGGGTGTGCTACCGGCTGTGGTCCGAGGCCCAGCACGACCAGTTGGCCGCCCACGGCAGTGCCGAGATCCTCCAGGCCGACTTGTCCGGGCTGGCCCTGCAACTGGGCCGCTGGGGCATGCCGCCGGAACAGTTGAGCTGGCTCGACCAGCCCCCTGCGGCGGCCTACGCCCAGGCCCAGGACCTGCTGGCGCGGTTGGGGGCCTTCAAGCCTGGCAGCCGCGACAACCTAAGCGCCCATGGCCAGGCCATGGCCGAGTTGCCCGCGCACCCTCGCATCGCTCATTTGCTGTTGCGTGGGCAGGACCTGGGGCTGGCCGACATGGCCTGCGACGTCGCGGCCCTGCTTGGTGAGCGCGACATCCTGCGTGGTGGCGGCGCCGATCTGCATTCGCGGTTGAGCCTGCTCAGCGGCGAATCCAAGGCATCGCGTGGCGGCCAGGGCGGGGTGCAACGCGCCCGGCAACTGGCCCGGCAGTACCGTGGCCAGTTGCGCGGCAAGGCCAGCGCCGCTGTGGCCGATCCCGACCATCCGCGCTGGCTGGGCGCCTTGCTGGCGCTGGCCTACCCTGACCGTGTCGCCCAGCAGCGCCGCGAAGGCGGTGGTGAATATCGCCTGGCCAATGGTCGCGCGGCCTTGTTCGGCGAAGCCGATGCCTTGATGAAATGCCCCTGGCTGGTGATCGCCGACCTAGGCAGCCGACAGGGCCAGCGTGAAGAGCGCATCTACCTTGCCGCTGAGTTCGAGCCGACACTGTTCGATGAGGTGTTGGCCGAGCAAGTGCAAACCCTCGACCTGCTGGACTGGGATGATCGCGAACAGCTGCTGCGCGCCGAGCGCCAGCGCAAGGTTGGCGAACTGGTGCTCAGCCGCGAGCCCCTGCCAGGGCTGGATGACGAGGCGCGAGCCAAGGCTCTGCTCGGCCTGGTACGGCGCAAGGGCCTCAACCTGCTGACCTGGACCCCTGAACTGCGCCAGTGGCAGGCCCGGGTTGCCCTGCTGCGCCAGCTGGACCTGGACAAGGACGGCCAGAGCGAATGGCCCGACCTGGGCGACGAAGCGCTGCTGGCCAGCCTGGAAGACTGGCTGCAACCCTACCTGGGCAAGGTATCGCGCCTGAGCCATTTCGCCGCGCTGGACCTGGCGTCACTGCTGCGCAACCTGCTGCCCTGGCCACTGCCCCAGCGTCTGGACGAACTGGCCCCGGCGCACCTGAGCGTGCCGTCGGGTTCGAGCATCCGCCTGGACTACAGCGAGCAGCCGCCGATCCTCGCGGTGCGCCTGCAGGAGCTGTTCGGCCTGGCCGACACCCCGCGCATTGCGGGTGGTCGCCAGCAGGTCAAATTGCACCTGCTATCACCGGCACGCCGTCCCGTGCAGGTCACCCAGGACCTGGCCAACTTCTGGCGCACCACCTATGCCGAGGTGAAGAAGGATTTGAAAGGGCGCTACCCCAAGCATTACTGGCCGGATGACCCACTGGTGGCCGAGGCCACGGCGCGAGCCAAACCCAGGGGGACTTGACCTGGGCGTTGCCGGTAACCGTTGTCATGGCGCACCTGGCAGATGCCGAGCGCTTTGATGATCTGCGGGCCGGCAATGATTAGACCTCGGTGGTGGAGGTGCCAGCGTTGACGACCGGCTTACTGTTTGGATTCAAGGAGGGGCATTGATGAACAGACCTCCTCGGCTTACTGCGTGAAACGCGCAGGTTGAGCCGGCGGCCCACTCAAGTGTTCAATTGCGTGCACAACAACGAATTGTCAGGATAACCAGGACATACCTTCCAGGCCCGGCAGTACAACTTGTTTGACGAGGAACTTACTGACGGACTTCCCCTCCGTGTTGAGATAGTAGTACTTATGGTTTTTTATAAACGTATGTTCGCTGCTCACGACGACACGGTAATCGCGGAAGTCTCGCAGGTAGCACAACATTTCCGTCCCGGTCCATTCCAGCGGTTCCAGCTTCCACGCCTGCGTATTGGTGTGATAGTCATACAAGCCGAGGTACCCGTTTCGACTGCGGCCAACGCGTTGCAGAAGGCCGCGGTGGTTGTGGGCGGACAGGTTCATCGTCAGGCGGTTGTTCAGCTTGCTGGTGAAGTCCATGGCGAAGAGGGGGGAATCCCCCTCACCGCCTGCTTGTAGCCATCCGCCATCCGAGAACAGCCCCTCCTCGGTAGGCTTGGTAAAACGCAATGGCGTTCGGACTCCGTTATCGTATTGATAGATGCGCGCCTGGAAAAAACTGGGAAGCGGGGCGTTGAAGGTGGCTTGGATTATTTCGTCGCTGGTCATGTTACTACCTTCATGAAAGAGGAAAGTCTCGTGCCGCTGAGCACGCGCGTTCACTGTGATTTCAGTTGGCAGTTCGCATCAGCGTGAATGATTTCCTAACCAATGGAGGTATTGGAGTAGCCCACATGTCGGATGTGTTGCAACTTCAAAGGTGAGCACAATGCTCTGGCGCTACAAACATCAGGCGTCACCATGGCAGACTTCGATTTCGCCATTGTTGTCGAGGCGAACATACCGTGGCTATCGATCCAGCAACAGCTCAGCCAGCTCGCGACTGTAGCCAAAGTGTTGGGAATTGGCGTTCGATTTGCAATTGCGGGATCGCCTTGCAACCCTTTTCGACCGCTACGACGCCTCTGCAAGGCCGCTCCTAACAGGCGCCCGAGCTGCCTTGTTTGGTCAAGGACCATAAAGCAGCCCCGGTCATCCTGAAATGACGCGGCCATACTCCAAAAACGCCAGGACCTTGATAGCTCTGGGCTTTAGAGGCGAGTGATGACGAAGCTGACCTCGTCTCCGTTCTGCACATTCAGGTACGTTGGGTTTTCATAGGCCACTTTAACGGCATGCCCTTGATGGTCGCGGATACGGCAACGCAGGGTGTTAGCGGTCCACTCCAGCGGCTCGAGCTTCAGCAGCTCGGAGGCATTGGCGTACAGGCCGAGATAGCCATTGCGGCTGATATCCACTTGCTTGTCCTGGTCAGTGCCCGTGCCGTGGATCCTGACATAAAGCCGATCCGTGGTGCGCGAGTGGAACTCGAACTTGAATGTCGCCGGTTGCTTGCGATTGTCGATGATCAGCCAGTTGTCCAGGCTTGAACCGCCAGTGCTCAGATTGACGGGGAAAGCGATGTCGCAGCTTGTGCCTGGTAGGCAGCGCACGGGCGTGTAGAGCTGCAGCAAATCGCTCCACTGTTTCTTCACGCCGTGACAGTGGATATGTGCGGTGAATGTGCCAGCGTTTTCGATCCAGTTATCAATGTCGGGGTACACGGGGGACGTGGCGAGCGTTGGCGGGGTATGAGAGAGGGTAGAGGTCATCAGGAATATCTCCGGGTTCATGTGTGAAATGGCGCATGTACATGCCATTTCACACACTACCGAACCTGATTTTGGTCGGATAACTGGAGGTTGTTCCCCGGAAAAAGCCTGGTAGTGGCCCGGTTTGCGGGACGCGCCCGAGGCAAGGCGTCAGGTGCTCGCCTCGCCTTCCAGCAACATGAACAGGCGATACAGCACCACGGTGCTGAACAACTGCAGGAAGCCATTGAGGCTGTCCAGCGCCAGTTGCACGCCAGGCTGCGGGTCGGGGAACAGGCCCAGCAGCAGGCCTTCGAGCAGCCACAGCGGCGCCAGCACCGACAGCATGCAGACCATGATGCGCAGGAAGTGTCCGGTGGTCATGCGCGCGCTGGTGCGCATCGACTCGATCACCGGCAGGCCGCGCAGCACCAACAGGTACTCGGCGAACACCAGGTTCACCATGATCCACACGCCGGGGAAGATGAACAGCGCCAGGCCCGCCATGATCAGCAGCGAACTGATCACCACCAGCAGCGCCAGCGCCGGCCACAACTGCAAGGCGCGGGCGAACAGGTCGCGCTTGGCGATGCTCTGGCCGTTGCTGCGGGTATCGAGGTAAAGGATCAGCGCGGCGCTGTACAGCGGGTAGAACAGTAGGCTGACCAGCATGCCGTAGGCCGGCGAGGCCTGTTCGCCCAGTTGTCGGTAGAGCAGTTGGTTGGCCAGGGCCTCGAGCACCACCAGCGGCAGGCACAGCTGGAGGATGCTCGCCAGGTGGCGGCGGAAGAAGTACAGGGAGTCGCGCAGAACGCTCAGCGGATTCATCGGTCAACATCGCATGGCAGAAAAAGCAGGGCGTAACTGTAGCCCAGTCGGCCCCCTTGCTGAAAAAAGTTTCATGGCCCAGGCAATTGCAACGCCGCCCCCCGGCCCCCATCTTTGACGCTGTCCGATGTCCTGTTCAGCCCATGAGGTCGCCCCGATGAACACTGAAGAACAAACCCTGATCGATGGCCTGTTCGGCCGTCTCAAGCACGCCGAGGATCCGGCCCAGCCGCGCGATGCCCAGGCCCAGGCGCGGATCGAGGAGCACCTGCGCGAGCAGCCGGCCGCGCCTTACTACATGGCCCAGGCGATCCTGGTGCAGGAAGCGGCGATCAAGCGCCTGGACGAACAGAACAAGCAGCTCGAGGCCGAGCTCAAGCAGGCCCGTGCCCAGCTCGAGGCGACCCGCGCCAACAGCCCCAGTGGCGGTGGCGGTTTCCTTTCGAGCATCTTCGGTGCCGGCACCCGCAGCCCAGCGCCAGAGCCGCAGCGCGCGGTGGCGCCGACGTCATCCGCCGGCGGTGGTTGGCGTGACCCGGCGCCCCAGGCCTATGCCCCGCCAGCCGCGGCACAAGGGTTCGGCGCGGCGCCCGCCCCGGCGCGCGGCGGGGCCAGCAGCTTTCTCGGCGGCGCCATGCAGACCGCCGCAGGCGTGGCCGGTGGCGTGTTGCTGGCCCAGGGCATCAGCAGCCTGTTCAACCACCATTCGCAGCCTGAGGAGGTGGTCGAGGTGATCAAGGAAGAGCCGGCACCGGCCAGCGACCAGGGCGGCTGGAGCGATCAGGACAGCCAGCGCCAGGTGGCCGACAACGGTGGCTGGGGCAATGACCAGGGCGGTTTCGCCGACAGCGACTACAGTGGCGACGGCGGCGGCTTCTTCGCCGACGACGACTACGTCTGAGGGCTCTGGCATACTGCCGGTCCAGATCGCGGGGCAGTGGCTTGCCCGGCGATACTGCTCCACTGCCAGAGAGAGCCCCAGGTGAAGAAAATCGCGTTGTTCGCCGACGTGCAGAACCTCTACTACACGGTTCGCCAGGGCCATGGCTGCCACTTCAACTATGCCGCGCTGTGGGCCGAGGTCAGCCGCGAAGGGCAGATCGTCGAGGCGCTGGCCTATGCCATCGACCGTGGCGACAGCAAGCAGCAACAGTTCCAGCAGATCTTGCGCAACCTCGGCTTCGAGGTGCGCCTCAAACCCTATATCCAGCGTGCCGACGGTTCGGCCAAGGGCGACTGGGACGTCGGCATCACCCTGGATGTGATCGAGGCAGCGGCGCGGGTCGATCAGGTGGTACTGGCTTCCGGCGACGGTGACTTCGACCTGCTGCTGGAGCGGGCGATGCAGCGCCATGGCGTGGAAACCGTGGTGTACGGCGTGCCGGGGTTGACGGCGTTGTCGGTGATTCGCGCGGCCAGTCGCTATGTGCCGATCGAGGGCAAGCTGCTGCTGCGCTGACCCCCTGTGTAGGAGCCAGCTTTGCTGGCGAGCCAGGCGCCGCGGTGGCTGGCACCGGCGATGCCGGTGTTCGCCGGCAAGCCGGCT
>NZ_JBMDJI010000017.1:0-110383 GCF_057809115.1 Pseudomonas sp. FG47
GGCCGCAGAGCGGCCCCAGGATTTCAGCTTCGATGCAAGTACCGCTGGGGCCGCTACGCGGCCCTTTCGCGACACAAGGCCGCTCCTACACCTGCTCAGTAAGGATTAGGAAAGCTCGATCACCCCAATCAGGTTTTTCAACCAGACATCTACCCAAATGAGCAATAAATTGTCGCCTAACACGTTCAACCAGACGACAAACACATACGCACATCGGACAAGCAGCACTGTGCCAGTGCGTTTGTCAGGCAAAACAGGTACCCTACGCGTTCACTCTGTGCCCGTACCCCAAAAGGGAACGACACGCTAAACGGGTCTGGCTCACCAAGCCGGGCAGCATTTCCCTTAATCCTGTGGGAAATCCCCTCCGACTCCCGATTTCAGCAGTGTGGTATTTCCTTAAATGAAAGTTTTAAAAGGCCAGGATATCCTGGCGCTTGGCTTTATGACGTTCGCGCTGTTCGTCGGCGCCGGCAACATCATCTTCCCGCCTATCGTCGGCCTGCAATCTGGCCCGAACGTATGGATGGCGGCACTCGGCTTCCTGGTCACCGCCGTGGGCCTGCCGGTCATCACCGTGGTCGCCCTGGCCAAGGTCGGTGGTGGCATGGACGCCCTGAGCAGCCCGATCGGCAAGTTCTTCGGCGGCCTGCTGGCGGCCGTCTGCTACCTTTCGGTCGGCCCGCTGTTCGCCACCCCACGCACCGCGACCGTGTCGTTCGAAGTGGGCGTTGCGCCGTTGACCGGCGAGAGTCCGACGGCGCTGCTCATCTACAGCGTGGTGTATTTCGCCGTGGTACTGGCCGTGTCCATGTACCCAGGCAAGCTGCTCGACACCGTGGGGCGGTTCCTGGCGCCCTTGAAGATCATCGCCCTGGCGGTGCTGGGTATCGCAGCCTTCGCCTTGCCCGCCGGCACGATCGGCGAGGCCCAGCCGGCCTATGCCGCAGCGGCGTTCTCCAAAGGGTTCTCCGATGGTTACCTGACCATGGACACCCTGGGCGCCCTGGTCTTCGGTATCGTCATCGTCAACGCCATCCGTTCGCGCGGGGTCGAGTCGCCGAAGCTGATCACCCGCTATGCCATCATCGCCGGGCTGATTGCCGGTGTCGGCCTGGTGCTGGTGTATGTCAGCCTGTTCCGCCTCGGCGCCGGCAGCCATGACATCGCCGCTGACGCCACCAACGGGGCGATGGTCCTGCACGCGTATGTGCAGCACACCTTCGGCTCGCTGGGCAGTGGCTTCCTCGCTGTGCTGATCGCACTGGCCTGCCTGGTGACCGCCGTCGGTCTTACCTGCGCCTGCGCCGAGTACTTCAGCCAGATACTGCCGTTGTCGTACCGTACCCTGGTGGTGATCCTGGCGGGCTTCTCGCTGGTGATTTCCAACCTGGGTCTGACCAAGCTGATCATGTTCTCGATTCCCGTGCTCACGGCGATCTACCCACCATGCATCGTGGTGGTGGGCCTGAGCTTCGTGAAGGACCTGTGGAATTCGCCAACCCGTATCCTGGCGCCGGTCATGCTGGTATCGCTGGTGTTCGGTATTGTCGACGCGGTCAAGGGCAGCAGCTTGGCCCACGTGCTGCCAGACTTCATGGCTCACCTGCCGTTCAGCGACGAAGGCATGGCCTGGCTGGTGCCTTCGGTAGTCACCCTGGCCGCCGCCGTGGCCTGCGATCGCCTGCTGGGCAAGCCGCGCGAGGCGCTGGCCTGATGGATTGAAGCCTGAAGGGCAGGGCGCCGGCCACAAGCCGAAGGGCGCCTGCCAAAGGTGGATATCAAACCCCGCGTCCGAAAGGCGCGGGGTTTTTTGTTGCCTGTGCTGGCCTCTTCGCGGGTGCAGGAAAATCAATACGGCGCATGTGTCTTATGGCGAGTCCGGGCGTCGAAAACCGGTCTGTTTCTCTTTGACGGGATTCCTGCATGAGCTTCATTCAAAACAACCTTGGCAACCTCGTGGCAGCCTGCTGGTTCGCCATCTGTTGGGGCGGCTACACCCGTTATGCGCTCTGGAAGGGTCGTGACACCGCCTGCCTGGCCAGCGTGCTGCACCTGTACCGCGAAGACTGGATGCGCCGCATGCTGCTGCGTGACAACCGCATCGCCGACGCTAGCGTGATCGGCAATCTGGAGCGCAATGCTTCGTTCTTCGCCTCCAGCACCCTGATCATCCTCGCCGGCATCCTCACCGTGCTGGGCGCCTCGGACCGTGCCTTGTCGTTGCTGGCCGACCTGCCGCTGGTGCAACAGGCGTCCCAGGGCATGTCGGAAATCAAGCTGCTGTGCCTGGCGACAGTGTTCGTCTATGCCTTCTTCACCTTCAGTTGGTGCATGCGCCAATACAACTTCGCGGCTGTCCTGGTGGGTTCGGCGCCGATGATCGGTGAACGCGAGGTCAACGAACTGGAGCGCAAGGCCTTCGCCTCCCGGGCGGCGAGGGTGCTGTCGCTGGCCGCCAACCAGTTCAACCTGGGTTTGCGTTCTTATTATTTCGGCATGGCCATGTTGAGTTGGTTCATCAGCCCGTGGCTGTTCATGGTCATGAGTGTTGGCGTGGTATTCATTCTGTATCGACGGGAGTTTCATTCCCATGTATTGGAGGTGATGGTATTTACTCCCACTGCAACGTCTGCCGTAGACAGAGACAGTTCCAATAGTGTCGGCTGAAGCCTTTCAGCTATAAGTACCAGGCATAAAAAAACCCGACAGCGTCGGGTTTTTTTATGCTGCGCGATTACTGCTTGGCAGGTTCGGCAGGGGTCGCTGGCGCGGTTTCTGGCGCTGGGGTAGCAGGTGCGGCTTCCTCGGCGGCCTTCTGCTGCGCTTCGGCCTGATCTTTGGCGGCTTCGGCGTTTTCCTTGGCGGCGTCGTTCAATTTATCCTGAGCTTCGCCCATCTTTTCCTGGGCCTGCTCGGCGTGTTGCTGTGCGTCCTGGGCCTTGTCTTCGCTCGCTTTATCGCAAGCAGCCAGGCCCATGGCAGCGGCCAGCATCAGAGCAAAAGCAAAAGGTTTACGCATGGGGGTGTCTCTCCTTGGTGGAATAACTTTACTTGTTCCTTCGAGTTCGCCGGGGGCGAATAAGTTCCACCCAGGTTACAGATATATAACTGCCCGAGCTATATGGACTTTTCAGTGATTTCATGCGGGGTTGATAATGAACGACACTGCCTTGCAGGGCATGGCCGAACGTTTCCTGTCGGCGCTTAAACATTGCCAGGTGTTGAACATGCGTGTGCATCACGTCGATGCCCAGGGCATGACCCTGGTGTTGCCCTGGTCGCCGGCCATCGTCGGCAATCCGCAGAGCGGTGCGGTGCATGGCGGGGTCCTGACCACCCTGATGGACACCACCTGCGGCATGGCCACTTTGTGTGCCTTGCCACGCTTCGAGGTGTGCCCGACCCTGGATTTGCGTATCGACTACATGCACCCGGCCGAGGCGGGCAAGGACATCTACGGCCACGCCCTGTGCTACCGGGTGACCCGCGATGTGATCTTCACCCGTGGCTCGGCCTATCAGGACGATCCGGCGCAGCCGATCTGCCAGGTGGTCGGCACTTTCATGCGCCTGGGCCAGGACATCAAGGGTGGCATCCGCTTCGGCAACAGCCTCAAGGAGCAGCGCGCATGATCCCGGCCGATATTCGCCAGCAACTGAACCAGGCCCATGCCCGTGGCGATTACCAGCCGTTGCTGGCGTTGATTCCCTACGCCGGCTTGATTGGCATCCGCTGCGAGCGCCAGGGCGACGATCTGCTGTTCCACCTGCCGGCCAACCCCGACAACATCGGCAACCCGCTGTTGCCGGCGATCCATGGCGGGGTGATCGCCGGTTTCATGGAGCTGTCGGCGGCGCTGTACCTGCTGATCTACAGCGAAAGCGCGAGCATCCCGAAAATCATCGACTTTTCCATCGACTACCTGCGCGCCGGGCACTACCGCGACACCTTCGCCCAGTGCCAGCTGTGGCGCCAGGGCCGGCGGGTGACCAATGTCGCCATTACCGCCTGGCAGGGTGATCGCGACGCGCCGATCGCCACGGCGCGGGCGCATTTCAAGATCGAACCGGAAAAGCCCTTGAAATAGTCAGGGCTGCCCCCATCTGCTGGACATCCGCCATAAAACGCAGGCCATGACGGCCGTCGGGCGCCACCAACCAACAGATTGGAGTTTTGAAGACCATGAGTGTGGAGACTCAAAAAGAAACCCTGGGCTTCCAGACCGAGGTGAAGCAACTGCTGCACCTCATGATCCATTCCCTGTACTCGAACAAGGAGATCTTCCTGCGCGAACTGATCTCCAACGCCTCCGACGCCGCCGACAAGCTGCGCTTCGAGGCCCTGGCCAAGCCTGAGCTGCTCGAAGGCGACGCCGACCTGAAGATCCGCGTCAGCTTCGACAAGGCCGCCAACACCGTGACCCTCGAGGACAACGGTATCGGCATGAGCCGCGAGGATGTCATCGCGCATTTGGGCACCATCGCCAAGTCCGGCACCGCCGACTTCATGAAGAACCTCACCGGTGACCAGAAGAAGGATTCGCACCTGATCGGTCAGTTCGGCGTGGGTTTCTACTCGGCCTTCATCGTTGCCGACCAGGTCGACGTGTTCAGCCGCCGTGCCGGTCTGCCGGCCGCCGAGGGCGTGCACTGGTCATCCAAGGGCGAGGGTGAGTTCGAGGTCGCCACCGTCGACAAGCCGCAGCGCGGCACCCGCATCGTCCTGCACCTGAAGGCCGGTGAAGACGAGTTCGCCGATGGCTGGCGCCTGCGCAACATCGTCAAGAAGTACTCCGACCACATCGCCTTGCCGATCGAGTTGCCCAAGGAGCAGGCCGCTGCCGCCGAAGGCGAAGAGCAGCCGGCGCAGGAGTGGGAAACCGTCAACCGTGCCAGCGCCCTGTGGACCCGTCCGCGTACCGAGGTCAAGGACGAGGAGTACCAGGAGTTCTACAAGCACATCAGCCACGACTTCGAGAACCCGCTGGCCTGGAGCCACAACAAGGTCGAAGGCAAGCTCGAATACAGCTCGCTGCTGTACGTGCCGGCCCGCGCGCCGTTCGACCTGTACCAGCGCGAAGCGCCACGCGGCCTCAAGCTGTACGTGCAGCGTGTGTTCATCATGGATCAGGCCGAGTCGTTCCTGCCGCTGTACCTGCGCTTCATCAAGGGCGTGGTCGATTCCAACGACCTGTCGCTGAACGTCTCCCGCGAGATCCTGCAGAAGGATCCGATTATCGAGTCGATGAAGACCGCACTGACCAAGCGTGTGCTGGACATGCTGGAGAAGCTGGCGAAGAACGAGCCTGAACAGTACAAGGGCTTCTGGAAGAACTTCGGCCAGGTGATGAAGGAAGGCCCGGCGGAAGACTTCGCCAACAAGGAGAAGATCGCAGGCCTGCTGCGCTTTGCCTCCACCCATGACGACAGCGGCGAGCAGAGCGTTGCCCTGGCCGATTACCTGGCACGCGCCAAGGAAGGCCAGGACAAGATCTACTTCCTGACCGGCGAGTCCCACGCCCAGGTCAAGAACAGCCCGCACCTGGAGGTCTTCCGCAAGAAAGGCATCGAGGTGCTGCTGCTGACCGACCGCATCGACGAGTGGCTGATGAGCTACCTCAACGAGTTCGATGGCAAGGCGTTCGTCGATGTCGCCCGTGGCGACCTGGACCTGGGCAAGCTGGACTCCGAAGAGGACAAGAAGGCCCAGGAAGAAGTCGCCAAGGACAAGGAAGGCCTGGTCGAGCGCCTTAAGGGCGCGCTGGGTGACAGCGTGGCCGAGGTACGTGTCTCGCACCGCCTGACCGACTCGCCGGCGATCCTCGCCATCGGCGAACAGGACCTGGGCCTGCAGATGCGCCAGATTCTCGAAGCCAGCGGGCAGAAGGTGCCAGAGTCCAAGCCGATCTTCGAGTTCAACCCAAGCCACCCGCTGATCGAGAAGCTCGATGGCGAGCAGAGCGAAGACCGCTTCGCCGAGCTGTCGCACATCCTGTTCGACCAGGCGGCGCTGGCGGCGGGCGACAGCTTGAAGGACCCGGCGGCCTACGTGCGTCGCCTCAACAAGCTGTTGGTCGAGCTGTCGGCTTGACCTGAGGCAAGAAAAGCCCGCTTCGGCGGGCTTTTTCATGTCTGCCGCTTTTACGATTACATCTATCCTGTCTTGACCCGTGAACGCCCAAGGAGAGCTGAATGAGCAAGGTCATCGTCGAGTCGCTGGTCTATCACCTGTCAGGCAAGGCTTACGAAAGCCGCCTGGTCTATGCCCCGGGCGCGCTGCCGCAGCCGGGCCTGGTGATGGCGCCGAACTGGATGGGTATCGGCGAGGGCGCCGAACGTATCGCCAAGGAAGTGGCCGAGCAAGGCTATGTGGTGCTGATTGCCGACTTGTATGGCCAGTCGGTGCGGCCGTCCAATGCTGATGAAGCCGGTACGGCAATGATGCCGCTGAAGAACGATCGCGCCGAGCTGCGCAAGCGCATGCAGGAAGCACTGGCGCAACTGGTGGGGCAGTCGAAGGCGCTGCTCGAGCCAGGCAAGGTCGCGACGTTCGGTTTCTGCTTCGGCGGCTGCTGCGCCCTGGAGCTTGCCCGCACCGGTGCCGATCTGAGGGCGGCGGTGTCGTTCCACGGCACGCTGGATACCCCGAACCCCGAGGATGCCAAGCGCATCAAGGGTTCGGTGCTGGTGCTGCATGGCGCGTCCGACCCATTGGTGCCAAGGGAGCAGTTGCCAGCCTTCGAAGAAGAGATGAATGCTGCCAAGGTTGACTGGCAGTTGCTTAGCTATGGCGGGGCAGTGCACTCGTTCACCGATCCGAACGCGAATGTGCCGGGCAAGATGCAGTATGACCGGCGTACCTCCGAGCGGGCATTCCGCTCGATGCACAACCTGCTGAGCGAAGTGTTCCAGCGCTGAGTTTGCATGGGGCTGCAAAGCAGCCCCAAAATCAGCGCGGCAATTCGATTCTTGAGGTTTCCCCCGGCACCACCGGCCAATCCCCCGCAGCCCACCTGGCCCGGGCCTGTTCGATCAGCTCCGCATCACTGGCCACAAAATTCCAGTTCATCCGCCGCGGCCCATCCAGCGGCGCGCCGCCGATCAGCACCAGCTGGCACGTTTGCTCGGCATACAACACCACCTCTTCGCCCTCGGGCAGCACGATCAGGCTGCATGGCTCGACTTCCTCGTCATCCAGCATCAACTCGCCTTCGAGCAGATACAGCGCGCGCTGTGCGTGTTCCGTCGGCACGATCAGGGTGGTGGCCGCCTGCATGTGCACATGAGCGTAGAGGGTGGGGGAGAGCACCGGTACCGGTGAGGCCAGGCAAAAACCGGTGCCGGCGATCATGCGGATCTGCACGCCGAGGCTGTCACTGGCCGGCAGGCTGGCCGCCGGGTGATGGCTGTAGCTTGCCGGGCCCTGCTCGTCGGACGTCGGCGAGGCCAGCCAGACCTGCAGCCCATGCAGCCGCGAGCCGCGCTCGAGCACCTCGGCCGGCGTGCGCTCGACATGCGCCACGCCCGCTCCGGCGGTCATCCAGCTGACGTCTCCCGGGCGCACGCGTTGGTCCGAGCCAAGGCTGTCCTTGTGCTGGATTTCCCCCTCGAACAGGTAGGTGAGGGTGGACAGGCCAATATGCGGGTGCTGGCGAATGTCCATGCCATGACCCGGCGCGTAGTCGGTTTCCAGCATATGGTCGAAGAACACGAAAGGGCCTACGCTGCGACACTGCGCCGAGGGCAGCGGGCGCAGGATCGGCTGGCCCTCGACCGATTCGGCGCGTGGGCGGATGACCAGGGGGCTGCTCATGGCGACACTCCTTGAGGGATGCCTGCAAGCATAGCGTTTTGCTGGCCGTGGCTGAACCGTCGCGGGCGCTGCCCGGTCTACTCTTGCGGTACCGG
The DNA here is from genome assembly GCF_057809115.1 of Pseudomonas sp. FG47. Lineage (NCBI taxonomy): Bacteria > Pseudomonadati > Pseudomonadota > Gammaproteobacteria > Pseudomonadales > Pseudomonadaceae > Pseudomonas > Pseudomonas sp. FG47. The sequence goes on from NZ_JBMDJI010000017.1 coordinate 7,911, forward strand.
CAAAGGAGCCTGAGATGATTGCCCGCACATTGGCCTGCCTGCTGTTGAGCGCAAGCCTGTTCGACACTGCGCAAGCCCGCGGCTACCGCTACAGCGACGCCCATCTGCACTACGTGGATTTCTTCCAGGAAACCGAAGGCATGCCGGCCTTGCTCAAGGCCATGGACGAGGCCGGGGTCGAGCAGTCGATGATCTCCGGCATCCCGGTGGCCAAGAAATGGCACGAGGACGAACCCAAGCGCCCGCGCTACTACGCCGGCGACGATGCCGATGCCTACTGGTACAGCGCCACCGATCTGTACGTCGCCGCCGCGCTGGAAAAGCTGCCTGTCGAGCAGCGCAGGCGCTTCCACCCGTTTCTCACCGGCTTCAACCCGGTGGACAAGAATGCCGTCAGCCATATCGAGCGCATGCTCGAACTTTATCCGGGGTTGTGGCAAGGCATCGGCGAGGTGTTCACTCGCCATGACGACCTCACCGCACTGACCAGCGGCGATACCCCGCGGGCCAACAACGAAGCCATGACTCGCATTTACCACCTGGCCGCCGAGCGCGACCTGCCGGTGTTGCTGCATTCGAACATCACCTCCAAGCGCGAGCGCAACCCGCTGTACCTGGCGGAAATCGAAGAGCCGTTGCGTAACCACCCGCATACCCGCTTCATCTGGGCCCATGCCGGCAGCAGCATGGAAATTCACCGGCACCAGGAACGCATGGACTTTCTCCTGCCGGTGCTCAGCCGATTGCTCGAAGACTATCCAAACCTGTACGTGGACTTGTCCTGGAGCGTGCTCGAGCCCTACCTGCTGGATGAGCAGGGCGTGCCACGCAAGGCCTGGGTCGACCTGGTCGTGCGCTTCCCCGAACGCTTCATGCTAGGGTCCGATGTGGTGGGGCGCTTCGCCAGCATCGGCGAGCAGATGCACGCTTTCAATCCATTCCTCGATGCTTTGCCCGCAGCGGTGGCAGAGCAGGTGAGTCGGCGGAATTTTCTCGATCTGCTGCCAAAAAACGTGAAGTAGCGCCTTTCAATCGAGGATAGCGTTTTGATATTGCCTTTTCGTCTTACGCAAATTCCAAACGGCCCGATACCTTCTTTAAGCAATGGAAACAACGCTGATGGGAGGGATCCTGGAAATGAGCCTGAGACGCTTGAATATCGCCCCGCGCGCTGGCCTTGGCTTCGGCATCATGGCGCTGCTGGTGGTGGCCCTGGGCGGTTTTGCCCTGCAACAGATGACCAACATGCGCCAGCAGTCCGAACAAGTGGACAACAACTGGCTGCCCAGCGTGATCTCGGTGGGCAGCATGACCCAGGACATGTTGCGCATCCGGGCCCTGACCCTGCGCCTGCTGGTCAACACCGACCCGGCCGCGCAGCAGCAGAACCGCGCGCGCATCGAGGAGATCAAGGGCGGTCTGAGCAAGGCGCAGAATCACTATGACGGGCTGATCGTGCTGCCCGAGGAGCGCACCCTGTTCGACCGCTACCAGGGCCTGGAGCGCCAGTACATGACCTTGCAGGGCCAAGTGGTGCAACTGGCCAGCGAAAGGCGCATCGACGCGGCGGCGGCACTGGTCAATGGCGAGATGAACCAGCTGGCCGACCAGATGACCAGTACGCTCAACGAACTGATCGCGCTGAACAACCACCAGGCCAACACGGCCACCGACCTGGCCGAGGCGGTGTACAGCGGGGCCAAGGTGTGGGTTGGCGTGCTGCTGGTGGTCGCCCTGAGCTTGACCGTGGTGCTGGCCCTGGCCCTGACCCGCAGCATCGTGCGCCCGCTTGGGCAGTCGCTGCAGGTGGCCGAGACGGTGGCCACGGGAGACCTGACGCCGCAGATCACCGTGCAGGGCGATGACGAGCCGGCGCGCCTGCTGGCGGCGCTCAAGAGCATGCAGCAGAGCCTGCGTGAGACCATTGGGCGAATTTCCGATTCGGCCAGCCAGTTGGCTTCTGCCTCCGAGGAACTGAGCGCGGTCACCGAGGATGCCACTCGCGGCCTGCAACAACAGAGCATGGAGATCGAACAGGCCGCCACTGCGGTCAACCAGATGACCGCGGCGGTGGAGGAGGTGGCGAGCAATGCGGTGGCTACCTCCGAGGCGTCCCGCACCTGCGATCAGATCGCCCGCGAAGGGCGTGAGCAGGTGCGCGGCACGGTCGCCGCCATCGAGGCGTTGGCCAGCGGTGTGGCGGGCAATGCCGAGGAGGTTGGCCAGCTTGCGCAGCAGGTGCACGACATCAGCAAGGTGCTGGATGTGATCGGTTCGATTGCCGAGCAGACCAACCTGCTGGCGCTCAATGCCGCCATCGAGGCAGCGCGGGCCGGGGAGGCCGGGCGTGGTTTCGCCGTGGTCGCCGACGAGGTGCGCGCCCTGGCACATCGCACGCAAAGTTCGACCCAGGAGATCGAGCAGATGATCGTCGCCATCCGCAGCGGTGCCGAGCGAGCCGTGCAGGGCATGCAGCACAGCGATGCCCAGGCGCGCTCGACCCTGGACGGCGCCCATGGCGCAGGTGATGCCCTGGAGGCGATTGCCGCGGCCATCGGCCAGATCAACGAGCGCAACCTGGTGATTGCCAGTGCTTCGGAGCAGCAGGCCCAGGTGGCGCGTGAAGTGGACCGTAACCTGACCACCATCCGCGACCTGGCGCATCAGTCATCGGCCGGGGCCGAGGAGACGTCCGCCGCCAGCCAGGCGCTGTCGAGATTGGCGGTGGACCTTAATACCCTGGTGCAGCGCTTCTCTGTTTGACGTTCATCGCCCCCTGTAGGAGCGGCCTTGTGTCGCGAAAGGGCCGCAAAGCGGCCCCAGCAATCTCGGCGGTGGCGCTGAGCCCTTGGGGCCGCTACGCAGCCCTTTCGCGACACAAGGCCGCTCCTACAGGAGGAGAAGTTGGGCCGAAGCACAAACAAAAACGCCCGGACTTGAGGTCCGGGCGTTCTCGTTCAGCGTGTCAGCCGATCACTTGCCTTCCCAGCGCTTGAGCACCAGGGTGGCGTTGGTGCCGCCGAAGCCGAAGCTGTTGCTCATCACGGTGGTGAGCTTGGCGTCTTCGGTCTTGCGTACGATCGGCAGGTCCGCGACTTCCGGATCCAGCTCGTCGATGTTGGCGGAGCCGGCGATGAAGTTGTTTTCCATCATCAGCAGGCAGTAGATCGCCTCGTGCACGCCTGCGGCGCCCAGCGAGTGACCGGACAGGCTCTTGGTCGAGCTGATCTTCGGCGCGTTGGCACCGAACACTTCACGCACGCCCTTCATCTCGGCGACGTCGCCGACCGGGGTGGAGGTGCCGTGGGTGTTCAGGTAGTCGATCGGGGTGTCGACGGTGGACAGCGCCTGCTGCATGCAGCGGATCGCGCCTTCGCCGCTTGGAGCGACCATGTCGTAGCCGTCGGAGGTGGCGCCGTAGCCGACGATCTCGGCGTAGATCTTGGCGCCACGGGCCAGGGCGTGCTCGAGCTCCTCGACCACCACCATGCCGCCGCCGCCAGCGATGACGAAGCCGTCACGGTCGGCATCGTAGGCGCGCGAGGCCAGTTCCGGGGTTTCGTTGCGCTTGGTCGACAGGGCGCCCATGGCATCGAACAGGAACGACTGGCTCCAGTGTTCTTCTTCACCGCCACCGGCGAAGACGATGTCCTGCTTGCCCCACTGGATCTGCTCCAGGGCGGTGCCGATGCAGTGCGCGGAGGTAGCGCAGGCCGACGAGATCGAGTAGTTGATACCCTTGATCTTGAACGGGGTGGCCAGGCACGCCGACACGGTGCTGCCCATGGTGCGGGTGACGCGGTACGGGCCGACACGCTTGACGCCTTTTTCGCGCAGGGTATCCAGCGCTTCCATCTGGTTCAGGGTCGAGGCGCCGCCGGAGCCGGCAACCAGGCCGGTACGCGGGTTGGAAACCTGCTCTTCGGTCAGGCCGGCGTCCTTGATCGCGTCCTGCATCGCCAGGTAGGCGTAGGCGGCAGCGTGGCCGACGAAGCGGTAGACCTTGCGGTCGATCAGTTCTTCGAGGTTGAGGTCGATGGAGCCGGAAACCTGGCTACGCAGCCCCTGTTCCTTGTATTCCGGGTTGTAACGGATACCCGGACGGCTGTTGCGCAGGTTTTCGGTGACGGTAGCTTTGTCATTGCCCAGGCACGATACGATGCCCAGACCAGTGATAACGACGCGGCGCATGCGAATAACCCTTAGAAATTGTCAGTGGAGGTGAACACGCCGACCCGCAGGCCTTCGGCGGTGTAGATCTCGCGACCGTCGACGCTGACCGAGCCGTCGGCGATGGCCATGTTCAGCTTGCCCTTGAGGACACGCTTGATGTGAATGTTGTAGGTGACTTTCTTGGCGCTAGGCAGGACCTGGCCGAAGAATTTCACTTCGCCCGAACCCAGGGCGCGACCGCGGCCCGGCAGGCCTTGCCAGCCGAGGAAGAAACCGACCAACTGCCACATGGCGTCCAGGCCCAGGCAGCCCGGCATCACCGGATCGCCTTCGAAGTGGCAGGCGAAGAACCACAGGTCCGGATTGATATCCAGCTCGGCGACCAATTCACCTTTGCCGAACTTGCCGCCTTCCTCGCTGATGTGGGTGATGCGATCGACCATCAGCATGTTCGGGGCGGGCAGTTGCGCATTACCGGGGCCGAACAGCTCACCGCGACTGCAGCGCAGCAGGTCTTCCCGGGTAAAGGCGTTTTGTTTGGTCATGCGAGCTCCTCAATAACCCCCTGTGGCAGGGGATGAATCTTCCCGGCCGATCCGAATCGCTCTGCGTTCGGGGCGGCAGCCTACAGGTAGACTATTGCGTTGTAGTGAAAGTCACAGCGCACCTGGCAAAAGAAGTACAGGTGTGCACTGAAATGTTATTTTCAGGTCCTGCGGCGGTCCTGTCCAGTCTTTAAGACTGCCGCACTTTAGCATTTATCGCCAGTCGCGGCTGTCCGGCCGGGTAGCCAGCGGCCGAGAATGCGCTGCAGATCGGTGCGTTTGAAGGGTTTGCTCAGGTAGTCGTTCATGCCGGCGGCCAGGCAACGTTCACGATCGCCCTCCAGGGCGCTGGCGGTCAGGGCAATGATCGGCAGCTCGGCGGCCTGGGGCAGCAGGCGGATGCGCCGGGTCGCCTCGAAGCCATCGACCTGCGGCAGGCGGCAGTCCATCAAGACGGCGGCAAACTGTTGCTGGCCGACCAGATCGATGGCCTGGGCGCCATCCATGGCCAGTTTCACCTCGAACCCCAGGCTGCGCAGCATGGCCTCGATGACGCTCTGGTTGACCGGGTTATCTTCCACCAGCAGGATGCGCCCGCCGTTGTCGTGGATCAGCGGTTGCGCAGGTGCCGGCGCGACAGGCGCGCTGGCCAGGGCTAGCGGCATCTCCAGGGTGAAGGTCGAGCCCAGGCCCTCGCGGCTTTCGCCACGCAGTTGGCCACCCATGCGTTCGGCCAGGGTACGGGCGATCGACAGGCCCAGGCCGGTGCCGCCATAACGCCGGGAGATCGAGCTGTCGGCCTGCTGGAAGGCGACGAACATCATTTCCAGGCGATTGCTGTCGATGCCGATGCCGGTGTCGCGCACCGTGCAGGTGAGCCACAACAATTGCCGGTCGATGGGCTGGCAATGGGCCTGGACCGCGACTTCGCCGTGCTCGGTGAATTTCAGCGCATTGCCGACCAGGTTCAGCAGGATCTGGCGGATTCGCGTCGGGTCGCCTGCCACCTGCACCTGCTCCAGGCCTGGAGCCAGGTCCAGGCGCAGGGCCAGGCCGCGCTGCTGGGCGCTGTGTTGGAACGACAGCACGCTGCTGCTGAGCAGTTCGCCGAGGTTGAAGTCGATGTGCTCCAGCTCCAGGGTGGTGCGCTCGATCCGCGAGAAGTCTAGGATATCGTTGATCACCTTGAGCAGATGGCCGGTGGACTCGCTGGCCAGCGCGGTGTACTCGGCCTGTTCGTTGGTCAGCTCGGTGGTTTCCAGCAACTGCAGCATGCCCAGCACGCCGTTCATGGGCGTGCGCAGCTCGTGGCTCATCATCGCCAGGAAGTCCGACTTGGCGCGGTTGGCCTGCTCGGCCTCCTCGCGGGCCTGGATCAACTGGCCCATGGCCTGCTGCTGTTCGTGGGCCGCCTGGTCCAGGGCGCTGGCCAGGTTGTTGATGTGCCGCGCCAGGTGGCCTAGCTCGCTGTCGTCGACCACGGGCAGCGGCGCGTTGAAGTCGCCTTGCTGGATCGCCCGCACCGCGTGGCCCATGTCGCTGATCGGCTTGGACAGGCTCATGGCCAGGCGCCGGGCCAGCAGGAAGGTGAACAGCAGGGCGAACAGCGCCAGGATCGCCGCCTTGATCACGATCTCTTGCTGGCGCTGGCTGAAGGCGTCGTCGGACATGCCGACGATCACCCGGCCCAGGTAGTCGTCGCCGATGGCCGGGCGCGGCGCCTTGCCTTGCAGGAAGTCGCTGTCCAGGCGGATCTGCTGCAGGCGGATCGGCGCCTGGAACACTTCCACGCGCTGCGCGCGGTTGAGGCTCTCGTCCGGCTGCTCGACATACACCAGGATATGGTTGCGGCTGTCCTGCACCTCGAGGAAGCGCACATGGGGAATGCTCAAGGTCGCGCGCATCAGGCTGTCGAGCACTTCGTTGTTGCCCGAGATCACCCCGTATTCAGAGGCCGGTGCCAGCTGGTTGGCGATCAGTTGCCCGGTGTGATTAAGCTCCTGACGCAAGTCCTGGATGCGCACGAAGGTGAAGAAACTGATCAACAGCAGGGTCAGCAGCAGGGCCGGGCCCAGGCTGAGGATCTGAGTGCGGGTATGAATGTCCCAGCTCAGGCGTTTGCTCATGGGGTGGCTCCTTCGCCAAGGGCCAGGGCGGCGGCGTCCGCATCGATGCTGTCCAGGCCCAGGGCGCGGGCCACCTGCTGGTTGCCGCTGACACCAAAATGCGCGGGGTAGAGGCTGCGCGGCCAGCGCGCCGGGGCTTGTTCGAGCAATTGATCGAGCACCGCGAGCCAGTCGTCCTGGTCGCTGTAGGTGCTGGCCAGGGCGCCGGCGCGGACGAAGCCGGCGTTCGGCCCGATCAGCGCCATTTGCCGGCCATAGCTGCTGAGCAGCACGTTCTTGGCCGACTTGGAGTTGTACAGGTCGGGATCGTCCAGGCCCAGCAGCACGTCGCTGTTGTTGAGCAGGTGCTGCAGCGGGCGGCTGTCGCGCAGGTCCGGCCAGTCCTGGGCGACGATCTCCAGGCCCAGCGGCTGGGCGGCCTGGCGCAGTTCATCGAGCAGAAAGCGGCTGCGCGTGCCATATAGCACGCCAATGCGCCGCGCTTCCGGCAACAGGTAGCGGGTCAGGCGCAGCTGGCGCTGCAGCGGTGGGTCGCTCCACAGCAGGCTGAGGAACCCGGGGCGCGACTTTCCCAGGCGCTGCTCGGCCTGCACCCGACTGACCCGCAGGGCCAGTGCCACGGGCCCGGCGGCCTCGCTCAGGCGCCATTCCAGGGCCGGGGGGTCGAGCAGGATCAGCCGGGTGTCGGCCTTGAGCTGGGCTGGGTTGGGCAACTGCTGCACGGTCTGGAAGCGCACCTGGTCGTGGGGCCGGCGCTTTTCCAGGGCGGCGACGAAGCTGCGGATGCCCGGCTGATCTTCGGCTCCGACCAGCAGGATCTCGCTGGCCGCCAGCGAACCCAGGGGCCAGAAGCACAGTAAAAGCAGGCGCAGCAGGCGCAGCATCAGAACTCCAGCTCCGCGCTGACGCTCAGGCGATGGCGACTGTCATAGCGGTTCTGCGGGATGGTCACCGGCTCGTCGTCGAGGCGTTGCTGCCACAGCGCGGCCAGCTCCAGCTGGCTGCCCTGGATCTTGAAGCGCTTGGCCAGGCGCAGGTCGATGCGCTCGTAGCGGTATTGGTTGAGCGCGTCGTCGCCGTAATAGAAGAGGGCGCTCGACCAGCCCTGACCCCAGTCGCGCAGCCAGCCGGCCGAGCCGCTGTTGCGCGCGCTCAGGCGGCGGTCGGCGGAGTTGCTGGCCCAGGCATCGACGTAGGCGTAGGTCAGGCGCAGGCGGTCGCGGGCGCTCAGCCGCCAGTCGAACTGGGCCTCGCTGCCGCTGAAACGCGCCTTGTTGGCGTTGCTGGCGATGAACTGGTTGTTCTTCAGCGGCTCGCTGATCATCCCGGTGATCTCGTCGTAGAACAGCTTCACGTCGAGGTTCAGGTCCAGGTCGCTGAAATAGCCGTTGTAGCCCAGTTCGCGCGAGCGCATGCGCTCCTGGTCGAGGTTGCCGGGGCCGCGGGTCTTGACGAAGTATTCGCCGTTTTGCAGGCCATAGCGGTTGGGGCTGAGGTTCTTGACCGTGTAGCTCCAGTTGACATTGTTCTCGAACATGTCGGGCGAACGGATGGCCTCGGAATACACCGCGCGCAGGCCATGGCGCGGGGTGATCAGGTAGTTCAGCGCCACCCGCGGCGTCAGTGAACTGCCGGACAGCTGGGTGTCTTCGAACATCGCGCCGCCCTGCAGGATCCAGTGCTCGTCGGCGCGCCATTCGAGCTGGCCGAACAGGCGCCAGGTGCGGTCGTCGATGCTGCCGTTGAAGTAGGTCTGCGAATCGGCCCGGTCATAGCGCAAGTTCGCCCCGCTGACCAGGCGCAGGCTGTCGGTCAGGCTCAAGGTGTCCTGGATTTCCAGGTCGTAGCGTGTCTCGCGGGTGCTTTGGTCGACGTTGCCACAGATGGTGTTGCGGCCACCGTTGGTCCATTGGTCCTGCACCTGGCCCAGCAAAGCGCCGAGCTGGGGGTCGCTGGTGGCGGGCAGGTGGCCGGTGTACAGGTTGCGCGCGACCTTCTCGGTGAAGTTCGGATCAAGCTGCCACATGCGGGTCAGCTCCGGGCTGAAGGCAATGGCCGCATCACAGGCTTGCCACACCTGCTGGCGGTCGAAGTGCTGGGCCGAGCCCTGGATGTACAGGCTGTGCTCGGGGTTGATGTCGATGTTCCAGCGCACGGAGCCTGCATAGTCCTTGGCGTTGACGTCGGCATCGTTACCGGCTCGGTAGTTGCCGAACACCGGCTGGTAGGTATAGGGCCTTTGGTTGCTGCCTTCCTTGGCCGCCAGTTGCCATTCCAGGGTCTGGTTGGGCGCCAGGCTGTGCACGGCATTGATGTTGATGCGGTTGGCCCGGCGGCTGTCGCGGTAGTCGTGGCCGAACTGGTCCTGGTCGAAGCCGTCGTCCTGCTGGCCCGACAGCGACAGGCGCAGGTCGCCGCCGTCCCAGCCGAAACCCTGGCTGGCGTAGTAGTCGTTGATGCCATCCTGGCCGCGGGTCAGCTTCAATCGCGTGCCATGGCTGTCGGCTGGGTTGCGGGTGAGGATGTTGACTACCGCCATCAGCGCATTGGCGCCGTAGCTGACGGTATTGGGGCCGCGGAACACCTCGATGCGCTCGATATCCTCGAGGGCCACAGGGATGTCGCTCCAGTCCACCGTGGCCAGGCCGGCTCGGTATACCGAACGGCCATCGATCAGCACCTGCATGCGCCGGGCGTCGTTGACGTTGCTGCCGTGGTAGTTGACCGTGGGCTGGTTGCCGGCGCCGTAGCCGATCATCATGCCGGGGACCAGGCGCAGCAGCTCGGGGATATCGCGGGCGCCGCTGGCGCGGATCAGTTCGCTGTCGAGCACGGTCATGCTGCCGGGCACGGCCGCCGGGGATTGTTTCAGGCGCGTGGCGGTCAGAACCTGGGGCAGGTCCTGGTTGTCGATGAACAGATCGTCGGCCACGGCCGGGCCGCCCAACAGGGCAGTCAGCAACAGCAGGCGCGGGTAGGGGGGCGTGCCGGGGAACACGTGAGGCCTTGTTTCATGGATGAATCAGGCATGTTAACCGACCACACGGCATTTGCCAGTGATCCGCGCTTGGCAGATTGCCGCATCGCCGGGTAGGCACTGGTTCTGTCGCATGTGCCCCGTATAATGCGCCGGTCGCCACTTACTTTTATTGGTTAACGGATTGGATATGACTGAACAGCAACCTGTTGCAGTTCTTGGAGGCGGCAGCTTCGGCACCGCCGTGGCGAACCTGCTGGCGGCGAACGGCCACCCCGTGCGCCAGTGGATGCGCGACCCGGCGCAAGCCGAGGCGATGCGCGTCAACCGCGAGAATCCGCGGTATCTCAAGGGCATTCGCTTGCATGACGGCGTCGAGCCGGTCAACGACCTGCTCGCCACCCTGCAGGGCAGCGCCCTGATCTTCGTCGCCCTGCCGTCCAGCGCCTTGCGCAGCGTGCTGGCGCCCCACGCCGAGCTGCTGCGCGGCAAGGGCCTGGTCAGCCTGACCAAGGGCATCGAGCCGCACACCTTCAAGCTGATGAGCCAGATCCTCGAAGAGATCGCTCCGCAGGCGCGCATCGGCGTGCTGTCCGGCCCCAACCTGGCCCGTGAGATCGCCGAGCACGCGCTGACCGCCACCGTGGTCGCCAGCGAGGACGAAGCGTTGTGCCAGCAGGTGCAGGCCGTGCTGCATGGCCGTACCTTCCGCGTGTATGCCAGCAGCGACCGCTTCGGCGTCGAGCTGGGCGGCGCCTTGAAGAACGTCTACGCGATCATCGCCGGCATGGCGGTGGCCTTGGGGATGGGCGAGAACACCAAGAGCATGCTGATCACCCGCGCCCTGGCCGAGATGACCCGCTTCGCCGTGAGCCAGGGCGCCAACCCCATGACCTTCCTGGGTCTGGCCGGGGTCGGCGACCTGATCGTCACCTGCTCCTCGCCCAAGAGCCGCAACTACCAGGTTGGCCACGCCCTGGGCCAGGGCCTGAGCCTGGACGAGGCGGTCAGCCGCCTGGGCGAAGTGGCCGAGGGCGTCAACACGCTCAAGGTACTCAAGGCCAAGGCTCAGGAAGTGGGGGTGTACATGCCGTTGGTGGCCGGGCTGCATGCGATCCTGTTCGAGGGCCGCACGCTGAATCAGGTGATCGAGCACTTGATGCGCGCCGAGCCCAAGACCGACGTCGATTTCATTTCCACCAGCGGTTTCAACTGAAGGAGCGTCCCCATGAACGATACCCCCGAGCGCGCCCAGCGCGAGTCGATCATCCTGCGCGTACTGTGGATGCTGGTGTTCCTGTTGGTCTGGCACGTGGCCCAGCTGTTGCTGGGCGGCCTGGTGCTGGTCCAGCTGATCTATCGCCTGGTGTATGGCGCGCCGAGCGCCAGCCTGATGAACTTCGGCGACAGCCTCAGCCAGTACCTGGCGCAAATCGGTCGTTTCGGCACCTTCCACACTGACCAGAAGCCCTGGCCATTCGCCGACTGGCCGGCACCCCGCGCGCCTGAGGGCGAAACGCCCCACGCCGTGGCCCCGGCGCCGCACCCGGCGCGCGACCAGGAGCCCAAGCTGTGAAGCTGTGGGTGCTGCGCCACGGCGAGGCCGAGCCGCGGGCCACTACCGATGCCGAGCGGCGCCTGACCGCCCATGGTCGCGAGCAGGTGCTGCACAGTGCCGCGCGGCTGCTGGGCCAGCCGTTGCAGGCGATCCTGGCCAGCCCCTACGTGCGCGCCCAGCAGACCGCGGCCCTGGTGCACGGCGCCCTGGGCTTCGCCGAGCCGGTGCGCACGGTGCCTTGGCTGACTCCGCAAAGCGATGCGCAGCAGGTGATCGGCGAAATTGAACGGCTGGGCCTGGAGCAGGTGTTGCTGGTCAGCCACCAGCCGCTGGTGGGCACCCTGGTGGGGATGCTCGAGCATGGCCACGGCCAGCAGCCGGCGCCGCTGAGCACGGCCAGCCTGGCCGAACTGGAAGGCGACTGGCCACTGGCCGGGTTGATGACCCTGCGCGGCCTGCACCACGCAGGCTGAGGCCTGCCCGATTCCTGCAGGAGCCAACCTTGCTGGCGCAGCAGGCCCGGCACTGGCGCGCCGGTGTTCGTCGGCAAGGCTCCTACGGGTTCAGATCCGCCAACGCTTGACCTGATCGCCCTTGGCGATGACCTTTCCGAACGTTGCCACCCCCACGACCCTTGTCGACAATGGGCCATCCATCCCCCGTGCAGAGCAGGCGGCCATGTCGCAGCAGATCTTCTTCGCCCACGCCAATGGCTTTCCGTCGGCCACCTACGGCAAGCTGTTCGCCGCGCTGGCGCCGGATTACCAGGTACAGCACCTGGCACAGCACGCCCATGATCCGCGCTTCCCGGTGAACGACAACTGGCAAAGCCTGGTGGACGAGCTGCTGCATCACCTTGAACAGCAGGATGCGCCGGTGTGGGGTGTCGGCCATTCCCTGGGTGGCGTGCTGCACCTGCACGCGGCCTTGCGCCGCCCGGAGTTCTACCGCGGCGTGGTGATGCTCGATTCGCCGGTGCTGACCCGCGTCGACGAATGGCTGATCCAGGCCGCCAAGCGCCTGGGCTTGATCGACCGCATCACCCCGGCCGGGCGCACCCTGGGCCGTCGCGAGGCCTTCCCTGACCGCGGCAGCGCGCGCAGCTACTTCGCCGGCAAGACCCTGTTCCGTCACTTCGATCCGGACTGCCTGGAGGCCTACCTCGAGCATGGCCTGGAAGCGGATGACGACGGCCTGCGCCTGCGTTTCGACCCGGCCACCGAGATCAGCATCTTTCGCAGCATCCCCCATGTCAGCCCCGCGCGGCCGCGTCAGTTGCAGGTGCCGCTGGCCATGGTCCGTGGCGCCCAGAGCCGGGTGATCCGCAAGCACCATGCCCTGGCCGTGCGCGGCATGCCCAGGGGTGAGTACCACAGCTTGCCGGGCGGGCACATGTTCCCGCTGGAGCGGCCAGGCGAGACCGCTAGCTTGATCCGCGAGCTGTTCGCGCGCTGGAGCCAGGCATGAGCGCCCAGGTCGAGGAGGTTCGCCTGACCCTGGGCCATATCGAGCTGGCCGCGCACCTGTTCGGCCCGGCCGATGGCCTGCCGCTGATCGCCCTGCACGGCTGGCTCGACAACGCCAACAGTTTCGCCCGCCTGGCGCCGCAGTTGAAGGGGCTGCGCATCGTCGCCCTGGACCTGGCCGGGCATGGCTACTCGGCGCACCGCCCGGTGGGGGCCGGCTACGCCCTGGCCGACTATGCCCACGACGTGCTGCGGGTGGCCGAGCAACTGGGCTGGCAGCGTTTCGGCCTGCTCGGTCATTCGTTGGGGGCGATCATCGCCGTGCAACTGGCCGGTGCCTTGCCCGAGCGCGTCAGTCACCTGGCACTGATCGACGGGGTGATCCCGCCGACGCTGAGCGAGCAGGACGCCGCCGAGCGCCTGGGGCTGGCGTTGCAGGCGCAGTTGCGCCTGGAGGGCAAGCGCAAGTCGGTATATCCGACCCTGGAGGAGGGCGTCGAGGCGCGCATGAAAGGCATGGTCGCGGTCAGCCGCGAAGCTGCCGAATTGCTGGCCCAGCGCGGCCTGATGCCGGTGCCTGGCGGCTACAGCTGGCGCAGCGACAGCCGCCTGACCTTGCCCTCGGCAAGCCGTCTGCACCCGGACCAGGCCATGGCCTTCATCAAGCGCATCGCCTGCCCGACCTGCCTGGTGGTGGCCGCCGATGGCATGCTCGCGCGCCACACAGCGTTGCTGGAGCAGCTACCCTTCGAGCAGGTGACCCTGCCGGGGGGGCATCACCTGCACCTGAACGACGCCGAGGGCGCGGCCCTTGTCGCAGACTGTTTCAATCGCTTTTTTGGCATTCCTTGACTTGCACCGGACAAGTGTCGAGGCTTGGCGGGTTGAAAGGGAGACAACCATGTACATGCCAGACATCCATGCGCCACGCCACGCCCTATGCGAGGGCGGCCGATGAGCGCACCTGTGTTCGTTCGCGGCGCCGTCGCCGCTTGCCTGGCGATCGCCAGCCCGTGGCTGTGGGCCGGCAGCCTGCCGGTGCCAGTCGATGCCAAGGTCGTCGACCAGCGCCCCGCCGTGGCGCAGGAGCGCGTCTATCCCATGGGTCCGCTGCGCAAGATCAGCGGCCGCCTGCGGGTCGAGGACAAAGTCGAGAGCCGTGGCCAGGTCAGCTCGATCACCTATGAACTGCCGGTCGAGCGCAGTGCCCGCGAAGCCTTTACCAGCGCCCGCGAGGCCTTGCAGCGCGATGGCGGCTATCCGTTGTTCTGGTGCCAGGGCCGCGACTGCGGCGAGGCCAGCCTGTGGGCCAACGACGTGTTCGCCAACGCCCGCCTCAACGGCGGCGATGAACAGCAGGCATTCATCCTGTTGCGCCGCTCCGCCGAAGAAGCCGACACCCTGGTGGCGCTGTACAGCGTGACCCGCGGCAACCGCCGCGCCTACCTGCATGTCGAGGAGTTCGTCGCCGGCAGTCCGTTGGGCGAGCTGCTGCCCACCGCCGCCACGGTGCTGCGCGAGCTGCGCGACACCGGCAAGCTCGACTACCCTGACCTGGCCGAGCCCCAGGCCGCCTGGGCGACGCTGTTGGCCCGCAGCCTGAACCTCGACAGCACCCTGCGTGCCAGCCTCAGTGGCAAGGGCGCCGAGGCCTGGCGCGAGCAACTGGTCAAGGCCGGCGTGCGCAGTGCTCGGCTCGAGGTGGGCGAGGCCCCGACCGAAGGCCTGCACCTGGAACTGATCCGTTGAGTGAGCACCACCATGGCCAACAATGACCGCCTGTTGATCCAGATCCTGCTGCTGACCCTGCTGGGCGCCGCGCTGTGGGTAATGGCGCCGTTCATCTCGGCGCTGCTGTGGGGCGCTATCCTGGCCTTTGCCAGCTGGCCGCTGATGCGCTTGCTGACCCGCCTGCTCGGTGGCCGCGAGACCCTGGCCGCGAGCCTGCTGACCACGGTGTGGATCCTGCTGGTGGCGTTGCCGCTGGTGTGGCTGGGCTTCAATCTGGCCGACCATATCCGCGATGCCACCGCCTTTGTGCGTGACGTGCAGGTCGACGGCTTGCCCGATGCGCCGGCCTGGGTGGGCAGCATTCCTTTCGTCGGTGAGCGCCTGGTCAGTTGGTGGCAATCCCTCGACCAGCAAGGCGCGGCCTTGCTGGCTTCGGCCAAGCCCTATCTCGGCCAGGTGGGCAACTGGCTGCTGGCGCGCAGTGCGCAGATCGGCAGTGGCGTGCTGGAGCTCACGCTCAGTCTGGTGTTCGTGTTCTTCTTCTACCGCGATGGCCCACGCCTGGCGGCATTCGTGCACCGGCTGCTGCACCGGCTGGTGGGCGAACGCGCCGAGTACTACGTCGAGCTGGTCGCTGGCACCGTGCAGCGGGTGGTCAACGGCGTGATCGGTACTGCGGCGGCCCAGGCCCTGTTGGCGCTGATCGGCTTCCTGATCGCCGGGGTGCCAGGGGCCATAGTGCTGGGCCTGGTGACTTTCATGCTCAGCCTGATCCCCATGGGCCCGCCGCTGGCCTGGATCCCCGCCACCGCTTGGCTGGTGTGGAAGGGCGACTATGGCATGGCGGTGTTCCTCGGGGTGTGGGGTACCTTCATCATCAGCGGCGTGGACAACGTGCTCAAGCCCTACCTTATCAGCCGAGGCGGTAACCTGCCGCTGGTGATCGTGCTGCTCGGGGTGTTCGGCGGGCTGATCGCGTTCGGCTTCATCGGCCTGTTCATCGGGCCGACCTTGCTGGCTGTCGGCTATAGCCTGTTGCTGGACTGGAGCCGCAATTCCGCGCAGCACACGCCGCAGCATTGAAGTCCGGTTCGCCGGCAAGCCGGCTCCTACAGTGATCACCCCGTAGGAGCCGGCTTGCCGGCGAACAGGCCGGTACAGGCACCGCAATACCTGATCTTTACGCTTTCTTTATGCCCCGGCCCCACCCTCGATCTCGCCCCTTTACGCCCCTCCCTTGGACAATTTCCCCAAAGCGGCCCTCATGCCGCAACTAGGGGAGATTGCACATGTACATGCTCGACGGGCTGTCACTGCTTCTGGCGGTGGCGTTGGCGGTTTACCTGCTGGTGGCGCTGCTGCGCGCCGATCGCGGCTAAGGGGCGACCATGCACAGTTACGATTACCTGCTGCTGCTGGCGTTCTTCGCCATCGTGCTGTTGCCGGCGCCCTGGCTCGGACGCTTCTACTACAAGGTGATGGAAGGCCAGCGTACTTGGCTGTCTCCCGTCCTCGGCCCGGTGGAGCGGGGCTGCTACCGCCTGGCCGGGGTGAACGCCGAACAGGAGCAGGGCTGGAAGCAGTACACCCTGGCGCTGCTGGCCTTCAACCTCGCGGGCTTCCTGCTGTTGTTCGCCGTGCTGCTGCTGCAAGGCTCGCTGCCACTGAACCCGCAGCACCTGCCGGGCCAGGAATGGTCGCTGGCGTTCAACACCGCGGTCAGCTTCATGACCAACACCAACTGGCAGGCTTACAGCGGTGAAGCCTCGGTCAGCTACCTGACGCAAATGATCGGCCTGACCGTGCAGAACTTCGTCAGTGCCGCCACCGGCCTGGCCGTGCTGGTCGCCCTGTGCCGGGGTATCGCCCGACGGTCTGCCAATACCCTGGGCAACTTCTGGGTCGACCTGACCCGCGCCACCCTCTACGGCCTGCTGCCGCTGTGCCTGCTGCTGGCATTGTTGCTGGTGTGGCAGGGCGTGCCGCAGACCTTCGCCGACTATGCCCACGCCATCACTCTGCAGGGCGCCGAGCAGACCATCCCGCTGGGCCCGGCCGCCAGCCAGATCGCCATCAAGCAGTTGGGCACCAACGGCGGTGGCTTCTTCGGCGTCAACTCGGCGCACCCGTTCGAGAACCCCACGGCTTGGAGCAACCTGTTCGAAGTGGCCTCGATCATCCTGATCCCGGTGGCCCTGGTATTCACCTTTGGCCACTATGTGAAGGACCTGCGCCAGAGCCGCGCGATCATCGCCTGCATGCTGGCGCTGTTCCTGATCGGCGCCAGCACCGCGCTGTGGTCGGAGCACCAGCCCAACCCGGCCCTGGAAAGCGCCCAGGTGCAACAAGGCGCGCCGCTGGAAGGCAAGGAAAGCCGTTTTGGCAGCACCGGTTCGGTGCTGTGGACGGTGACCACCACCTCGGCCTCCAACGGTTCGGTCAACGCCATGCACGACAGCCTCAACCCGCTGACCGGCATGGTGGCGATGGTCAACATGATGCTTGGCGAGGTGATCTTCGGCGGCGTCGGCGCCGGCCTCTACGGCATGCTGCTGTTCGTGTTGATCGCCGTGTTCCTGGCCGGCCTGATGATCGGCCGCACCCCGGAATACCTGGGCAAGAAGCTGCAAGCCCGTGAAGTGCAACTGCTGGTGGCGACCCTGCTGGTGATGCCGGTGGGCGTGCTGGTGCTCGGCGCCATCGCCGCCAGCCTGCCAGGGCCTGCCGGCGCGGTGACCAACCCCGGCGCCCACGGTTTCAGCCAACTGCTGTACGCCTACACCTCCGGTACCGCCAACAATGGCTCGGCGTTCGCAGGCTTCGGTGCCAACACCCCGTTCCACAACGTGATGATCGGCCTGGCCATGCTGATCGGCCGCTTCGGCTACATCCTGCCAGTGCTGGCCCTGGCCGGCAGCCTGGCGGCCAAGAAGAGCGCGCCCCAAGGCCTGAACAGCTTCCCCACCCACGGCCCGCTGTTCACCACGCTGCTGCTGGTGACCATCCTGCTGGTCGGTGGCCTGACCTTCCTGCCGACCCTGGCCCTGGGGCCGATCGCCGAACACCTGAGCCTGGGTTTCTGAGGAACACACCATGAACATGCCCATTCCCGAAGTGAAGGCGCGTCATAGCGCCAAGGACCAGACCCGATTCGCCGCCCTCTGGCGCCCGGCGCTGGTGCAGGCCTTCGTCAAGCTCGACCCGCGCCAGCTCAGGCGCGCCCCGGTGATGCTGGTGGTGGCCCTCACTGCCATGCTGACCACGGTGCTTTGCTTTGCCCCTGAAAGTGGCGTGAGCACTTCAGTGGCCGTGCAGATCACCGTGTGGCTATGGTTCACCGTGCTGTTCGCCAACTTCGCCGAAGCCCTCGCCGAAGGCCGCGGCAAGGCCCGCGCCGACAGCCTCAAGGCCGGCAGCCAGGGCCTGGCCGCCAAGCGCCGCAAGAGCGACGGTACGTTCGAGACCGTAGCCGCCACGCAGTTGCGCAAGGACGATGTGGTGCGGGTGGTGGCCGGTGAGATGATCCCCGGCGACGGCGAGGTGCTCGAAGGCATCGCCGCGGTCAACGAGGCGGCCATCACCGGTGAGTCCGCCCCGGTGATCCGCGAGTCCGGCGGTGACCGCTCGGCCGTCACCGGCAACACCCGGCTGGCCTCCGACTGGCTGCTGATCCGCATCACCAGCAACCCTGGTGAATCGACCCTGGACCGCATGATTGCCCTGGTCGAAGGCGCCAAGCGGCAGAAGACCCCCAACGAGATCGCCCTGGACATGCTGCTGATCGGCCTGACCCTGATCTTCCTGATTGTGGTGGTGACCTTGCAACCGTTCGCACGTTTCGCTGGCGGCGAGTTGCCGCTTATCTTCCTCGCCGCGCTGCTGGTGACGTTGATCCCCACCACCATCGGTGGCCTGTTGTCGGCCATCGGCATCGCCGGCATGGACCGCCTGGTGCGCCTGAACGTGATCGCCCGCTCTGGGCGCGCCGTGGAAGCGGCAGGCGACGTGCATACGCTGATGCTCGACAAGACCGGCACCATCACCTTCGGCAACCGTCGCTGCAGCGCCCTGCACGCAGCCTCCGGCGTGACTGCCAAGGAGCTGGGGGCCGGCGCCTTGCTCGCTTCGCTGGCCGATGACACTGCCGAGGGCAAGTCGATCGTCGAGTACCTGCGCCAGTTGCACGACTTCGCCGAACCTGCAAGCAATCAGTACCAAGCCATCGCCTTCAGCGCCGAGACGCGCCTGTCGGGCATCGATTTCCAGCAGCGCCGCTACCGCAAGGGCGCCGTCGACGCGGTACTGGCCTTCTGTGGCCTGCAACGCCTGGAGCTGCCCACCGCCCTGGCCCGTGAAGTGGAACGCATCGCCCAGAGCGGCGGCACCCCGCTGCTGGTGTGCGTCGACAAGCACCTGCTCGGCGTGATCCACCTCAAGGACGTGGTCAAGCCCGGTATCCGCGAGCGCTTCGCCGAACTGCGCAAGCTCGGCATCCGCACCGTGATGGTTACCGGCGACAACCCACTGACCGCCGCCGCCATCGCCGCCGAGGCTGGCGTCGATGACGTGCTCGCCGAGGCCACCCCGGAGAAGAAGCTGGCGCGGATCCGCCAGGAGCAGAACGACGGGCGCCTGGTGGCCATGTGCGGTGACGGCGCCAACGACGCGCCAGCCCTGGCCCAGGCCGATGTCGGCATGGCAATGAACGACGGCACCCAGGCCGCCCGCGAGGCCGCCAACATGGTCGATCTGGACAGCGACCCGACCAAGCTGCTGGACGTGGTGCAGGTGGGCAAGGAGCTGCTGGTTACCCGGGGCGCGCTGACCACCTTCTCCATCGCCAACGACGTGGCCAAGTACTTCGCCATCCTGCCGGCGCTGTTCGCTGCCATCTACCCGCAACTGGGCGTGCTCAACCTGATGCACCTGGCTAGCCCGCAGAGTGCGATTGTTTCGGCCATCGTGTTCAACGCGCTGATCATCATCGTGCTGATTCCCCTGGCACTGCGCGGGGTGCGGGTACAGGCCGCCAGCGCTGCCCGCTTGCTGCGGCGCAACCTGCTGATCTACGGCCTGGGCGGGATCCTCGTGCCGTTCGCCGGGATCAAGCTGATCGACATGCTGCTCACTGCGCTGCACCTGGTCTGAAGGAGAGACGAACATGACTGCATACGTACGCCCGGCCCTGAGCCTGGTCTTGCTGATGACCCTGGTCACCGGCGCCTTGTACCCGCTGGCGGTGACCGGCATTGCCCAGGTGGCCTTCCCCGAACAGGCCAATGGCAGCCTGGTGCGCGATGACCGTGGCCAGGTACGCGGCTCGGCGCTGATCGCCCAGCAATTCAAGGGCGATGGCTGGTTCCAGTCGCGGCCTTCGGCCGGTGACTACGCCACCGTATCCAGCAGCGCGAGCAACCTGGCGCCGAGCAACCCGGCCCTGGCCGCGCGCGTCGAAGACGCGGCCAGCGCGCTGTACCAGGCGCAGCAGGGGCCGGTGCCGCTGGCGCTGCTGACCACCTCGGGCAGCGGGCTGGACCCGCACCTGCCGCCGGACGCCATCGCCTATCAGCTGCCACGGGTGGCGGCGGCGCGGCAGGTGCCGGTCGAGCGCTTGCAAGTGCTGGTGAATGACGCCACCCTGCGGCCATTGGTCGGGCCGCCGGTGGTCAATGTACTGGCGCTGAACCAGGCGTTGGAGCGCCTGGCGCCGATTAGGTAGGAGCGGCCTTGCGTCGCGAAAGGGTCGCGCAGCGGCCCCAGGGTTCAAGTGTTGATACAAGGATCGCCGGGGCCGCTTTGCGGCCCTATCGCGACACAAGACCGCTCCTACAGAAACTGCAAGGTTGCTGATAATTGCACCTGATTAAGGACCAAACATGAGTGACTCCACCCGCGCCGACGCGCTGTTGGCCGGCCTGCCCCGCGAAGGCCGCGGCCGGCTCAAGGTGTTCCTCGGCGCCGCGCCCGGGGTCGGCAAGACCTTTTCCATGCTCCAGGCCGCCCACGCCCAGCAACGCCAGGGCGTGCAGGTGGTGGCGGGGGTGGTCGAGACCCACGGCCGCGCCGAGACCGAGGCCCTGCTCGGCGGGCTGACCCAACAACCCCTGCTGCGCAGCGAATACCGCGGCGTGATGCTCGAGGAAATGGACCTGGACGGCCTGCTCAAGGCCGCGCCACCGTTGGTGCTGGTGGACGAGCTGGCCCACAGCAATGCCCCCGGCAGCCGCCACGCCAAGCGCTGGCAGGATGTGCAGGAGCTGCTCGCCGCCGGTATCGACGTGTACACCACGGTCAACGTCCAGCACCTGGAAAGCCTCAACGACAAGGTGCGCGACATCACCGGCGTGCAAGTGCGCGAAACCCTGCCGGACTGGGTACTGCAGGAGGCCTTCGAGCTGGTGCTGATCGACCTGCCGCCACGCGAGCTGCTCGAACGTCTGCGCGAAGGCAAGGTCTACGTGCCCGAGCAGGCCCGTGCCGCCATCGATGCGTTTTTCTCCCAGACCAATCTCACCGCCCTGCGTGAACTGGCCATGCACACCGCTGCCGCCCAGGTCGATGCCGACCTTGCCAGCGGCTACCGCCAACGCGGCCAGGAAGCCCCGGCCCTGCGTGGCCGGTTACTGGTGGGCATCGATGGCGATGAGCAGGCCGAGCGGCTGGTGCGCCATGCCTGCCGCGTAGCCCAGCGCCGTCACCTGCCATGGAGCGCGGTGCATGTCGACAATGGTCGCCTACGTGACGAAGCCGCCCGTCATCGTCTGCAAGCTGCCCAGCAACTGGCTGAGCGCCTGGGTGGCGAGGTGGTGTTGCTGCGTGCTGGCGAGGTGGCGCGTACCTTGATCCAGCATGCCAGCGAGCGCCGCGCCAGCCTGGTGCTGGTGGGCCAGTCCCGCGACCTGCTGCGCCGACGCTTCTTCGGTGCCGGCGTGGCGACCCGTCTGCTGCGCGAAAGCCATGGCCTGGAAATCAACGTGCTTGACCGCGACGCCCAGCCGCAACCGCCGCG
The DNA here is from genome assembly GCF_057809115.1 of Pseudomonas sp. FG47. Classification (NCBI taxonomy): domain Bacteria; kingdom Pseudomonadati; phylum Pseudomonadota; class Gammaproteobacteria; order Pseudomonadales; family Pseudomonadaceae; genus Pseudomonas; species Pseudomonas sp. FG47. The sequence goes on from NZ_JBMDJI010000017.1 coordinate 29,496, forward strand.
GGCGGCGGTCAAGCGCGTGTGGGTGTGGCGCCATTACCTGCTGGCGCTGCTGGCCACGCTGCTGGCCGCTGGCTTGTCGTGGGCGGTGTCCAGCGTGCTGGCGCTGCCCAATATCTCGCTGGTGTTCCTCGCCGCCGTGTTGCTGGTGGCGGTGCGCAGTAGCCTGGGCCCGGCGCTGGCCTGCGCGGCGCTGTCATTCCTGACCTACGATTTCCTGTTCATCCCACCGAATTTCTCGTTCAGCATCCAGCGCGAAGAAGACGTGCTGACCCTGGTGTTCTTCCTGCTGATGGCCGCGCTCACCGGCAACCTCGCCGCGCGTCAGCGCCGCCAGTTGCAAGCGCTGCGTGAAACCCAGGCGCAGACCAACCAGTTGCTCGACCTGTCGCGTCGGTTGACCGTGGCCACTGACCGCCAGGCAGTATTCAGCGCCGCCGGCCAGCACCTGGATGGCTGGCAGGACGTGCAGGTATGCCTGCTCGAGCGTAGCGCCGATGGCCTGCTGCAAGTGGCCAGCGGCGCTGCCCCGGCTTTCACCGACAACGAGCGCGCCGCCGCCGAATGGGCCTGGCAGCACGGCCAGGGCGCCGGTTTTGGCAGCGATACCTTGCCTCATGGCCGCTGGTGGTGGTGGCCGTTGGCGGTGGACGACCAGGCCCTGGCGCTGCTCGGCGTGCGCCCGCGCAGCGGCGAGCCGCTGACGGCCCAGCGCCGGCGCTTGCTGATGGCCCTGGCACAACCCCTGGCCCAGGCCTTGGCCCGCGCCCGCCTTGGCGAGCAGTTGGAAGCCGCGCGCCTGCACGGTGAAACCGAGCAACTGCGCAGCGCCTTGCTCGCCTCGGTGTCCCACGACCTGCGCACGCCGCTGACGGCGATGCGCGGCAGCATCGACAGCCTGCTGGCGCTGGGCGACGCCATCTCCCCGGATGACCGGCGCGAGTTGCTGGAAGGCACTCGCAACGAAGCCGAGCGCCTGGACCGCTACATCCAGAATCTGCTGGACATGACCCGCCTGGGCCACGGCAGCCTCAAGCTCGCGCGCGACTGGGTGGCCCCCGGCGATATCGTCGGCAGCGCGCTAAACCGCCTGCGCGTGGTGCTGGCGCCGCTGCGGGTGCATAGCGAAGTCCCCGGCGAACTGCCGCTGCTGTTCGTGCATGCAGCGTTGATCGAGCAGGCGCTGGTCAATGTGCTGGAAAACGCCGCGCGTTTCTCGCCCGCGCAAGGACGCCTGGTATTGCAGGTGCAGGTGCGCGACGAGCAGCTGTGCTTCGCCGTCAGTGACCAGGGGCCTGGCATTGCGCTGGAGGAGCGCGAGAAGATCTTCGACATGTTCTACACCGCCGCTCGGGGCGACCGTGGCGGGCAGGGCACCGGCCTGGGCCTGGCCATCTGCCAGGGCATGATCGGCGCCCATGGCGGGCACATCCTGGTGGGCGACGGCATCGATGGCCAGGGCACCTGCATCACTCTATGCTTGCCGCTGCCGACCCAACCCGCTAGCGAAAGTGAAACACCATGAGCCAAGCCGCCACCCTGCTGGTCATCGACGACGAGCCGCAGATCCGCAAGTTCCTGCGCATCAGCCTGGCGTCCCAGGGCTACAAGGTGATAGAGGCCGGCACCGGTAGCGAGGGCCTGGCCCAGGCTGCGCTGGGCAAGCCCGACCTGGTGGTGCTCGACCTCGGCCTGCCGGACATGGACGGCCAGCAGGTGCTGCGCGAGCTGCGTGAATGGAGCACGGTACCGGTGATGGTGCTGTCGGTGCGGGCCAGCGAGGTGCAGAAGGTCGATGCGCTGGATGGCGGGGCCAACGACTACGTGACCAAGCCGTTCGGCATCCAGGAGTTTCTGGCGCGGGTGCGGGCCTTGTTGCGCCAGGCGCCACAGGCGGGTGGGGTGGTCGCGACCGCGAGCTTCGGGCCGCTGGTGGTGGATTTTGCTTTTCGCAAGGTGACCCTGGACGGCGTCGAGGTGGCGCTGACGCGCAAGGAGTACGCACTGCTGGCGCAACTGGCCGGGCACCCGGGGCGGGTGATTACCCAGCAGCAGTTGCTCAAGGATATCTGGGGGCCGACCCATGTCGACGACACCCATTACCTGCGGATCGTGGTGGGGCACCTACGGCAGAAGCTGGGCGATGACCCCACGGCGCCACGGTTCATCATTACCGAGGCAGGGGTAGGGTATCGCCTGGTGACACCGGCCTGAGGTCACAAGGGCGCCGCGCATCCTGTAGGAGCGGCCTTGCGTCGCGAAAGGGCTGCGCAGCGGCCCCGGCGATCTACGCGGCGCAGCTGAAACCTGGGGCCGCTACGCGCCCCATCGCGGCGCAAGGCCGCTCCTACAGGGGACGCGGTGTGTTTGTGGATCAGATGTCCAGCTCCAGGGCCAGCAGCTCCTGCACGCTCTGGCGGCGGCGGATCATCCGCAGGTTGTCCTGCTCGATCAGAAACTCCGGCAGCAGCGGTCGGCTGTTGTAGTTCGACGACATCGAGGCGCCATAGGCCCCAGCGTCGTGAATCACCAGCAGATCGCCCACCTTGGCCTGGGGCAGGTCCTGGGGCGTCAGCTCCTCGTCGTTCTGGGTGAACACATCACCGGACTCGCACAGCGGCCCGGCCACCACGGTCGGTTGCAGGGGGCGATTGACTGGGCGCCCCACGGCATCGAACAGGCTCATGCGGTGATAAGCACCATACATCGCCGGGCGCATCAGGTCGTTGAAGCCGGCATCGACCAGGATGTAGTGCTTGTCGCCCATCTGCTTGACGGCGCGCACCTCGGTCACCAGGTAGCCGCACTCGGCCACCAGGAAACGTCCCGGCTCGATCTCCATGCGCACGGGGTGGCCGAGCATCGCCTCGATCTCCGAGCGCGCCACCGCCCAGGTGCGGGCATAGCGCTGCAGGTCAACCGGCTGGTCGCCGTCGCGGTAGGGCGTGGACAGGCCGCCGCCGATGGAGAAGGCCTCGATGTCCATGCCCAGGCGGCCGATCAGTCCGACCATGGCGCTGGCCACCTGCTCCAGGTGCTGGTAGTCCACCCCCGAGCCGATATGCATGTGCACGCCCACCAGGTGCAGACCGTACTGCTGCACGCAGGCCAGCGCCTCAGGCAGTTGCGCGTGCCAGATGCCGTGCTTGCTGTTTTCGCCGCCGGTGTTGGTCTTGCGGCTGTGGCCGTGGCCGAACCCAGGGTTGATGCGCAGCCACACGCGGTGGCCTGGGGAGTGCTCGCCCAACTGGCGGAGCATGTCGATGGAGCCGGCGTTGACCTCGATGCCGGTCTCGACCACCCGCGCCAGGGTCGGCTGGTCCAGTACATCGCAGGTCAGCACCACGCCTGCCGGTTCACCCCCCACCGAAGCCCCGGCGGCGAAGGCACGCTCCATTTCCCCAAGGGAAACCGCGTCGAGCACCAGGCCGCGTTCGCGGATCAGGCGCAGCACGTGCAGGTTGGGGTTGGCCTTTTGCGCGAAGCGCACGGTGTCGAAGTGCTGCTTGAGCTGGTCGATGCGTTGGCCGATGGTCCGTGCATCGTAGGCCCAAAGCGGCGAGCCGTGCTGGCGGACGGCGTTGGCCAGGAGCGGGGCAGGGGTGGTCATGGTGGTGTTCCTTGTTTGGGATGCACCGATGGTGAGGCAATCATGCAATCCAGAAAAATATCTATTATTGGCCTTGCTATTCATATTTGATATGTAGATCAATCGCTGTAGGCGCAGGCCTTGCCAGCGAACACCAGCGTAACCGCTGCCACCACAACCCGGAGCCAGCCGTGAAACTGTCCATCCGCCATATCGAAGTCTTCCGCGCGATACTGACCGCTGGCAGCGTCACCGGCGCCGCGCGCCTGCTGTTCACCTCCCAACCCACCGTCAGCCGCGAGCTGGCGCGCATGGAGCAGGTCACCGGGCTGACTCTGTTCGCGCGCGAAGGCGGGCGCCTGGCCCCCACCGCCCAGGCCTTGCTGCTGATCGAGGAAGTCGAGCGTGCCTTCGTCGGCCTCGAGCGCATCGACCGTTTCGCCCAGGCCATCCGCAACTTCGAGCAGGGCCGGCTGGCCATCACCTGCCTGCCGCTGTTCTCGCAAACCCTGCTGCCCAAGGCCTGCCAGCGTTTCCACCAGCAGCACCGTGGTGTCAGTGTCAGCATCACCGCGCAGGAATCGCCGCTGCTGGAGGAATCGCTGGTCGCCCAGCAGCACGACCTGGGCTTGACCGAGGTCGAGCAGGTGCCACGGGGGGCGGTAGGCGAACTGCTGTTCAGTGCCGACATGGTCTGCGTGCTGCCCCAGGGGCATCCACTGCAAGCCAAGCCGGTACTGGCTCTAGGCGATTTCCACGAGGTCGACTTCATCAACCTGGCCAGCCTGGACACCTATCGACAACAGCTCGACCAGTACTTTCGCGCGGCCGGGGTGAACCGCCGCACGGTGATCGAAACCACCAGCGCGGCGTCGGTCTGCGCCATGGTCCGACAGGGCTTGGGGGTGGCGATCATCAACCCATTGAGTGGCCTGGACGCGGCGCACAGCGGGTTGGCGATGCGCCGTCTGGCACTGTCGGTACCGTATCGGGTGATGTTGATCCAGCCCGAGCACCGCCCGGCCTCGGTGGTGGTCGAGCCGTTTTGCCAGGCGTTGCGCGAGCAGGCGCGGGTTATAGCCACGGCGCTGGGCGCCTTGTAGGGATGGCCCGGGATCATCCGTGGGGGCGGGCAAGCCACTCAGGGGGTGGCGCAGGTGATGACCGCTTCGCAGGTCACTGGGAAGTTCACCGAGTTGGCAATGAAACATTCATGGTGGGCCTGTTCATGCAGGTGCATGGCCAGGTCGATGTCCGACGCCTGGCTGACCACGATCCGGGGGCGTAGCACGACCTGGGTGAAATGGCCTTTGCGCGTGCTGCTACCTTCGACCATCCGCCCGTGCGGCTGGTCGAGGTATTCGAGCACGTTCACCTGGTTGACCGCACACAGGTGCAGGTACCACAACTTATGACAGGCCGAGAGCGAGGCGAGCAGCATGTCCTCGGGGTTCCAGCGGTGCTGGTCGCCACGGAACGCCGGGTCGGCGGAGCCGAGCAATGTGCGCTTGCCCGGCATGTCGACGGTGAAGTCACGTGTGTAGGCATCATAGCTGGCGGTGCCCTTGCCAGTATTGCCTACCCAGTTCACGGTGACGCTGTACTCATGTTCCTTCATGGTGGATCTCCCAGGCTTGGTAGGGCGAGGCGGGTGCGAGCAGAAATGTACTACAGCCGATCCTCGATATCAGCCGCTGGGTCGCCCACTCGAACAGTGCCATCAGGCAGGGCAGTTGAAAATGCGCGGTCATCCGTTCGACCGAGTCCCAATAGCCGGTGATGATCCAGGGGCCTTTCAAAGCGTCCGTGTAGGCGAGGGTATAGCGCTGGCAGCCCGAGGTGCGATTGAGCGTCTCCAGCAGGGCGCCCAGGCGTATCCGCAAAGCGGCCGTGGCGCCGGGGGTGGGCACGATTTCCACGGTATTGATTGCAACCAGGCCCATGCGCCCATCACTCCCTTGGTTACTTGGCCAATAGCCGGTCTGCCACCTTGAACGCTTCCTCCTGGCTGGCCACCACGAACAGCGGATACCCCCAGAACGCTTCGAACGTTGGCCTGAAGGCACGCACGCAGGCCTGCCTGGCGGGATCTGGCTCGACATTGATCTGCCCCCTGACAAACGTACGCAGCGCGGTCTTGTGGCGTTTCATCCACAACGACAGTTGCTTGCGCTCTTCGTGGGCGTGCTCGCGCTCCTCGCGTTGTGCGCTGTCGGCATCGAGCAACACGAACGGCTCCTCGCGCAGCAGCAGTGCCTCGAAGGTGGCGAAGCCCTCGTCGGTGGTATCGATGCCGGCATTGCCGAGCTGCATCCAGACCAACGGGAAATAGGTGGTGTTCAACAACATGACGAGTCCTCCTGAAAACAAAGCGTCGACGACGCAGTGCCACGATAGCCAGGCCAGTGGTGGACGTCATTGCGCAATTTAGTCATTCTATTTTTCATTCCGGCCATCGTTCAGGACCCCGCCGTGCAATCCAGCAGCGCCGCAGATCATCCACCTACGTGGGACATCGATGGCATGGCCCGCCAGGTCATCGCCCTCAATGCCTCCTCGGTCGGTAGCGACTGGGAACATGCGCCGCACCGGCACCGCAAGGCGCAGCTGATCTATTCGGTACGCGGGGTGCTCAACTGCGAAGTGGATGCCGGCGTGTGGATCGTGCCGCCGCAGTGCGCGCTGTGGATCCCCGGCGACCTGCTGCATGCGGTAAGGGGGTCGGGGCAGACTGAGTGCTATTGCCTGTTCGTCGAGCCGGACACCGTGGTTGGCCTGCCTGCGGTGTGCTGCACGCTGGCGGTGTCGCCGCTGTTGCGTGAGCTGCTGTTCAAGGCCAGCGGTTTCGAGGCGCTATACGCCGAGCACGGGCCACAGGCACGCTTGATTGCGACGCTGCTCGACGAGTTGTGCGCGGCTCCGGTCGAAGACCTGCACCTGCCACTGCCCAGCGACCGCCGCTTGCGCCAGTTGACCCAAGGGCTGTTGGCGCACCCGGCGAGCAAGCTCTCGGGCGCGCAGTGGGCGCGGCGCATCGGCATGAGCGAGCGCAGCATGAGTCGCTTGTTGTTGCAGGAGGTCGGCATGAGCTTTGGCCGTTGGCGTCGGCAATTGCACGTGATCCTGTCGCTGCAACGCTTGGCCAGGGGCGAAAGCGTGCAGACGGTGGCGTTGGAGCTGGGCTATGAAAGCGCCAGTGGCTTCGTCACCATGTTCCGCAAGGCCATGGGCAAGCCGCCGGCGCGCTATCTGCTGGAGCGCGGCGGCCCAGGGGAAGGCGAGACGGGGCGTATCATGCTGGCACCCTGAGCGACGCAGACGCCTGCGACACACTTTCCCCTACCGTTCATCCCTGCAGTGGCACAAGGCCGCTCTGTTGATTGATGTTGGTATTTGAGAAGCATTAACATTAACCCCCTTGTTCTCAAATATAACATCCGTCAGGACTCCCGCCATGCCGTGCCGTTTCCCTTCTCGCCCAGCCCTGCTGGCGCTTTGCTGTACCGCCACCTTGATGGCGCAGGCTGCTGAGCCCATCCAGCTCGAGGCCACCGACGTCAATGCCGACGCGATCAAGCCAGGACCTTCCGCGTTGCCCGAGGCTTTTGCCGGGGGCCAGGTTGCCCGGGGCGGCCAGATGGGCGTGCTGGGCAACCAGGATTACATGGACGTGCCGTTCACCATGACCAGCTATACCTCCAAACTGATCGAGGACCAGCAGGCCGAGGACATCGGCGATGTGCTGGCCAACGACCCGTCGGTGCGCGAGTCGTTCGGCTTCGGCAACCAGTCCAAGGTCTTCGTGATCCGTGGCCTGCCGCTCAGTGGCGATGACATTGCCTTCAACGGGCTGTACGGCATCCTGCCGCGGCAGATCATGTCCACCGACGGGGTGGAGCGGGTCGAAGTGTTCAAGGGGCCCAATGCCTTCCTTAACGGCGTGAGCCCCACCGGCAGCGGCCTGGGCGGCAACGTCAACCTGCAATCCAAGCGCGCCGGCGATACCCCGACCCGTCGCTACACCCAGGACATCAGCAGCGATGGGCGCATCGGCGAGCACCTGGACATTGGCCAGCGCTTCGGCGAGGACAACCGCTTCGGCGCGCGGCTGAACCTCAGCCAACGCGAAGGCGAAACCGCTGTCGATGATCAGGACCAACGCACCAAGCTGTTTATTGCCGGGCTGGATTACCAGGGCGATGGCTTTCGTGTGTCTTCCGACTTCGGCTACCAGAAACAGCGCATCAATCACTTGCGCAATTCCGTGCGCCCAGGCAGCGCCACCCGGGTGCCCACCGCCCCGGACGCCAGCCACAACTATGGCCAGGCCTGGACCTACAGCGAATCGGAAGACACTTTCGGCATGATCCGTGGCGAATGGGACCTGAGCGATAGCTGGACCGCCTACCTGGCTGGCGGCGCGCGCCACACCCGCGAGCACGGCACCTACGGCACGCCGGTGCTGGTGGGCAACAGTGGCCAGGCCACCCTCGGCGGCTCGGATATCGTCCACGGCGAGGACAACAGCAGCTTCAGCGCCGGACTCAATGGCCGCCTGCAGACCGGCCCGGTCAGCCACCAGATCGCGCTGGGCGCCAACACCCTGTGGACCCAGGCGGAAAACGCCTACACCTTCTATCGCTCGACGCCTGGCAACAGCAATATCTACAACACCGGCAAGCTGCCCCGGCCCAGCGACGTCAGCATGACCGGTGGCGACACGGGTGATCCCGGCGTGACCGGCAAGACCCGCAATCGCAGCATCGCGATTTCCGACACGCTGGGCCTGTTCGACGACCGACTGCTGCTGACCTATGGTGTGCGCCGTCAGCAGTTGCGTGTGGAGAACTATTTCTACGACGGCACCACGCCAAACAGTGTTACCAACCCCTCGAAGGATGGCAGCCGCAATGGTCCTGCCTACGACAAGGGCGTGACCACGCCGGTCTACGGCATCGTGTTCAAGGCCAGCGACAGCGTTTCGTTGTACGCCAACCGCATCGAAGGCCTGGCCCAGGGGCCGAGCGCCCCGGCCAATACCCTGAACGCCGGCACCCTGTTCCCGCCAGGGCGCACCAAGCAGCTCGAGGCTGGCATCAAGTTCGACAAGCAGAGCTACGGCGCCAACCTGGCCGTGTTCCGCATCGAGAAACCGTCCGATGGCTACACCTTGGGCAACCTGTTCGTCCGCGACGGCGAGCAGGTCAACAAGGGCATTGAGCTGAGCGTGTTCGGCGAGCCTATCGACGGCCTGCGCCTGATGGCCGGCGGCACCCGCATGAGCTCGGAGCAGAAGAAAACCTTGAATGGCACCAACGACGGCAACCACGCCATCGGCGTGCCGACCTTCCTGCTCAACGCCAGCGTGGACTGGGATGTCCCCGGCGTGCCGGGCCTGGCGCTCAATGCGCGCATGCTGCGCACCGGTGGACAGTTCGTCGACGCCGCCAACAACCTTAGCCTGCCGACCTGGAACCGCTTCGATGCCGGGGCGCGCTACAAACTGAAGGTGGCCGAGAAGGACCTGACCTTGCGGGTGAACGTTGAGAACCTCACCGACAAGAACTACTGGGCCTCGGCCAATGGCGGCTACATGACCCAAGGTGATCCACGGCTGGTGAAGTTCTCGGGCACTATCGATTTCTGAGGTCCTGCCGACGCGCACCGGTGTGGCCGGTGCCTTGCGCTGCGTTGTCTGCCTCGCTTGCAAGCTGCCCCCTTCGGGCATTGCACGGCGCAGCGAAAGAGTTCTGATCCATGCTCACATGTGAGACTTGCGCAGGTCACAAACCAGGCGTAACGTGCCTCACATGTGAGACAAGGACTCTTCCTCGATGGCCGGCAAGAAAAGCTCCACCGACTACATGCGCGACATGCGCGCCCGGCTCAAGGCCGCGGGCCTGGTCAAGCGTGAGCTGTGGATCCTGCCGGAGCACGCGGCCGCCCTGCGCGGCATCGAGAAAGCATTACGCCAGCCCCACGCGGGCAACCAGGTCAGAACGGAGGATTTCATGACCGAGCACAACCACTGGACGATCGAATCGCTGCACGGCGCCCTGCAGGGTCTGGACGAGGTGCGTGACGGGTCGATCGGCCTGTCCCTGCAACAGGGCGCCGAGCCCAGCCTCAAGCTGGTGATGAACGAACTGGACGGCCTGCCGCTGTACATCGCCGTGGCTGGTGAGCAGATCTTGGTCGACACGCTGCTGGTGGAAGCCAGCCAGGTAAAAGACCGTGCTGCATTCAACGATGCGGTGCTGCGCACCCGCGACGTGTTCCCGCTGTCGTCCATCGGCCTGCACACACTGCCGTCGGGCGAGTCGGTGTACACCATGTTCGGCGCCCTGAGCGCGGCCTCGTCGCTGGACAACATCGCCCAGGAGATCCACACCCTGGCCGACAACGTCATCACCGCCGCCGAAGACTTCGAAGACTACTTCACCCGCTGATTGCCCGGAGATTCACCATGAGCCTGTTGAAAAAGATCGTTACCGCCCTGCGTGGTGGTGCTTCGGAAGTCGGTGAAGCCATCGTCGATTCCCAAGCCCTGCGCATCCTCGACCAGGAGATCCGCGACGCCGACAACAACCTGATCGACGCGCGCAACCAACTGGTCAAGATCATGGCCAAGCAAAAGACCGCGCAGCAGCGCATCGGCGAGTTCGACAAGACCATCGGCGATTGGGAACAGAAAGCCATTGCCGCCCTGGACAAGGGTGAAGACGGCCTGGCCCATGAGTGTGCGGCACGTATCGCCGAGCTGACCAACCAGCGTGACAGCGAGCAGGCGCTGGCCGACCAGTTCGGCGCGTCGGTCGCCACGCTGACCGCCACCGTGAGCAAGACCGAAGCGCAGATCAAGAGCCTCAAGCAGCAGGTCGACCTGATCAAGGCCCGCGAGAGCGTGCAACGCGCCCAGGTGAGCGCGGCGTCGGCCACCGGCGGCGCCAATGGCAGCCTGGAGACCGCGGTCGGTTCGCTGGACCGTATCAAGAAGCGCCAGAGCGAGCGCGCGGCTGAGCTGGAAGCGGCGGCGGAACTGGCCAGCAAGGCCGATGGCAGCGACCTCGAGGCGCGCTTGAAGGCGGCCGGTATCGGTGCCAGCAACAGCGGCGCCGACGATGTGCTGGCGCGCTTGAAGGCCAAGGCGGCCAAGCCGGCGCAGTGATCCGTTGATCGGACCGGCCTATCGTGGGCCCCGCGATGGAGCCGGCCCGGCTGGCGCAAAACCCTGCTGCAGGCCCGTTGGCGGGGCACACGAAAAGCAGTATCGTGTCGCCCCCGCCAAAGGACTGCCGCGACCCAAGGGACTTTCAATGTCGCTTTCCCCCCACAGGCCCTGCCTGTTTGCTAGCGGCCAAACCTTGGCAGCTGTCCCGTCATCCCCTCAGCCAGGAGATACCCCGTGGGTTGGTTGAAACGCTTCATGGGCTTCGAAGCCCCCAAGCCGGCCGCCAGCGGCCAGCGAGCCGCCGGCAACCTGCCGTTCGGCCTGGGCAGCGGGCGCATGCTCAAGCTCGACCCTTCGCTCAAGTTGCTGCTCGATGGCCATAGCGAACTGGAAGTACCCGAACAGGAAGTGGTCTGGGCCGTCGGTGAAGTCGACCTCGGCCAGTCGGTGCGCCTGGCGCGCTTCTACATGGAAGACGAGGACTACTGGCTGCAGGTGGTGATGAACGGCGCGAGCGCCGACGATGTACGCGATATCATCCTGTTCGGCTACTACAGCGTGGTGCCGGTCACCAGCGACGCCGAGCTCAAGCGCCTGGTCGGCCCCGAGTCGAACATCGGCCTGCCGTACTACGAGCACGAAGGCTACGAGTTCGTCCGCCAATGGGGCAGCGAAGAAGGGCAGACCGAGCTGACCCCGATCAGCGAATGGGTTAGCAGCCCGGAAACCAGCTACCGCATCCAGCACCTGTCGATGCTGTATGCCCGCGAGACCGGCTTGACCGAGCGCCGCGAATTCCTCCTGCTGTCGGTGGAGGAAGACGAGGAGGGCAATGTCAGCCTGACCACTTCGGTGGGTGTCACCCTGCAATCAACGGACTTCAACGTCATCTGACAAGGATTCACCATGCTCGACGCGCTTCGCATGTCGCTCAACGCCCAGGCCGTGATCGGCTTCATCCTCTACATCAGCGTGGCGCTGGTGCTGTTCTGGTTGTTCCAGTTCATCTACACGCACCTCACCCCGCACCGCGAGTTCGCCCTGATCCGTGACAACAACAGTGCCGCGGCCATCGCCCTGGGCGGCGCGCTGATCGGCTTCTCGCTGCCAGCCAGCAACATCATCGCCTACAGCGTCAGCCTGCTCGACTTCGTGGTCTGGGTGGTGATCGCCGCGGTGGTGCAGTTGCTCGCCTTCGCCCTCACCAGCCTGGTGCTCAAGGGCCTGGCCAGCCGCATCGCCAAGGGCGAGATGGCTGCCGCGATCTACGCCGCCGCCGTGGCGATCAGCGTGGGCTTCCTCAACTCGGCCTGCATGACCCCGTCGGTCTGAGCCGTCCGCGCGCAAGGAGCCATTCATGAGACGCAGTTCCGTCAAGCTGGTGCTGGCCAGTTCCCTGCCGCTGGCGCTCACCGCGTGCAGCGCGCCGGAGGAAACCTACACGGTCAGCAAGCGCAGCAACTACACCACCGTCCAGGCCTGTGTCGATGACAAGGTGCCGGTGGACGTGTGTTCCGACGCCTACATGCAGGCGCTGGCCGACCACCGCCGCGTCGCCCCGACCTATGCCGACAAAACCGCCTGCGAGGCCGACTTCGTGCCGGACTACTGCCAGGTCACCAGCGATGGCCGCTACATGCCACGCCTGGGCGGTTTCGAACTGGCGGTGTCGGGCGAGGTGAGCCAAGCCCAGGTCGATGCCGCTCGCGCCCAGGTCGAAAGCAGCGGCCAAGCCAGCAGTGGCGGCAGCAACTTCAACGGCCTGCTCACCGGCCTGCTGCTTGGCCAGGTGCTCAGCGGCGGCAACCGCCAGTACTACTCGCAGCCGGTCTACCAGTACCGTGACAGCAGCGGCGGCTACCGCAGCACCACCCTTGGCCAGCAGATCGACCAGGGCAAGCGCTTCGAACGCTCCGACCAGGCCCAACAAAGTGGCGGCAGCTACGGCAGCTACTACTCCGGCAGCACCAGCGGGCGCACCTACAAGTCCAGCACTTCGACCCGCTCCAGCGTGTCCTCGTCGATCTCCCGCGGCGGCTTCGGCAGCCAGGCCACCGCGCGCAGTGGCTGGGGCGGCAAGAGCAGCGGCGGCTTCAGCTTCGGTGGTTGAGCATGCGCAAGATCCTCTGCGACGAACGTCCGGACTGGCGTGCCACCGCCGAGCGTGAAGGCTTCGCCTTCCACACCATCGACGGCGAGCGCTACTGGGACGAGCGTGGTTACTACCAATTCAGCGAAGCCCAGGTCAGCCGCGACCTCGAGGCGCCCACCCAGGAACTGCACGCCATGTGCCTGGACGCGGTGGCGCGCATCGTCGACAGCGAGGCGCTGCTGACCCGCCTGGCGATCCCGCCAGCGTTCTTCGACCTGGTGCGCCGCTCGTGGCAGGAGCGCCAGCCGCATTTGTATGGGCGCTTCGACTTCAGCTACGACGGCAACGGCCCGGCCAAGCTGATCGAGGCCAACTATGACACGCCGACCTCGCTGTATGAGGCGGCGGCGTTCCAGTTGATCTGGCTGGAGCAGCAGATCGAGCGCGGCGTGCTGCCGGCCCATGCCAGCCAGTTCAACAGCCTGGCCGAGGACCTGGTGCGGGCCTTCGCCGCCTTCGAGCGGGAGAGCCCCTTCTACTTCTCGGCCATCGCCGGCTCCGTCGAAGACCGCGGCACTACCGATTTTCTGCGCAAGATGGCCGGGCACGTGGGTATCAGCACCCGGCACATCGACCTGGAGGATATCGGCTTGAACCACGAGGGGCGTTTCGTCGACCTCGACGGGCGGCCGATCCCGCGCCTGTTCAAGCTGCACGCCTGGGAGCACATCTTCCACGAGGATTTCGGCCAGGCCATCGCCGGGTGCGACACCCAGTTCGTGGAACCGGCGTGGAAGGCGCTGATCTCCAACAAAGGCATCCTGCCGCTGTTGTGGGAGTGGCACCAAGGGCACCCGAACCTGCTGCCGGCGTTCCTCGACGCAGACCCGCGCCGCCCGGTGCCCAAGGGCTGGGTGCGCAAGCCGTACTTCTCCCGCGAGGGGGCCAACGTGGATATCCGTACCGTCGACGACCAGCGGGTGTTCGAGGATGGGCCCTACGACGATGCGCCCTACATCCTGCAGGGCTTTGCCCCCTTGCCGAAGTTCGGCGACAGCTACACGCTGATTGGTGCCTGGGTCATTGGCGACCTGGCTTCGGGGATCGGTATTCGCGAGGACGACACGCTGATCACCAAGGACAGCTCGCGCTTCCTGCCCCACGTGGTGGTGGACTGAGCGCGATCAGCTGGGCTTATACAGGGTAAGGAGATATCACTTTTCCTCACCCTCATGGGGCATCAGCATGGCGCTTTTCAGCCCGTGCGAGATGCCCGATGCAACCTGTCATGCCATCCATCGACCCTGCCATCTTCAACTTGGCCCCCGGCTTCCGGGCGCTGAGCATCACTGTGCAGGCGGCACCGATCCGTCATCCGGAGGTCGCCGGCCAGGCATTGGCCAGTGCCTGCGCCGCCGTCGTGGCAGGCCAGCCGGCCTGGGCCGACGCCCACCTGCAGGCCTGGGCCGAGGTGTTCCGCGGTTTCGGCGCCAAACCCCAGCGTACTCCCTGTTCGGCCGAAGCCTTGCGCAAGCGCGTGCTGCGCGATGGCGCGCTGCCGGCCCTCGACCCGCTGGTCGATCTGTACAACGCCATCAGCCTGGCCTATGCGGTGCCGGTCGGCGGCGAGAACCTGCAGGCCTATGTCGGCGTGCCGCGCTTGGTGCTGGCCGACGGCAGCGAGTGCTTCGACACCTTCAAGGAGGGCGCGCTGGTGCAAGAAGCGCCCGCGGCCGGGGAGGTGGTCTGGCGTGATGACGCCGGAGTTACCTGCCGGCGCTGGAACTGGCGCCAAGGTGTGCGGACCCGGCTGGACGCCCAGGCGCGGCAGATGTGGTTCGTCCTCGAAAGCCTGCCGGCGATGCCGTTGGCGGCACTGGAAGAGGCGGGCAACCGGCTGTCGGAGGGGCTGCACCGGATGATGCCAGGGGCTGGGGTTATCCAGCGCCTTGTCGATGGCCCTGAGGGGTGAACCACTACATGTTGTGTTGACCTTGCCGTTCTTGATCTATATCTTGTGTCCCGCTTTCGTTGGGGACACAGTATGTTGTGTTTTTTGTTTTTCTTAACACTAGATATGGTGTTTTCCCCTGGTAAAGCCCTCATCCGAAACGCGGCACGTTTCGGTATAAAAGCTGACCCTGAAGTCGGTTTTTCAGGTCCAGGAAGGAAGATCGCATGAACAACACGAACCCATCCCCCGCAAACCCACCGGCCGGCACCCCGCGCCGAGGGCTCGATATGGCGGAGCAGGTTGCCGCGCCAACCCCCGTGGCTGGAGAACCCGTTGCCGTGGATGAGCGAGATCTTGGCTTTGAAGAGAGAGAAGAACCTCTTCGCGACCCGGGTGATCGAGTACCAGGCCGGCGCTGCGCTGTCGTGGGATTGATGGCGAGCACGCAGGGGAGAGGCCGATGAACCGGATAAAGACGCCCTGCATCGGCTTGTGTTCGACGGTGTATGGCGATGCGGTGTGCCGTGGCTGCAAGCGCTACGATGACGAGATCATCGCCTGGAACGGCTACGATGAAGCGCGCAAGGGTGCGGTGATGCAGCGGCTCGATGGCTGGTTGGCGCAGGCCATGCGGGACCGGTGCGAGGTAGTCGATGTCGAGCGCCTGCTGGCCGGCGCCAAGGTGTTGGGGGTGCATGGCGGCTCGCGTGCCTTCGTGCATCATTGCGCCTATGAGGTGATCCGGCGCGGTGCCAGGGTCATCACGGCGCTTGAGGATTATGGTATCCGCTTGCTGCCTGCGGTGGCGTCGTTGCCATTGGACGAATTCAGGGACCTGCTGGACCAGGCTGTCTTCCAATTGGCGGTGCAGGCATCAACGGCATAGGGGCGCTCCAGCGTGTCGCCGGGTTCGCCAGCAAGCTGGCTCCTACAGGTATTGCAGGTCGCGATCGGCGTAGGAGCCGGCTTGCCGGCGAACACCGGCGCAGCCGGTGCCAGCCACCGCGTCGCCGGGTTCTCTCGGGGTCGGTTTCAGGACGCGCCTGGTCGCCCGCGTGCAACCCAGCCGCGCCAGACCTGCCATGCTCTGGGGATGCCCATGGACCGAGCGCGCCCAGACGCCCGGCCAGCGGCAAGGAGGGTGCCCGCACCGCGCCACCGTGACGTGCGCGGGCACCACAGCTGAACACCGCCGGACACTGGCCCGCCACAAGGGCCGGGCCGGGTTGCCGAGGTCTGCTGTATGCCTGATGAGTTGAAGCACCTGCCATTGATCCAGCGCGTCCTGGCCCGCGAGAAGGACACTCCCGGCGCGCTGCTGCCGATCCTCCACGCCATCCAGGCCGGTGCCGGCTACATTCCCGACCTTGCCGTCGGCGAAATCGCCCATGCCCTGAACCTCAGCCTGGCCGAAGTGCGCGGGGTGATCAGTTTCTATCACGATTTTCGTACCACGCCGCCTGCGCGTCACACCTTGCGCCTGTGCCGCGCCGAATCCTGCCAGAGTCGTGGCGCCGAAGCGTTGGCCGCGCAGTTGCGCGAGCAATTGGGGCTGGATGACCACGGCGTTAGCGCAGACGGCGCGCTCGACCTGCGCCCGGTCTACTGCCTGGGCGCCTGTGCCTGTTCGCCAGCGCTCGAGCTCGATGGCCAGTTGCACGCCCGGGTCACCCCTGAACGCCTGCGGGCCCTGGTGGCTGGCTGCCGCGAGGAGGTGAAGGCATGTTGAACCTGTGTATTCCCTGCGACTCCCTGGCCCGTGCCGTCGGCGCCGACCAGGTGGCCGAGGCATTGCTTGCCGAAGCCGCCCGCCGCCAGCTGGCGCTGCATATCAAGCGCACCAGCGCCCGCGGCCTGTACTGGCTGGAACCTTTGATCGAGCTGGAGAGCGACCAGGGTCGCCAGGGCTTCGGTCCGGTGACCGTCGAGGACGTGCCCGGCCTGCTCGATGCCTTGGCCGGCAACGCCACAGGCCATCCGCTGGCGCTGGGGCCGGTCGAGGAAATAGCTTATTTGAAGACCCAACAACGCTTGCTGTTCGCCCGTGCCGGCATCACCCGCCCGTTGTCCTTGGATGACTACCATGCCAACGGTGGCTTCGAGGGGCTGCGCCGGGCCAGCGTGCTGGACGCCGAGGAGGTGGTCGCCGCGGTACTCGAGTCTGGCCTGCGTGGCCGTGGCGGCGCGGCTTTCCCGGCGGGCATCAAGTGGCGCACCGTGCGCCAGGCCCAGGGTAGGCAGAAGTACGTGGTGTGCAATGCCGACGAAGGTGACTCCGGCACCTTCGCCGACCGCATGCTGATGGAGGGCGATCCGTTCCTGCTGATCGAAGGCATTATCATCGCCGGCCTCGCGGTGGGGGCGAACACCGGTTACATCTATGTGCGCTCGGAGTACCCGGACGCGGTGCGTGCCTTGAACGAAGCCATCCTGCTGGCTCGCGAGGCGGGCTACCTGGACGTCGCCGGCAAGGGCGTGGCCTTCGATCTGCAAGTGCGGGTCGGCGCTGGGGCTTATATCTGCGGCGAGGAAACCGCGTTGCTCGAGTCCCTGGAGGGCAAGCGCGGCATTGTTCGCGCCAAGCCGCCGCTGCCCGCGCTGGAGGGCCTGTTCGGCCAGCCGACGCTGGTGCACAACGTGCTCACCTTGGCCTCGGTACCGATCATCCTGGCCAAGGGCGCGGCGTTCTACCGCGATTTCGGCATGGGCCGTTCGCTGGGCACCTTGCCGTTCCAGCTGGCTGGCAATATCCGCCACGGCGGCTTGGTGGAACGCGCCTTCGGCCTGACCTTGCGTGAGCTGGTGGAGGTCTACGGCGGCGGCACCGCCAGCGGCCGACCGATCAAGGCGGCGCAGGTCGGTGGCCCGCTGGGTGCCTGGGTGCCGCCTGAGCAGTTCGACACGCCGCTGGACTACGAGGCCTTCGCCGCCATCGGCGCCATGCTCGGCCACGGCGGCGTGGTGCTGGCCGACGACAGCCTGAACCTGGCCAGCATGGCCCGTTTCGCCTTGCAGTTCTGCGCCGAGGAGTCCTGCGGCAAGTGCACGCCCTGCCGGATTGGCTCGACCCGTGGCGTGGAGGTGGTCGACCGGCTCATCGCCAGCACCGACCCGGCCTACCGGCAAAGCCAGGCGGCGTTGCTGCGCGACCTGTGCGACACGCTGCAATACGGCTCGCTGTGCGCCATGGGCGGCATGACCGCCTACCCGGTAGCCAGCGCCCTCAAGCACTTCCCCGCCGATTTCGGCCTGGAGGCCGCGCAATGATCAACTACTTCGACCCCCGCAGCGACATCGACCTGGGCACCCCCGAGCGGATCAGCGAGGTGCAGGTCAGCCTGGTCATCGACGGTCGCGCGATCAGCGTGCCGGCCGGCACCTCGGTGATGCGCGCCGCGGCCATGCTCGGCACCAGCATCCCCAAACTGTGCGCCACCGACAGCCTCGAGGCCTTCGGCTCGTGCCGCATGTGCATGGTCGAGATCGACGGCATGCGCGGCTACCCGGCCTCCTGCACCACGCCGGTGGGCGAGGGCATGGTGGTGCGCACGCAGACGCCGCGCCTGGCCGACCTGCGGCGCAACGTGATGGAGCTGTACATCTCCGACCACCCGCTGGACTGCCTGACCTGCTCGGCCAACGGCAACTGCGAGCTGCAGACCGTCGCCGGTCAGGTCGGCCTGCGCGAGGTGCGTTATGGCTACGATGGCGCCAACCACCTGGCCGAACAGAAGGACGTGTCCAACCCGTACTTCGATTACGAGCCGAGCAAGTGCATTGTCTGCAACCGCTGCGTGCGCGCCTGTGAGGAGATCCAGGGCACCTTCGCCCTGACCATCAGCGGGCGCGGCTTCGCCTCGCGGGTGGCGGCGGCGGGGGGCGACAACTTCCTCGAGTCCGAATGCGTGTCGTGCGGCGCCTGCGTGCAGGCCTGCCCGACGGCGACCCTGAGCGAGAAAAGCCTGATCCAGCTAGGCCAGCCCGAGCGCGCGGTGACCACCACCTGCGCCTATTGTGGCGTGGGTTGCTCGCTGCGCGCCGAGATGAAGGGCGACCAGCTGGTGCGCATGGTCCCGGACAAGCACGGCGGCGCCAACCACGGCCATGCCTGCGTCAAGGGGCGCTTCGCCTGGGGCTATGCCACCCATCCGGACCGCATCACCAAGCCGATGATCCGCAAGCGCCTCGAAGATCCCTGGCAGGAAGTCAGCTGGGACGAGGCGGTGGCTTATGCCGCCAGCGAGTTGCGGCGCATCCAGCTCAAGTACGGGCGCGATTCCATTGGCGGCATCACTTCCAGCCGTTGCACCAACGAGGAAGCCTACCTGGTGCAGAAACTGGTGCGCACGGCGTTCGGCAACAACAACGTCGACACCTGCGCGCGGGTCTGCCATTCGCCCACCGGCTACGGCCTCAAGCAGACCCTCGGCGAATCCGCCGGCACCCAAAGCTTCGACTCGGTGATGCAAGCCGATGTGATCCTGGTGATCGGCGCCAACCCCACCGACGCCCACCCGGTGTTCGGTTCGCAGCTCAAGCGCCGCCTGCGCCAGGGCGCGCGGCTGATCGTCATCGACCCGCGGCGCATCGATCTGGTCGACTCGCCTCATGCCCGCGCCGAGCTGCACCTGCAACTGCGTCCCGGCACCAACGTGGCCATGCTCAATGCCCTGGCCCATGTGATCGTCAGTGAAGGCCTGCTCGACCAGCGCTTCATCGATGCCCGCTGCGAGACCGAGGACTTCGCCCGCTGGCGTGATTTCGTCGCGCTGGCGGACAACGCGCCCGAGGTGCTTGGCCCGGTGTGCGGCGTGCCCGCCGAGCAGATCCGCGCCGCCGCCCGGCTGTACGCCAGCGGCGGCAATGCGGCGATCTACTACGGCCTGGGCGTCACCGAGCACAGCCAGGGCAGCACCGCGGTGATGGGCATCGCCAACCTGGCCATGGCCACCGGCAACATCGGCCGCGAAGGGGTGGGGGTGAACCCGCTGCGTGGGCAGAACAACGTGCAGGGCTCCTGCGACATGGGCTCCTTCCCCCATGAGCTGCCCGGCTATCGGCACATCTCCAATGCCAGCGTGCGTGCCGAATTCGAGCAGGCCTGGGGCGTGACCTTGCAGCCTGACCCCGGGCTGCGCATTCCGAACATGTTCGAGGCCGCGCTCGATGGCAGTTTCAAGGCGCTGTACTGCCAGGGCGAAGACATCGCCCAGAGCGACCCCAACACCCAGCACGTCACCGCCGCGTTGCTGGCGATGGAGTGCGTGGTGGTACAGGACATCTTCCTCAACGAGACGGCCAAGTTCGCCCATGTGTTCCTGCCGGGCAGCTCGTTCCTCGAGAAGGACGGCACCTTCACCAACGCCGAGCGGCGCATCTCGCGGGTGCGCAAGGTGATGGAGCCACTGGCCGGCAAGGCCGACTGGGAAGCCACCATGGCCCTGGCCGGCGCGCTGGGATACCCCATGCACTATCCTGACCCGTCGGCGATCATGGACGAGATCGCCCGCCTGACGCCTAGCTTCCACCGCGTCAGCTATGCCGAACTGGAGCGCCATGGCAGCCTGCAGTGGCCGTGCAACGATGTCGCGCCCGATGGCACGCCGACCATGCACATCGAGCAGTTCGTGCGCGGCAAGGGGCGCTTCATGCTCACCGGCTACGTGCCCACCGACGAGAAGGTCAACAGCCGCTATCCATTGCTGCTGACCACCGGGCGCATTCTTAGCCAGTACAACGTCGGCGCCCAGACCCGACGCACCGGCAACGTTGCCTGGCACGACGAGGATCGCCTGGAAATCCACCCCAGCGACGCCGAGAGCCGCGGCATCGCCGATGGCGACTGGGTCGGCGTGGGTAGTCGCGCCGGGCAGAGCGTGCTACGCGCCAAGGTCAGCGGCCGGGTGGCGCCGGGCGTGGTGTATACCACCTTCCACTTCCCCGAGTCCGGGGCCAACGTGATCACCACCGACAATTCCGATTGGGCCACCAACTGCCCGGAATACAAGGTTACCGCGGTGGAGGTGGTGAAGGTGTTCCAGCCCTCGGAGTGGCAGAAGCGCTACCAGCATTTCAGTGAAGAACAGCGGCGCTTGCTCAAGGAGCGGCGCCAGGCGGACAAGGTGGAGGTGCGTCGATGAGCAATGACAACCTGGTCAAGATGGCCAACCAGATTGCCCACTACTTCGACAGCGAGCCGGATCATGCCAAGGCGGTGCAGGGCGTGCGCCAGCACCTGCAGAGCTTCTGGACGCCGGCGATGCGCCGGCAACTGGCCGCGTGGGTCGAGGCGCATGCCGGGGAGGGGCTCGATGCGAAGGTGCGGGAGGCGTTGTAGCCATTCACCGGCTGCTACCGCGTTGGCAGGTTCGCCAGCAAGGCTGGCTCCTACAGGGCAGGGGCGGGATAACGTGTAGGAGCCGGCGTTGCCGGCGAACACTGGCAGGCACCGGGTTGGCGGGTTCGCCAGCAAGCTGGCTCCTGCAGGGCAAGGGCGGGATAACGTGTAGGAGCCGGCGTTGCCGGCGAACACTGGCAGGCACCGGGTTGGCGGGTTCGCCAGCAAGCTGGCTCCTACAGGGCAAGGGCGGGATAACGTGTAGGAGCCGGCTTGCCGGCGAACACTGGCAGGCGCGCGAGGCTGTCCAGCGCGACCAGGGCGGCATGGTCCTGGCCGTGGCGCAACGGCTGTGCATGGCGTTATCCCGGATAACGGTGATCCGGCGATTATCGACGCCCAGGCCCTGCCTGGCGAGGCAAGATGAAAAGTCCGTCATCTTTGCCGGCTTGCCCCAGGGCCGGTGCTACGCTCGCAAAAACACCGTCACGGAAGCCCACCATGGACATGAACTGGCACCAGGCCTTGCAAGAGAGCCTGCGCTGGCTGGCAATCGCCTCATCGATCACCCTCGTCTGCTTCACTGTCTGCGCGCTGCTGGCAGTGCGCCATACCCGCTGGGGCGCCCAGTTCTGGCAGTTGGCCGGGCCCTATTTCAGCTGGCGGCGCAGTTGGCGGCCACTGCTGGCCTTCGCCTTGCTGCTGGTGCTGACACTGTTCGCGGTACGCCTGAACGTGCTGTTCTCGTTCTGGTACAACGGCTTCTACAGTGCCCTGCAGGCTCTGGACCAGACCGCGTTCTGGTACCTGCTCGGCGTGTTCGCGGTGCTGGCGAGCATCCATGTGCTGCGTTCGCTGTTCACCTTCTACGTCACCCAGGCATTCACCATTCGCTGGCGGGTGTGGCTCACCGAGCGTCTGACCGCCGACTGGATGCAGGGTGATGCCTACTACCGTGGGCAGTTTCTCGCAGAGCCGGTGGACAACCCCGACCAGCGTATCGAGCTGGATGTGAACGCCTTCGTCACCGGCTCCGTGTCGTTGGCGCTGGGGGCTGTCAGCGCGCTGGTGTCGCTGGTGGCCTTCACCGGCATTCTCTGGGGGCTGTCGGCGCCGCTGACGGTGGCCGCCATCGAGGTGCCGCGGGCGATGGTGTTCGCGGTGTACGTCTATGTGCTGATCGCCACCTGGATCGCCTTCCGCCTCGGCCAGCCGTTGATTCGCCTGAATTTCCTCAACGAGCAGTTCACCGCCAACTTCCGCTACGCGCTGATGCGCCTGCGCGAAAATGCCGAGAACATCGCCTTCTACCAGGGCGCGCAGGTGGAGCGGGGCACCTTGCTGGGCCGTTTCTTCACCTTGATCGGCAATGCCTGGGCGCTGGTGTTCAGAAACCTCAAGTTCAGCGGTTTCAACCTGGGGGTCAGCCAGGTCGCCGTGGTGTTCCCGTTCATTCTCCAGGCGCCACGCTTCTTCAGCGGCGCGATCAAGCTGGGCGATGTGATGCAGACCGCCCAGGCCTTCGGCCAGGTGCAGGACTCGCTGTCGTTCTTCCGTGAGTCGTACGACACCTTCGCCAAGTACCGCGCTACCCTCGACCGTCTGACCGGCTTTCTCGATGCCAACCAGCAGGCCAGCGCCTTGCCTCGCGTGACCACCGTCGAGCAGGCCCACGCCCTGGATATCCTGGGGTTGCAGGTGCTGCGTCCAGATGGACACGCGCTGATCGCAGACCTGCGCCTGAACCTGCAGGCCGGCCAGGCGCTGCTGATCAAGGGCCCCTCGGGCAGCGGCAAGACCACCTTGCTGCGCGCCCTGGCCGGGCTCTGGCCTTATGCCCAGGGTGAAGTGCGCCGACCCTTGGGCCAGCAATCGTTGTTCCTCGCCCAGCGCCCGTACCTGCCCCTGGGCGACCTGCGCACTGCCATCGCCTATCCGGCCGCTGGCCTGCCGACGGACGATGCGCGCATGCAGCAAGCTTTGCAGCAGGTCAACCTGGCGCACCTGGTCGAGCGCCTCGGCGAGCAGCGCGACTGGTCGCGCATCCTGTCGATCGGCGAGCAACAGCGCTTGGCTTTTGCCCGGGTGCTGTTCAACCGGCCGCAGGTGGTGTTTCTCGACGAATCCACCTCGGCCATGGACGAAGGGCTGGAGCATGCGTTGTATGGGCTGTTGCGCCGCGAGATGGCGGACAGCCTGCTGGTCAGCGTCGGGCACCGCAGTACGCTGGCGGGGTTTCATTCCCATCGGCTGGAGGTGGACGGGCAGGGGGGCTGGGCGTTGTTGCAAACACAAGGGGTTCAAGCACCAGCTTGATTCCCCGCGATGCCTGGTTCCCAGCAAGACCGGAACAGGCCTTAAATGCTATAGGAGCCAGCCTTGCTGGCGAACATCGGCGTCGCCGGTGCCAGGCATCGCGCGCTCTTATGATTCACAGGGGTGTCCGAACGGGAGTCAGCCATAGCCCTGCCAGCGTGACCAAGGCGAACACGCTGCCCATCATGAAGGTCGCCTGGTAGCCCAGCCAGTCCCACAGCCCGCCGGCCAGCACGCTGGCCAGCAGCAGCGCCACCCCGGTCAGCAAGTTGAACACCCCGAACGCCGTGCCGCGCAGGTGCGTCGGGGCATGGTCGGCGATCAGCGCATCCCGCGGTGCGCCGCGGATGCCCTTGCCGATACGGTCGACGAAGCGCGCGGCGCTCAGCCATTCCAGCCCAGAGGCCAGCGGGAATACCGGTTTGCTCACGGCGGCCAGGCCATAGCCGATCACCGTGAGCAGCTTGCGTTTGCCCAGACGGTCGCTGAGGGTGCCGGAAAACACCTTGGTGAGCGACGCCGTGGCTTCGGCGATGCCTTCGATCAGGCCTACCGCGAGCACCGAGGTGCCGAGCACGGTGACCATGTACAGGGGCAGCAGGGCGTGGATCATCTCCGAGGAGATATCCATGAGCATCGAGACCCAGCCCAGGGCCCAGACGCTGCGGGGGATGGGGTGATGGTCGGGCATGCTGCTCTCGAGGATGGCGTCGCCTTCACTGTAGCCGATGTCGCCCGCGAGCCAGGCGGCTCCTACAGGATTGCGTAAGGCGCAAGCCAATCGTCAGGACTTGAAACGCCCCACCAGCCCCTTCAATTCATCAGACGTCCATATACCGCCACATATTTTTTTGCGTACAAAAAATACAGATATTGTTCTGTTTTTCGGAACTCACTGATTAACAAAGAATAATTAATCAGATGGAACAGGCAGGGTGAACGGCCCCTGAAAACTTTCATTTTTACTGGCCGTTCGTTCATTGACGCAGGCGTTAATGGCTAAATAGTATCGCGCCTTTCGCACCGGCAGTTCATTGCTTCGAAGGAACGAACATGGAGCTTTTTGCCCACGGCGCACGGTGGTGCGCTGCCTTGGCTGGCCTTTGCCTGGCCGTCACCCTGAACCCGGCCATGGCCGCCTCGCCAATCCTGCCGGGGGACCAGGAGCTGATCCGCGATCGCCAGAACCGCTTGCTTGAAGAACAGCAACGGCGTCTCGAGGAGCTCAAGGATCTGCCCGGCGAGCGGACCGCGCCGGCGACGCCCACGGCGCCGAGCCAGAACCGTTGCTTTGCGATCAAGACCATCGAGCTCAAGGGCGCCGACGCCCTGTCGGCCAGCGAGCGCGACAGCCTGTTGGCACCCTATGTCGGCCAATGCCTGGGCGTCGCCCAGCTCAACGAGCTGCTCAAGGCCATCACCGACCGCTATATCGCCAAGGGCCTGGTCACCAGCCGCGCCTACCTGCCACAGCAGGACCTGTCGTCCGGTCACCTGCAGGTGCTGGTGGTCGAGGGTCGTCTCGAAGGGCTCAAGGCCGTCGAGGGCAGCAAGCTCAGCGCCCGCGAGTTGGACATGGCGTTTCCCGGCCAAGCCGGCGACCTGCTCAACCTGCGTGAAATCGAACAGATGGTCGACCAGCTCAATCGCCTGGCGTCCAACCAGGCCCGCATGCAATTGACCCCCGGCCAGGCCGTCGGCGGCAGCGAGGTACAGGTCGCCAACACCCCGCAAAAACCCTGGCGGGTCGGCCTGTCGCGCAGCAACGATGGGCAGAAGAGCACCGGCGAGCAGCAGTGGGGCAGCAGCTTCGAGTGGGACAGCCCGCTGGGCCTGGCCGACCAGTTGGTGCTGCGCGGTGGCCATGATGCCATCAGCGACCACCAGAAGACCTCGCGCAACGCCGCGTTCTACTACAACCTGCCGTTCGGCTGGTGGAACCTCAGCTACAGCTACAGCCAGAGCGAGTACCGCGCCCTGGGTGAGGCGGCCAACTACAACTTCAAGCAGTCCGGCGACAGCCAGAACCACCAGTTGCGCCTCGAGCGGGTGATCCACCGCGACTCGCTGAGCAAGACCTCGCTCAACAGCGGCCTGAGCTACCTGCGCACCAACAACTACATCGAAGACAGCCGCCTGGCCAACAGCAGCCATCGCCTCAGCGAAGCGCAGTTCGGCATCAATCATGGTCGGCGCATTGGCGGCGCCTTTCTCAACATCGACCTGGGCCTGCAAGAAGGCATCGGCGCCTTCGACGCCCAGCGTGAGCGCGAGCGTGATAACAACGGCAACCGCCTGCCCAGCGCTCGATATCGCAAGTACAGCGCCACCGCCAGCTACCTGCAGCCGTTCAAGGTGCTGGGCGAGTCGCTGGTGTTCAGCAGTCTGGTCACTGGTCAGCGCAGCGAGGATCGCTTGTTCAGCCCCCAGCGCATGAGCCTGGGCAGCCAGTCCTCGGTGCGTGGCTACAAGGACCAGAGCCTGAACGGCGACAGCGGCTACTACTGGCGCAACGACCTGCGCTGGAGCCGCCAGGTGGGCTGGGACTGGCTGCGCCCGGTGCTGGCCGAGTACGGCCTGGGCCTGGGCTACGACGTCGGCGCGATCAGCCATGACCGCTACAGCGGCGCCCAGCATGGCCGGGTGTCCAGCGATTCGCTCGAGCTGTTCGCCCGTGGTCGCAACCTGTCAGCCAGCGTGACCTTCGCCCATTCCCTCGAACGCCCGGACGGGCTGCTCGAGCGCGAGGCGCCCGTCTACTTGCGCCTGGACCTTTTCCTTTAACCCCGCTTGTTACCCGAGATGCCCAACATGGATGTTCGTCAGTTCGCGTTCCTGCTCCGCCAGCCTTCGGCTGCCCTGCAAACCCGTGACACTTTCTGGGGGCTGTCCAAGCGTGGCCTGGCATTCATGCTGGCCAACATGATGTTCTGGCAGCCGCTGGTGGCCATGGCCGACGGCATCGCGGTCAACGGTAGCGCCACCAGCCTCGGCCAGGCTGGCAACGGCGTGCCCATCGTCAACATCGCCGCGCCCAGCGGCGCGGGCCTCTCGCACAACACCTTCAGCGACTACAACGTCGGCCAGCAGGGGGTAATCCTCAACAACGCCACCAACCGTACCCAGTCCACCCAGCTGGGCGGGATCATCCTGGGCAACAGCAATCTGGGCGGGCGTTCGGCCAGCGTGATCCTCAACGAGGTCAACGGCGCCAACCCCAGCCAGCTCAAGGGCTACACCGAAGTGGCGGGGCAAGCGGCGCATGTCATCGTCGCCAACCCCTATGGTGTTACCTGCAACGGCTGCGGCTTCATCAACACCCCCCGGGCCACCCTGACCACCGGCAAGCCGGTGGTGGAGAACGGCCAACTGCAGCGTTACCAGGTGGAGCAGGGCAGTGTCGCCATCGAGGGCGTGGGGCTCAACGCCAGCAATGTCGACCAGTTCGAGATCATTACCCGCAGCGCCAAGATCAATGCGCAGATCCAGGCCCGGCAACTGGCGGTGGTCGCTGGCGCCAACGACGTCGATGCGCGCACCCTCAAGGCCAGCGCGCGCGCCGCCAACCCGGCGGATGCGCCGCAACTGGCCATCGACTCGTCGGCCCTGGGCGGCATGTACGCCGGCGCCATCACCCTGGTCGGCACCGAGGCCGGGGTCGGGGTGAAGCTCGACGGCAAGCTGATCGCCAGCGGTGGCGACATCCAGCTCGACGCCAACGGCCAACTGCGCATGGCCCAAGTGACGGCCGACCAGGGCTCGGTGGTGATCAACGCCGGCCAGCTCGAGACCCAGGGCGCGGTGTATGCCGGCCGCGAGCTGAAGGTCAAGACCCAGGGCGACCTGGACAACCGCAACAACCTGGTTGCCGGCCAGCGCATCGACCTCGACAGCGGTGGCCGCCTGACCAACCACGCCATCATCGAAGCCGGGGTCAATGCCGACAACAGCCGCAACGCCAGCGGCGACGTGCGCCTGAACGCGCAGCACATCGACAACCGCGGCCAGAGCGTGGTGGCCAGCCGCGACCTCAGCGCCAGTGCCGTGCAGACCCTGAGCAACCAGGGCGGTACCCTGAGCGGCCAACGCCAGCTGAGCGCCAGCGCCGAGACCCTCGACAACCACGACAAGGGTCGCCTGCTCAGCGCTGGCCAGGCCAACCTGCAAGCTGGCCGGCTGTTGAACGGTCAGGGCGGCTTGATCAAGGCCGACCAGGCCATCGAGGCGCGCGCCGGACACCTCGACAACAACGCCGGTGAGGTGCTCAGCCAGGGCCGCCTGAGCGCGCAGGTCGAGACGCTGGACAACCTCGCCGGCACCTTGAACGCCGGCCAGCACCTGGGCCTGACCGCCAGCGCCGCGGTGGACAACCGCGGTGGCCAGCTCACCAGCGTGCAGACCCTCGCGCTCAAGGCCGGGCAGGTGAACAACAGCGCCGCCGGGCGCATCGCCAGCAACCAGGCGTTGAGCGCCAATGTGCGCGGGCTCGACCAGCATGATGGCGGCCGCCTGACCAGCCTCGGCGAGCTGCGCCTGGACCTCGACAAAGGCCACCTGAACAACCGCGGTGGCTTGATAAATGCCCCGCGCCTGATCCTGAACAACCTCGACAGCGTCGACAACCACCAGGGCGAGATCTCCAGCGCCGAGGCCTTCGCGCTGGTGGCGCGCAACCTCGACAACAGCCTGGGCAAGCTGCTGGGCAACCAGGGCCTGAGCGTGCGTCTGGACGAGGCGCTGAACAACGTCGGCGGCCTGGTTTCGGCCAGCGGCATCAGCGTGCACGCGGCCAGCCTGGGCAACCATGACGGCATCGTCACCAGCCGCGCCGACCTGGCCCTGACCCTGGCCGGTGCCAGCGACAACCAGGACGGCGAGATCTCCAGCGCTGGCAGCACCACCCTCACGGGCGCCAGCCTGGACAACCGCAACGGCCAGGTCAGTGGCGACGGTGCCTTGAATCTGGCCCTCGGCGGCGCTCTGGACAACCGCGACGGCCTGCTCGGCTCCGCCGGCAAGATCGACCTCGAGGCGGCCAGCCTGGACAACCGCGAGGCCGGCAAGCTGGTCGGCGACGCGGCCTTGAATGCCCGCATCGAAGGCCTGCTGGACAACCAGCAGGGCGAGATCATCGTCAAAGGCGCCATCGACCTGCGCGCCGCCAGCCTGGACAACCGCGCCGGCAAGCTGCGCGCCGACCAACAGGCCGTGCTCAACGTCGACCAGTTGGACAACCGCCAGCAAGGGTTGCTCAACAGCCTGGCGGCGCTGACCTACAACGGCACCCGGCTGGACAACCGTGGCGGCCTGCTGATTGCCGCAGGCCCGGTGCGCCTGCAGGGCGCCAGCCTGGACAACAGCGGCGGGCGCATTTCCAGCCAGCGCGCGCTGGTGGCCCAGGTGACCGAGGTTACCAACCATAAGGGCGTCATGGCCGCCGATGGCGATCTGAGCGTGAGCGGCACCCGCCTGGACAACGGCAACAGCGGCAAGCTCGGCAGCAAGCAGGCGCTAAAGCTGGAGGTGGCCGAGGTCGACAACCGTGGCGGCGAGCTGTCGAGCCAGACCGGGCTGACGGTCAAGGGCGCCAAGCTCGACAACAGTGACAGCGGCAAGCTGCTCGCCGGTGGCGACCTCGAGCTGAAGGTGGGCGAACTGCTCAATCGCAATCAGGGCCTGCTGTCTGGCAAGGCCACGGTGAAAATCGTCGGCCAGCGCCTGGACAACGGCCAAGGCCGCCTGGTTACCCGCCAGGCCCTGGACATCCGCCTGGACGCCGACCTGGACAACCTGCTCGGCGTGATCAGCGCCGACGGTCGCCTGAGCGCCAACGTTGGCCGCCTGGACAACAGCACCGGCAAGCTGTCGAGTGTCGATGCCCTGGCCGTGACCAGCCAGGGCGCGTTGCTCAACCGCAACGGCTCGATCATCGGCGACGCCAGCCTGACCCTCGCCAGCCAGACACTGGACAACAGTGAGGCCGGCCTGCTCAGCGGCCAGGGCGCGGTCAAGGTCGACACCGGCACCTTCGACAACGGCGCCGGTGCGCGGTTGGTCAGTGGCGATCGCCTCGACCTGACCACCGGCCAGCTCAACAATGGCCAGGGCAGCCGCATCGCCAGCGAAAAAGCCTTGGTCGCCAGCGTCAGCGGCCTGGCCCAGGACGGTGGCGAGTTGTTCAGCAAGAGCGCCCTGACCCTCGACCTGAACCAGGGGCGCCTGCGCAACCACAAAGGGTTGATCAACGCGCCGCTGCTGGTGCTCAAGCAACTGGCCGAGGTCGATAACCAGAGCGGCGAGATTTCCAGCGCCCAGGCCTTCACCCTGGCGGCCCGCAGCCTGGACAACAGCCACGGCAAGCTGATCGGCCAGCAAAGCCTGACCTTGCGCATCGAGCAGGTGTTGAACAACCTCGACGGCCTGGTTTCGGCCAATGGCCTGGACCTGCGCAGCCACAGCCTGGACAACAGCCAGGGGCTGATCAGCAGCCGGGGCACGCAGAACCTGGTGATCGACAGCGTGTTGAACAACCAGGACGGCACGCTGATCGCCGACCAACGCCTGGACCTGCAGGCTGGCACGCTGACCAACCAGCAAGGGCTGGTGTCCGGCAAGCGCGCACTGCAGGCCAAGGTTGGCAACCTCGACAACCAGGCCGGCCAACTGCTGGCCGGGGAAGACCTGCAACTCAGTGGCGAGGTGCTCGACAACCGTCAGGGCGGCCAGGTGGCGGCGACCCAGAGCCTGGGCCTGCAAGTGGCCAAGGTGGACAACCGTGGCGGCGAGCTATCGGGCAAGGTCGACGTGACCCTGGTTGGCGCACGCCTGGACAACAGCGACGCTGGCAAGGTCCTGGCCGAGGGCCAGTTGCAACTGACCGTGGCCGAGCTGATCAACCGCAACAAGGGCCTGCTTTCAGGCAAGGCCGGCCTGACCCTGAGCGGCGCCAGCCTGGACAACACTGGCGGCCTGCTGCGCAGCCAGCAAGCGCTGGCCGCGAGCCTGAGCGGCAAGCTGGATAACCGCGATGGCCAGATCGACGCCGAAGGTACCCTGGGCCTGGCCAGTGCCAGCCTCGACAACCGTGCCGGCGGTATTTCCAGCGGCGGCGCGTTGAGCCTCGAACATAGGGACGAGATCCTCAACCAGGGCGGCGAACTGCTCACCGATGGCACGCTGCTGCTCAAAGGCGGCCACCTCGACAACAGCGACCAGGGCATCATCAGCGCCAAGGGCGCGGCCACCGTCACCACCAGCAGCCTGGACAACAGCCGCAAGGGGCGCCTGGACAGCGCCGCCAGCCTGACGCTGGTCAGCGGCCAATTGACCAACCGCGATGGCGGCCGCCTCGGCAGCAACGGCGCGGTGAGTGTCAGTGTCAGCGGCCTGGATCAGCAGGGCGGCCAGCTGTTCAGCCATAGCGCCCTGACCTTGGACCTCAACCACGGCCTGCTGGACAACCGCCGGGGCCTGATCAACGCGCCGCTGCTGGTGCTCAAGCAGCTCGATGGGGTCGACAACCAAGGTGGCGAGATATCCTCGGCCCAGGCTTTCACCCTGGCTGCCCGTAGCCTGGACAACAACGCTGGCAAGTTGCTGGGCAACCAGGCGCTGACCCTGCGCATCGACCAGGCCCTGAACAACATCAAGGGCCTGGTGGCGGCAGCGAGCGTCGATGCCCAGGCCGCCAGCCTGGATAACCGCGGCGGTACCCTGGCCAGTCGCGGCGATCTGCGCCTGCAACTGGCCGATGGCCTGAACAACGGCCAGCAAGGGCTGATCAGCGCAGTGGACAAGTTGGCGATCAGCAGCCGTGCGCTCGACAACCAGGGCGGGGCGCTGCTCGGCAGCGCCATCGCCATCGACCTGGGCAGCGCCACGGGTGACCTGAACAACGACGGCGGCCTGATCAAGACTGAGGGCGTGTTGACCCTCACGCATCTGCGCGACCTGAGCAACCAGGGCGGCGAGTTGTCCACCCAGCAAGGCCTGGTGCTCGAGGCTCGCAACCTGGACAACAGCGCCGGCAAGTTGATCAGCAGCGCCCAACTCACACTCAACGCCCAGCGCCTGCTCAACCAGGCCGGCCTGGTCTCGGGCTGGCAGGGGCTGAACGTCACTGTCGACAGCCTCGACAACCGCAACCTGGGCACCTTGTCCAGCCGCAGTGGCGCGTTGCAGGCGCAGGTCGGCGGCGACCTGCTCAACAGCGGTGGTGGCGCCTTGGTCAGCCAGCAGGCGCTGACGGTCAAGGCCGTCAACCTGGACAACAGCGCCAAGGGCATCCTCTCCAGCGGCGCCAATCAACACCTGGATATCACCGGCCGGCTCGACAACGGCCAGGGCGGCCTGATCGACAGCGGCGCGGCCCTGACCCTCAAGGCCATGACCTTGGGCAACGTCGCCGGTGCTATCAACGCCCAGCAGGCCCTGACGCTCAACGCCACCACCCTGGACAACAGCGGCGGCACCCTGGTCGGTAATGGCGCGGTCAGCCTCGACCTGCTCGGCGCCTTGACCAATACCCAAGGCAAGCTGGCCAGCGCCGGCCCGCTGCGCATCGAGCGTGCCACCCAGGTCGGCAACCAGGGCGGGCAAATCGTCAGCCAGGGCCTGCTGAGCCTGCTGGCCGGCAGCCTCGACAACCGCAACCGTGGCACGCTGGCGTCCAGCCAGGCCTTGACCCTGAGCGTGGCCGGCGCCGTGCAGAACGACGCCGACGGCCTGATCTACAGCCAGGGCGGCGACCTCGAGGTACACGCCGCCAGCCTGAGCAACGCCAAGGGCACGCTGCAAGGGCAGGGCGCCCTGCAACTGGTGACCGGCGATATCGACAACCAGGGCGGGCGGATTCTCGCCGACAGTGGCAACCTCGACGTCAGCGCCGGCCAACTGGACAACCGTGGCGGTGTGCTGGCCAGCCTCAAGGGTGGCGTGAGCGCCGACCTGCGCGGCGTGCTGCGCAACGGCTATGACCTGAACAACAACCGCCAGGGCGGCGTGACCCAGGGCCAGTTCCTGACCCTCAAGGCCCTGGGTGGCATCGATAACTATGGCGGGCGTATTTCCGCCCAGGGCGGCGACGCCAAAATCACCACCGCCGACTTCGACAACCGTAACGGCGGCTTGTACGCCAAGGGCCTGGTGCAGGTCAGCGGCGGCAATTTCGACAACAGTGGCGACAACCACGGCCAGATCGGCGGCCAGCGCATCGACCTCGACCTCAGCGGTGCGCTGAACAACCGCTCGGGCATCATCGAAAGCGACAGCACCCTGGCGATCAAGGCCGCCAGCCTCGACAACCAGGCCGGCCAACTGCGCGCCCTGGGCAACAGCGGCGCCACTCGCCTGCAGATCGGCGGCCAGTTCGACAACCGCAACGGCACCCTAGAAACCGCCAACACCGACCTCAGCCTGGGCGTCGGCAGCTTCCTCAACGGCGGCGGCAGCCTGCTGCACGTGGGCAACGGCACCTTCGATATCGCCACCGCCCATGTCACCGGTGCCGGCGGCAGCATCGTCACCCGTGGCGGCCTGACCCTCAACGCTGGCAGCTGGCGCAACAGCAACGTCATCCAGGCCGGGCGCCTGACGGTCAATGTCGGCGATTTCAGCCAGACCGCCAGCGGCCAGCTACTGGCCAGCCAAGCGCTGGTCGGCAGCGGTGGCAACTGGAGCAACGATGGCCTGATCGCCAGTGACGGCAGCCTCAGCCTGAATCTGGGCGGCACCTATACAGGCAGCGGCCGCCTGAGCAGCCGTGGCGACCTCGGCCTTGGCGCCGGGCAGCTCAACCTTGGCGGCACCGGCAGCATCGCCGGCGGCGGCGCGACCAGCGTCTCGGTTGCCGGGCAACTGAACAACGCCGGGCGCCTGACCTCCGCGGCCGGCCTCAGCCTTGGCGCCGGCGCCGTCAACAACACCGGCACCCTGGGCGCGGCGCAGAACATGACCCTGACCACCGGCGCCCTGGTCAACGACCATGGCCTGCTGTTCAGCGGTGCCGACATGGGCCTGCGCGTCGACAGCCTGAACAACAGTTACGCCGATGTGTACAGCCTCGGCAGCCTGACCATCGACCGCGACGGCCAGGGCAGCTTGGCCAGCCGCATCGTCAACAGCTCGGGCTCGCTGCAAAGCGATGGCTCGATGAGCCTGGCCGCCAGCACCATCGAGAACGTGCGCGCGGTGCTCAAGACCGACAACAAGGGCGTGTACACCGCCCGCATCGGCGAAGTCGCCTGTATCGAGGGCTACAACGCCGGCGACTGCGGCGGCAAGCGCAACCATGTCTGGGAAATCGTCCAGCGCGACAAGTTCGATGTCACCGAGGCCAGCGCCGCGTCGAGCATCACCACGGGCGCCAACCTCACGATCCGCGGCGGCGACCTGCTCAACAGCAGCAGCACCATCGCTGCCGCCGGCAGCCTGGTGGCGTCGGTGAACAACCTCACCAACAGCGGCGTGGAGACCGGCGAGACCGAGACCACCCGTATCTTCCGCTCGGCGCGCACCAAGAACGCCGGCGGCTGGTACAGCGTCGCCAACTCGGTTACCAGCAAGTACTGGTACGAGAGCGCGGGCTACAACCCCAACGACCTGGGCGGCCTGCAAGGCGCCCTGGCCGGCTTCATCGGCATGACCGAAGCGGAGCTGGTATCGCTGGGCAGCAGCCGCAAGCTCGCAGGCGGCGACCAGAGCTACGCCGGGGTGATGCAGGCCGGCGGCGCGGTGAGCATCACGGCCGGCAACAACATCAGCAACAGCGTGGTACGTCCGGGCTACGACTACATCGGCAGCGGCGCGCGCACCGACACCTCGGCGCCGGGCACGGCGTTCTCCACCCGGATCAACCTCAACCAGCAGTTGCCGCCAGACCTGGCCCAGCAGCAGGTCAATCCGCTGGCGCTGCCCGGCTTCAGCCTGCCGAGCGGCCAGCATGGCTTGTTCCGCCTGAGCAGCGACGCAGGCAGCGTGCCGGCCAACAGCGGCCCGCAAACCTGGACCCTGGGCGGCGCCAGCCTGAGCGCGGTGCAACGCCAGCAACCGCTGCCGCTGGCGCAGGCCCGCGATATCAACCTGGCCGACGCCGCCCAGGCGGCCGCGCGTCGTACCGAACTGAGCACCGCCAACCGCGTCCCGGTGGGCAGCATCGGCGAGGCCAGCGCCCTCGACACCGCCTTGCCTGGCAGCGGCAACGGCCCGCTGTTGCCGGGGCGATCGTCGGTAGATGACGCCATCAGCCAGGCGTCGACCCTGGCCGGCCAGGCCCCGGCGCCGATCAGCATCGACCGGGTGCAGGGCCTGCCCGACAGCAGCGTGCGCAGCAACCCGCACAAGTACCTGATCGAAACCAACCCGGTACTCACCGACCTCAAGCAGTTCATGAGTTCGGACTACCTGCTGGGCAAGCTCGGCTACGACCCCGACCTGAGCGCCAAGCGCCTGGGCGACGGTTTCTACGAGCAGAAGCTGGTGCAGCAGGCCGTGGTCGCGCGCACCGGCCAGCGCTTCATTGGCGGCCAGGACACCGACGAGAAGCTGTTCAAGTACCTGATGGACAACGCCATCCAGAGCAAGCAGCAGCTCAACCTGGCGGTGGGCGTCAGCCTGACCGCCGAGCAGGTGGCGGCCCTGACCCACGACATCGTCTGGCTGGAAAACGCCGAGGTGAATGGCGAGCAGGTGCTGGTGCCGGTGCTCTACCTGGCCCACTCCAACGACCGCCTGGCGCCCAACGGCGCGTTGATCGCCGGCAGCGACGTCAACCTGATCGCCGGGCAGAACCTCGACAACGTCGGTACCCTGCGCGCGAGCAACAACCTCTCGGCCCAGGCTGGCAACAACCTGGTCAACAGTGGCCTGGTCCAGGCCGGCAACCGCCTTGACCTGCTGGCGGGCAACAACCTGGTGAACAAGGCCGGCGGCATCATCGCCGGGCGTGACGTGAGCCTCACTGCCACCCAGGATGTGATCAACGAACGCACGCTGACTTCGCACCAGAGCAGCAACGGCAGCTATGCCCAGCGGCGCGACTTCGTCGACAACGCAGCCCGGGTCGAGGCGGCCAACAACCTGGCGATCAATGCCGGGCGCGACCTGGTCAATCGTGGCGGCGTGCTCGAAAGTGGCGCCGACACTAGCCTCAAGGCCGGGCGCGATGTCAGGTTGACCGCGGTCGAGCAAGTGGTCAGCAACGACCAGGGCGTGCGCTCCAACGGCCTGAGCGTGACCCAGAACGGCGCGAGCCTCAAGACCGGACGTGACCTGGCCGTCAGTGCCGGGCGCGATATCACCGCGGTCGCCAGTGCCATCGAGGCCAAGCGCGATGTAGCGATGACCGCGACCGGGGACCTGAGCCTGGTGTCCGCCGCCAACGAGCAGCATTCGGCGAGCAAGACCAGGAAGGTCACCAGCCAGGAAGATCATGTCCAGCAAGTGGCCAGCACCGTGCTGGCCGGCGGCAACGTGACGCTCAAGGCCGGCGATGACCTGAGCCTGAGCGCCAGCCGGGTGACCGCGGGCAATGAGGCGTATCTGTATGCCGGCGGTGACGTGAACCTGGTCGCCGAGGAAAACAGCGACTACAGCTACTACCGCAAGACCAAGACCAGCCGCTCCGGACTTTCGAGCAGCCAGAAAACCCGCATCGACAGCAGCAATGCGGTCACCCAGGAAGGCTCGTCGGTCAGCGGCGACACGGTGGCGATCCGCGCCGGGCAGGATATCGGCGTCTCGGCCAGCAGCATCGTGTCGACCCACGACACGCGCCTGGTGGCGGGTGGCAACGTGCAGATCGAGAGCGCCACGCAAACCTTCGAGCAGAGCCAGTCGACTTCGAAGAAAAAGTCCGGCCTGCTCAGCAGTGGCGGCATCGGCTTCACCCTCGGCTCGACCAGCCTGGAGAACACCTCCACCAGCAAGACCGAGAGCGGCAAGGCCAGCACCGTCGGCAGCGTGCTCGGCAGCGTGTCCATCGAGGCCGGCAAGGACCTGGGCATCAAAGGCTCCGAGGTCATCGCCGGCAAGGACATCACCCTGGTCGGGCAGAACGTCGAGATCGTCGCGGCCGAACACCACAATACCAGCGAGCAGACGTCCAAGAGCAAGAGCAGCGGCCTGACCCTGGCCTTGTCCGGCACGGTCGGCAGCGCCGTGGACGCCGCCTACCAGACCACCAAGCAGGCCACCCAGGAAGAAGACAGCCGGCTCTCGGCCCTGCAAGGCATCAAGGCCGGCCTGACCGGCATCCAGGCCTGGCAGGCCGCGCAGGAAAATGGCGGCATGACCTCGGAGAACGCCGGCCAGTTCGTTGGCGTCTCCATCTCGCTCGGCGGGCAGAAGTCCAGCTCGCGCCAGACCCAGGAGCAGACCGTCAGCCAGGGCAGCAGCCTGACCAGCGGCAACGACCTGACCATCGTCGCCAAAGGCAACCAGGCAGACGCCACGGGCGGCGATATCCATGTGCAGGGCAGCAAGCTCAAGGCTGGCAACGACCTGTCGCTGGAGGCCGAGCGCGACATCTTGCTGGAGGCCGCGGCCAACACGCAGAAGCTTGACGGCAAGAACAGCAGCAGTGGCGGCGCCATCGGCGCCAGTATCGGTGTCGGCCCGAACGGCGGTGGCCTGAGCATCTTCGCCAATGCCAACAAAGGCAGCGGCAAGGAGAAGGGCAACGGCACCACCTGGAGCGAAACCACCCTGGATGCCGGTCACCAGGCCAGCTTGCTCAGCGGGCGGGATACCACGCTCAAGGGGGCGCAGGTCAACGGCGACAAGGTGGTCGCCGATGTGGGGCGCGATCTGACGCTGCAGAGCCTGCAGGACACTGACGACTACAAGTCCAAGCAGCGCAACGTCAGCGGCGGCGCGAGCGTTACCATCATTGGCGCCGGCGGAGCCAGCGGCAACCTCAGCGTCAGCCAGAGCAAGCTCGACTCCACCTACAAGAGCGTGCAGGAGCAGACCGGGCTGTTTGCCGGCAAGGGCGGTTACCAGGTCGAGGTGGGCAAGCACACCCAGCTCGACGGCAGCGTCATCGCCAGCACCGCCGAAGCCGACAAGAACCGCCTGAGCACCGGCACCCTGGGCTGGAGCGATATCAAGAACAAGGCCGAGTTCAAGAGCGAGATGGCCAGCGCCAGCATCAGCGGTGGCAACAGCGGCTCGAGCGGTTTCACCAGCAACATGCCGACCGGCACGCTGATCGCCTTCAACCACAGTGGCAGCGCCAGCGGCACCACTTCGTCGGCGGTGTCCGACGGCACCCTGCAGATCCGCGATCCAGACCAGCAGAAGCAGGACGTCGCGACCCTGAGCCGTGACGTCGAGCATGCCAACGACAGCATCAGCCCGATCTTCGACAAAGAGAAAGAGCAGCGGCGTCTGCAGCAGGTGCAGTTGATCGCCGATATCGGCAACCAGGTGTCGGACATCGTGCGCACCCAGGGCCAGCTCAAGGCCAAGGAGGAAGGCCGTGCCGAGCTGAAGGCGCGTGGAGTCGAGGAGCCGGGGAAAGGCGCGAGCCAAGAGGCGCTACAGGAGTACCAGAGAAAGCTGGCGGGTACCGATGCTTACCAGAGGATCATGGGTAAGTACGGTACCGGAAGCGATTATCAGAAGGCGACTCAGGCGGTCACAGCGGCGCTACAGGGCCTTGCCGGGGGCAACATCGGCGGTGCGCTTGCGGGCGCGTCGGCGCCATACCTGGCCGGGGTGATAAAGAGGGTTGCTGGTGACAATGAAACTGCACGGATCATGGCGCATGCGGTTCTAGGTGCAGTTGTCGCCCAGGCGCAGGGGAACTCGGCGGCGGCGGGTGCGGCGGGGGCGGCAGGCGGTGAGCTGACTGCCCGATTGATCACCCAGCAACTGTACGGCACCAGTGATACCAGTGCCCTGAGTGAAGAGCAAAAGCAGACAATAGCCGCGCTATCGACCTTGGCGGCTGGTTTCGCAGGCGGTGTTGCGAGCGGTAATGGCACGGATGCTATTGCGGGTGCTGGGGCAGGCAAGAATGCGGTGGAGAACAACCACTTAGGAACCGGCGCCAACATTTTTGGCTACCAGCTGGGCCAGAACCAAATAGCCGAGTTCAGTCAGGAACTTAAAGCTTCCTGTGGTGATGCAGGTGGCTCGCAAGATTGCCTGAAGACATATGACAAGTGGAAAGAAACCTCCTATCGGCAAGGTGGCCTGGATACGAAAGAGGCGCAAGCGGGCTGGGAGGAGTTCGTACAGGCAGTTTACACAGATAAAGTGTTACCCCTGTGTAAAGGCAACGCTGCTTGCGAGCGGAATGTCGCTACTCATATGGCTGTCACAACGATCACCTATGCGGGCGACAGCGCAGGCATAGGGCAAGCGGTGGGTGAGGCCACCCGAGCCGTCAACCTGGCCAATGGGAACTGGGTTCGTACGGGATTGCAAGTCGTAGAGGATGCAGGTTTACTAGCTACGCTTGGCAGCATGGCGGGGGTGTTCTCAAAAGCAGGTAGTGTCGGAGCAAAAGGGGGAGGGGCTGCCGGAAAGTTAGAGACTCCCAAAATCACGATGAACCGCCAGAACGGCTCAGCATTTGAGAAACAAGTAGTTGATGCGTTCAGTCATGTGGGGGGTACGAAAAATACAACTCTGGTAACTGTTCAACTCCCTAATGGAAAGCAGGTAACAACAATCCCAGATATGTGGGGTAGAAATACTGGTGGGTTGCTCGAAGTCAAAAATGTTAAAAATCTATCTATGTCTGACCAGTTGCGCGCACAGTTGCAGTTAGCCGAAATGACTGGGCAGCCATTTAATTTGGTTGTAAGTCCACGGACACAGAGTATTTCTGCACCGCTAAAGGCAAGGATAGATGCAGTTACAAGTAAGGTTGGTGGAGGTATATACAGATATGATCCTTCTACTAAATTGCTGTCAGATTTCTAATTTATTTGGTGGGTTATGCTGCGCATCTCTGTAATAACAAATTTTGATACTACAAATTGGATTGTTGGGAGTCAGGTTCTTTCGGCATTTTCAGAACGGGATTCAAAGCTTATTCCGGAAAGCTTATTTCAATGGGAAAGTCGCATTGCTGACTTTGAAAATGTTCCTGCTTGTGAGGCACATTGGGCTCAAATGGCGACAATGCAGGTTCAGGGTTCAAAAATGGAGTTTCCTATAGGGCTCCGCTGGAAGAGAAAAAAGGTAGCAAAGTATGATGCGGAGATTAGTCATACTCATAGGAATGTGAAGGGCGAGCAAATAGATGGTTCACTTATTGTGCAAGCACAATTTAATAGTAAAATCGATTGGTTCAGTGTTTTTCGAGAGACATGCTTAGCTATGAGAGCAAGCTATGCTCTGATGCATGTTTTTCATGAAAGTGAAGCCGTTAATGTAAGGCCTGGGACTTCGGAGAGCTATTTTCTTTCTGGTGTTCTACATCGTGGCACGATACCGAATATTGGCTGGGCAGTATTTTATGGTGAAGAATTCGCTGGGTCAGTTGACGTTGATCGAATTGCAGGTGCAGGATTTCCTATTGAAAAAATAGGCAGCGGTTACTTGGTAAGAGTTACAGAAAATATTCAAGATGTTGTGAACGATTTCCCTCTTTTTTCTAGGCGTCGTGCTGAGCTCAAAGCTTTGTTTCGGGAGGGTTTTTTTCTCATCCAAGACGAGCCCCTAATCTGAGTGCTTATTTATCTGATCTCTTGGAGCAAAAGGCGCAGGGGTTGTAATTGAAGTTCCGCAGATTACCCTCAATCGCCAAAATTGCACTGCGTTTGAGCGACAAGTCGTGGATGCATTCGACCATGTGGGTGGGGTGAAAAAATACAACTCCCGTAACTGTTTAGCTTCCTAATGGTGCGCAAGTAACAACGATTCCTGACTTGTGGGGGAAAACGTAGGAGGTCTGTTAGAGGTTAAAAATGTCCAGAACCTTTCAATGTCTAGCCAGTTGCGGGCGCAGGTTAAAGTTGCAAGCGACACTGGTCAGCCTTTGAATCTTGTTGTGAGTCCTAGAACAAGCAATGTCTCTGGGGAACTCATACGTCAGGTGAGAAGTGCTGGCGGTGATGTTTTTAGATGTGATCCGCCACGGGCGACTTGGCGAGGTTTTGATAATATATGAAGTCAGGGATATCGAGTGAGTGGCAAGGAAATATCCTTCGGTAGATCCTGTGGTACGGGGCGTTGTAGGCCGGATATTGTGGCTGAAGCGCCTGATGGAACGATTAGGATAATTGAGGTTAAGACGGGTAACGCTGATCTAAGTATCTGGTAGTCTGAAATTTCCCCGCAGATTCGTGATGGCAGCTCAATTCCTAGAGGGCAGGTGGCTGAACGTTTCGGTCTTATTCCAGGCAAGCCACTCAGAGAGCAAGGCTATCCCAATGGAATTCCGGTTGAGATCATGAATTTTCCAGGTGCTAAGTAGTGAAGGAAATAGAGATATTGCCAGCTCTAGAGGGGCTTGGCTGGAGATGCGGCAAAGATGAGGTTGGGGATTGTTTTTGCCTAATGGACGTTGGCGATGTCCAGGTTCAGATTATTCCGGCTATAGGGA
Organism: Pseudomonas sp. FG47; assembly: GCF_057809115.1. Classification (NCBI taxonomy): domain Bacteria; kingdom Pseudomonadati; phylum Pseudomonadota; class Gammaproteobacteria; order Pseudomonadales; family Pseudomonadaceae; genus Pseudomonas; species Pseudomonas sp. FG47. The sequence goes on from NZ_JBMDJI010000017.1 coordinate 70,509, forward strand.
AGCGCTCTGATCATTTTAGGGTTTCATTAATGCCATCTGTTTCTACAAGGAGTTTTACGGCGGCAGCTGCATTCGTTTTGGGTGAGGCCCGTGATTATGTACCGATCATTGTGAGTAATGACGTGCCGGAGAAAATAGTCGATTTCTCGCTGGATGATGTCGTTAGACTTTCTCGAAGTGCTATATCTTGGGCGTCTGCTCAAGATATAGAAAAAGGCTTGGCAGCTTATAGAGCTTTGCCAACAAATTCGAAGGGCGCTATGCCGTTGCGGCACTTGGCCGCGTTGGCGATAGCTGGAGACGTTAGCTGTCTTGCACACTATCAGTTCAGCTTCGAGCAGGGTGACAGATTAGGGTTTGTTCCGTATATCACCCAAGACATGATAGCGCGCGCTCTCTTGATTGCGCGAGATGTGCGTTGACGCTAATCACCCAACGCCGGCCCCGCGCCGGTGTTGTTCTATTTGCGCTCAGCGGCAGGCAGTAGCTGCCCATCCACATCGAGCATCCAGCCGGTTGCACAGAGCCGTTTCGCATGCTTAGCATGCGCCCCCTCCGCCCACGGCCATGCGGGATCAATGGCCGGTTCAAGGACCATGGACGCATGCTGGCGCTGTTTTCCCGTTTGCTGCTTCACGCGCTCGCCTGCGTGGCGTTTCCCTATCTGCTCGCGCTGGGCTTCGACCTGTATCGCCAGCATGTCGGCCCACCACTGGCTCGTGGTGTCGGCGTGGGCCTGGCCACGATGCTGGTGTTCTACACCTTCGTGTTCTGCAACCTGCTGATGGTGGTGATCCCCCGCCTGCTGATCCGTTGGGCGTTGACGGGCCTGCTGGCGCTGCTGGTGCTGTTCTACTTCAACCCCCATCACCCCGTGCGCGCCCTGGGCTTTGCCGCAGTCTGCGTGGCGCTGTGCGCAGCGGCGATCCTGCTGACCGGGCCGCTGACGGCCTGGTTGCGGGCGACCCTCAAACGCTGAAGACGGGCAGGGCGCAACCTGTAAATTTCGTAAATAAGATTTAAATGCATATGAGAATATCTATATTTACCATCCCTGACGGTTCCCCAGGCCCTGCCTGAGCGACCGGTGGGCGAGGGGCCCGCCGGTTCGGAGCCCTGCCATACGCCCACGCTTTCAGGAGATGTACCGATGCAACCGAGCACCTCACCTCGCCGTCTGGCCCTGGCGCTGATGACCCTGGCTTCACCGACCCTGGCCCTGGCGGCCGTGGAGGTCGAGGACAAGCGCGGTGGCGCGCTGGTGATCGAGGACACCTTGGTCACCGCCGAACGCGAGGCGCGCCAGGCGCTGGGTTCGTCGATCATCACCGCCGAGGACATCCAGCGCCGGCCGCCGGCCAACGACCTCTCCGACATCATCCGCCGCGAGCCTGGGGTCAACCTCACCGGCAACAGCGCCAGCGGCGCGCGGGGCAACAACCGGCAGATCGACCTGCGCGGCATGGGCCCGGAAAACACCCTGATCCTCATCGACGGCAAGCCTTCGAGCGCACGCAATGCCGTGCGCTACGGCTGGAACGGCGACCGCGATACCCGCGGTGAAACCAACTGGGTGCCGGCCGAGGCGGTCGAGCGCATCGAGATCCTGCGTGGTCCGGCGGCGGCGCGCTACGGCTCCGGCGCCATGGGCGGGGTGGTCAATATCATCACCAAGCGCCCCACCGAGGAGCTCAAGGGCAGCCTCAACCTGTACACGCAAATGCCCGAGGACAGCGCCGAGGGCGCCAGCCGCCGGGCCAACTTCAACCTCGGCGGTGGGCTGACCGACAACCTCGGGTTCCGTGTCTATGGCGGCCTGGCCAAGACCGACGCCGACGACCTGGACATCAACGCCAAGCACGCCAACAGTGCCTTGGTCGCTGGCCGTGAAGGGGTGCGCAACAAGGACATCAACGGCCTTTTGAGCTGGAAGCTCAACGACGAGCATCGCCTCGAGGCCAGCGCCGGCTACAGCCGCCAGGGCAATATCTACGCGGGCGACACCATGAACAGCAACGGCGGCGGCAATCCCGAGCTGATCTCCAGCCTGTACGGCCACGAAACCAACGTGATGCAGCGCAACACCTACGACCTGACGCACCTGGGCGACTTCGCCTGGGGCACCAGCAAGACCGTGCTGGCCTACGAGTACGTGCGCAACTGGCGCCTCAACGAAGGCCTGGCCGGCGGCCCGGAGGGTTCGATCAACGGCAGCGGCGCGGCGCTGTCGCGGCTGCGCAACACGCGCCTGAGCAGCGAGGTCAACCTGCCGTTCGCCCTGGGCAGCACCGAGCATGTGTTGACGCTGGGCGGCGAGTACCTCTACGAAACCCTCAACGACCAGGGTTCGTTCCGCCCGCAGAGCTTCGACCCCAGTGGCACCGGCAACAATGCCATCATCGGTTTCAACCGCGCCGACAGCAAGATGACTGCCCGCAGCCACGCGCTGTTCGTCGAGGACAACATCATCGTCGGCGACACCACCATCACCCCGGGCCTGCGCTTCGACCACCACGACACCTTCGGCGACAACTTCAGCCCGAGCCTGAACCTGGCGCACCGGCTCACCGAGCAGTGGACGCTCAAGGGTGGCATCGCCCGCGCCTACAAGACGCCCAACCTGTACCAGGCCAACCCCAACTACCTGCTCTACAGCCGTGGCAATGGTTGCAGCGTGCAGCAGGCCAACTCGGGAGGCTGCTACCTGCAGGGCAACGCCGACCTCAAGCCGGAGATCAGCGTCAACAAGGAGATCGGCCTGGCCTATGACCAGGGTGACTGGCGTGCCAGCGCGACGTACTTTCGCAACGACTACCAGAACAAGATCATCGGCGACACCGATGTGCTCTACACCATCAACAGCGGTCGCCGCGTGACCCAATGGGAAAACGCCGGCAAGGCGCGGGTGGAGGGGATCGAGGGCAACCTGTTCGTCGAGCTGGGCCCGAGCCTGGACTGGAACACCAACCTGACCTGGATGCTCGACAACGACAACCGCGAAACCGGCGAGCCGTTGTCGGTGATCCCGCAGTACACGGTCAATACCAGCCTCGACTGGCAGGCCACCGACAAGCTGTCGTTGCAGGTGGCGGGCACCTGGTATGGCAAGCAGAAGTCGCCGACCTACAACTACCGCACCCAGGAGAAGTACGACAGCCAGGCGCAGCAGGATGTCGAGGCATATGGGCTGGTGGACGTCAGCGCCGGCTACCGCTTCAACGCCACCTACGATGTGCGCCTGGGGCTGAACAACGTGTTCGACAAGCAGATCCTGCGTGGCGGCAATGCCAGCAGCTCGGGGGCCAACACCTACAACCAGCCGGGCCGGGCGCTGTTCGCGGCGTTGAATATCTCGTTCTAAGGCCGGCGCGCCCCCAGTGTGAGCGGCCTTGCCCGCGAACACCGGCGCAGCCGGTGCTATGCACCGCGTTGCCTGGTTCGCCAGCAAGGCTGGCTCCTACAGAGGGGCGTCTGCGTGATCCCCGTTAGCGGGCCGACGCAGCCGCAAAACAAGCAAGCTGCCTGCGTGATGTCCTGCTGGCCGGCCAACCTCAGGCCCGTGCGGGGTTGCCGTGCAGGGCCTTGACCTCGGCCTCGGCCCCCGGCAACCACTGCGGGGCGATGCCGAAGGTCTGGAACACGTTGCGGCTGCGCAGTTGGTAGTGCTCGGTGCCGGTCAGGTGGTTGATGATGCTGGCGCTGCGAAAGGCGCCCATGGCCAGGTCGGGCGCGCCGACGCCGTGTGAGTGGATCTCGGCGTTCTGCACGTAGATCCGCCCCTTGATGTGCGCCGAGGTCTTGAGGCTGTAGTCGCGGTTGACCGCGGCATGGCCCTTGCTGTCGAACTCCAGCCATTGCTCCAGGCTGCGCAGGAATGGTGGGAACACATAGTCGTAACCGGTGGCCAGCACCAGCGCGTCGGTGTTGAAACTGAAGCGCTTGTGCATGTCCAGCTGGCGGAAGTCCAATGCCAGGCGCTGGCCGTCGTTGTCGATGTGTTCAAGCTCCGTGCGCGACTGCAGCACCACCGGCAAGGATTGGTCGATCGACTGCATGTACAGGCAGTCGTAGATGTCCTTGATGGTGTCCAGGGAGATGCCCTTGTACCACAGGCTTTGCCCTTGCAGCGCCGCGAGCCGGCTGTGTTCGGGCAGGGCGTGGAAGTGCTCGGCGTAGTCTGGGGAAAAGTGCTCGGAGCCGAGCTTGGAATACTCCATGGCGATGAACCCTCGGCTGCGCGACAGCCAGTTCAGCGCATAGCCGTGACGCGGCCGCTCGCGCAGCAGGTCGAGGAAAATCTCCGCGGCGCTTTGCCCACTGCCGACGATGGTGATGTCGCGGCGGGTCTGCAGCGCTTCTTTGTTCTGCAGGTAGGCGCTGGAGTGGATGCAGTTGCCCTGGCCCATCGCCGCGTTGGCCATGGCCGGCCAGCTTGGCTCGGTGCCGACCCCCAGCACCAGGTGGCGGCCCCGATAGGTCAGCTGCTGCTGGCTGGCCTGGTCGAGCACGCTCAGGTGGAAAATGTCATCGATCACTTCCAACGCCACCACCCGGGACGAGAAGCGGATGTTGTCCATCTGCTCGCTGACCCATTGGCAGTAGCGGTTGTACTCGGCCCGTGGCGCGTAGAAGCTCTCGTAGGAGCAGAACTGGTGCAGCCGACCTTGCTCGTGCAGGTAGTTCAGGTAGGTGTAGCGGCTGCGCGGTTCGACCATGGTCACCAGGTCGGCGGTGAATGGCACTTGCAGGGTCGCGTCGTCGATCAGCATGCCGGCATGCCACTCGAAGCGTGGCTTGGCTTCGAAGAACAGGCTGTCGACCTGGTCCAGTGGCTGCAGCAAGGCGCAGAGCCCGAGGTTGAACGGGCCGACGCCCACCCCGAGCAGATCGTAGATGCGATCAGTTGAATGTTTCACGTTGGAGTTTCCATGCCCTGGCTGCCGCTGGCAGCCGTATTCCTTGAACTGAACCGCGCCCGTTGGGCGGGCGCCTCAGTCGTTCAACATCTGGTGGTAGGTGATGAAGTCCTGTTCGGCTTCATAACCCAGCGACTCGTACAGGGCCTGCGCCGCTTTGTTGCTGCGCGCGGTGTCCAGGCTCAGGCGCTGGGCGCCTTCGGCCTTGAAGGTGGCGCTGAGGTGGTTCATCAGTGTCCGCGCATGGCCCCCGCGCCGGGCGTGGGGCACCACGAACAGGTCGTACAGCCAGTAGAAGCGCTTCATCGCCAGCGAGCAGGTCGCCGGGTACAGCTGGGCGAAGGCGATCGCCTGGTCGTTGTCGTCCAGCAGCAGGAAGATCCGCGAGTTGCCGGTTTCCAGGTTCTTTTGCAGAAACGCCCGGGCGGTCGGCAGGTCGTCGGCTTCCTCATAGAACATGCGGTACTGGTTGAACAGGTCCGCGGCGGCATCGAGGTGTTGCAGTTCACAGGCAATGATGGGCATGGCTGGGTCTCGTCTTCAGTGGATCTGGCCGATTTCGATCTGCACGTTGTTGATGTCGCGGAAGAAGAACGCTCGGTACCCTTCCAGCTCGCGGGCGGTGTAAGGCTGCTCGGTGGTGGGGGTGATGCCCATGGCCTTGACCCGCGCAAACACCTCGTCGATGTTGTCGACCATGAACGCCAGGTGGATGCCGCCGGAGTCGTTGTGCTGGGAAATGATATGGCGGCCCTTGGAGCTGTGATGCTCGATCAGCTCGAAGTCGCGCTGGCCGATGCGTACCATGCACGAGGTGTAGTCCGGTTGGTGCACGTTGATGACCTGGCCCACGCCGTCGCCGCTGATGCGTACCGCCTCTTCGTAGATTTCCACGGTGGTCAGCTGGCGGTAGAAGGCCAGGGTTTCTTCGATGTTGAGGACGGTGAGGCCTACGTGGTTGAGTGTTTCAAGCATGATTACTGGCTCCGGCTTGCAAGGGTGTGGGTAAGGAAGGCAAGGGTGGGGGTTTCGAGGAAATCGATGAAGTCGACCAGCTCGCCGAACTCGGTTTCCACCGCGGACAACAGGTGCATGATGTTGATCGACGAACCGCCCAAGGCGCGGAAATCCGACGCCGGGCTCAGCGAGGCCAGCGGCACGTGCAATTCATTGGCCCAGAGCTCGGCCAGGCGCGCGAAGGTGTCGCCGTGGTCTTCGCTGCCAGCCTGCGCTTGCGCGGCCGGAACCTGAGCGGGCAACTGGCCCAGGTCGACCTTGCCGTTGGGCTTGTAGGGCATGGCCGACAGGCGCACCACCTGTTGGGGCACCTTGTAGTCCGGCAAGTGCTGGCCCAGCCGGTCGCGCACCTGCTGGCTGCTCAAGGGCGCTGGCGCGACGATATAGGCCACCAGCCCGGCCTGCGGGTCGGAGGTCACCGCCACTTCCTGGTAACCCAGGCGCAGCAGCGCCGCTTCGATTTCTTCCAGCTCGATGCGATAACCGCGCACCTTCACCTGGCGGTCGAGGCGGCCGAGGAAGTGGATATCGCCCTGGGCGGTGCGTTGCACCAGGTCACCGCTGCGGTACAGCCGCGAGGCGTCCAGGGCCGGCAGGCTGATGAAGCGCTCGGCGCTGGTGGCAGGATCGTCCAGGTAGCCGGCGGCCAGGGCCAGGCCGGCGATATGCAGCTCGCCTTGTTCGGCCGGGCGCTGCTGTTCGTCGAGCACGTACAGGCGCACGCCACGAATCGCCTGGCCGATGTTCTGCGCGGCGGTGTCGGCGCTCATGCGCTTGCAGCTGACCAGCACCGTGGCCTCGGTCGGGCCATAGAGGTTGTACAGGCGTCGGCCCTGCGACCAGGCCTCGATGGCGCGCGGATGGCAGGCTTCGCCGCCGGTCAGTACGGTGGCCAGGCTGGGGAAGCGGCTGGGGTCGAAGATGGTCAGCAGCGGCGGTGGCAGGAACGCCTGGGTGACGCCGTGGCGGGCACAGAAGCTGGCCAGTGCGGCTTCGGACATCCGCTCTTCGTCGCTGGCGATGCACAAGGCGGCGCCGCTGAGCAGGGCCGGGAAGATATCCAGCACCGAGGCGTCGAAGTTGATGGTCGAATATTGCAGCACCCGCGCGCCGGGGCCGAGGTCGAAGGCGTCGATGGCCCAGTCGACCAGGTTGAGCAGGCTCAACTGGCTGACGCTGACGCCTTTCGGGCGCCCGGTGGAGCCCGAGGTGAAGATGGTGTAGGCAGTGTCGCTGGCAATCGTCGCCACGGGCGCGGGGGCCGGGAGGTCGGCCTGGTCATGGGCGTGCAGCCACTGCGGGGTCAGCACCAGCGCGCAGCGGCAGCGCTCGCGCAACTGTTGGCGACTGTCTTCGTTCAAGGCCGGGTCGATCGGTACATAGCTGGCGCCGCTGCTCAGGATGGCCAGGATCGCCACGTAGAGGTCGATGCCCTTGCCCAGCGACAGGCCGATCTTGTCGGTGGGCGCGATGGCCCGCCCGAGTTCGCGGGCAACCTCGTGCTGCAGCAGCGCGGCCATGGCATCGACCCGCGCCAGCAACCCGGCATAGTCGAGCTGGCGGTCACCGGCGATCAGCGCGGGCATGTGCGGGTGACGCTGGGCGCTGGCGTGGAAGCGTTCGATAACGGTATTCATCGGGGCATTCGCTCAGCAGGCAAGGCGGGTGATGAGGCACGCCCCGAGTTGGAACGGCCCGGTGCTGAACAGCAGGGCATGCTCGCCCGGCTGCAGCGCGCCTTCGGCGTGCAGGTGGCCGAGGTTGATCAGGTTGTCGGCGCTGAAGCAGTGGGCATGCTGGGCCAGCGGCGCGGTCACCGCCTTGCTGAAGCTGATCCCGGCGAGCTGGCAGAACAGCCGGGTCGCCTCGAGGGTGTAGTTGTTGCAAATGAAGTGATGCACGGCGCGCGGGGCGATCTCGGCGTGTTGGCAGGTGCGCTTGACCAGCGCGGCGATGCTGCGCATGTCGGTATCGTTGGAGAAATGCTCGATCTGCTCGGTGTTGCTGCTGTACTGCACCTTGCCGCGCAGGGCGTACTGCATCTGCGCCGGCTGGCGGCTGACGACGCAGGCCGCGGCAGCGTCGCCGGTCACGTAGACGAAGTCACTGCCTTCGCCATAGACCCGTTGCAGCGCGTCGCCGGCCTGGTCGAAGGTCACCAGCAGCACATGCTCGGCCTCGCCGCTGGCGGTCAGCGCCGCGGCCATCTTCAGGCCGGCGTGGAACCCCGCGCAGCCTGCCAGGCCCACGGCGTAGAAGGGCACGGCCTGCATCTGCAGGGTGCGGCCCAGTTCCGCGAGCCACAGGGCCTCGAGGTTGTTCTGGGCATCGAGCAGGCCCGATACCAGCAGCACCGCGCCGATGTCGTCGGGCTGACGGCCACTGTCGGCCAGGGCGCGAATCACCGCGCCGGTCACCAGCTCCCAGTGCTGGCCAGGATGGTGGGAGAAGCAGCGCACGCCATTGGCTTCGGATTGCAGCAGTGCGCGCGTCTGTGGCGCCATCTGCGCCGCCTCGATGTCCACGGCTTGGCCGGTCTCACAGGCGATGCCGCCCAGGTAAACGGTTGGGTTCACGTTTTGCTCATCTTGTTCAAAGGGTGAAGGCAAGCCCGCGCCAGGCCAGCCGATGGGGCGCGAGCGCTGGCACCCGGCGCCTGGTGGCGGCGGGTGTCGGCGGTTACGAGGTGGTCAGTCTTTCCAGTACAGCGGGTGGCGCACCGTCACCTTGGTGATGGTGGCTGGCTGTTTCCAGATGCCCTTGAAACCTTGCGGCAGGACGAAGATGTCACCGGCCTGGTAGTGCTGCTGGGCACCATTGGCTTCGGTGATCTGCACCTGTCCGCTGATCAGCTGGATGACTTCGGTTTCGGGCCAACCGTGCAATTGCAGTTCCACGGGCGGGATTTCGCAAACCTCGACCGCGGCTTGTTCACCGGGGGCGGTGAAGGGCGAGAGGCAACGGTAGCGGTAATGGGTGCCGTTGAGCGCCGTATAGAATTCGGAGGTGTCCGGGGTGTTCACGGTCGGCACGCTGGCCGGAACGCTGCGCGGGATCGGCAGGGTGCTGGGAGATGGCGCTTCAGCGGCGCTGGCGTTGCTGGCGAAAACGGCCGAACTGGCGGCCACGAACACGCAGGCGAGGGGGATTGCGGACAGGCGAGACACGCGTATTGCCTCCTTGGCAACTCTTATTCTTCCGTGGGCTTTTCGAAAAAAAGCACGCGAAGATAGTCTGGTGGCAAAGCGATGTCAAACTGCCTGTGAGCGAGCTAGTCGAGCAAGGTATGACGCGCCTCGAGCCAGCGCTCGAAGCATTCGAAGGTGGTCACCGCGGCCTGGAGCGTCCGCGCCTCGCGCTCGGGCTGGCGGGCGAAGGCGCCGAGCCGCGCGAGGAAGCTGCGCCAGTGGCTGCCGGTCAGCGGGCCGTAGACGTCGAGAAAACCGCCACCGCTGTCAGCGTCGATACCCAGGCGCTTGGCCATGGCCTGCTTGAGCACCTGGCCGCCAAGGGTGGAGCCCTCGAGCACGTACATCACCCCCAGGGCACTGGCCTCGTCGTCGATCCGCGGCAGTTGCTGGCAGCGCGGCAAGGCTTCGACCTCGACGCCAAGCATGCGCAGGTCCCGGGCCAGGGCTGGTGTCTTGTCGCGCTCGCGCCCTTGGTAGTCGGCCAGGCTGGCCTCCAGTGGCGCGTGGAAGCCGTGATAGGCGACCATCAGGTCGCGGTAGCGTGCCAGGTCGAACCCTTCGCTGAAAAACGGCAGGCGTGCCTCCAGCCGTTTGTGGCTGGCCCGGGTGGCCTCGCGCAGGGCGAGCAGCAGCGATTGGGGCGTGTCAGGCATGGCGGAGGGTTCTGGGGGGGCGAGGGCTGATAGTGCCAGATCGCTCCCTGTTTGTCCTGGCGTGTCTTGTAGGGGCCGGCCTTGCCGGCGAATCCTCGCAGGCCGTCTCAGAACGCCAGCTTGTAGCCAATCAGCAACAGCATGGTCGCCAGGCACGGGCGCAGGACTCGGTCGGAGATGCGCCCGGTCAGGTGGCTGCCCAGGTAAATGCCCGGCAGCGAGCCCAGCAGCAGGTAGCCCAGCAGCGACCAGTCCATGTTGCCCATGCCGGCATGGCCAAGGCCCGCCACCAAGGTCAACGGCACGGCGTGGGCGATCTCGGTGCCGACCAGGCGGCGGGTGACCAGGAACGGGTAGAGCAGGAACAGCGCCACGGTGCCCAGGGCGCCGGCGCCGATGGAGGTGAGGGTGACCATCACCCCGAGGACGATGCCGGTGGCCACGGTCAGCACGTTGAGGGTGCGGTCGCTGAGGTGGTAGTGATCGCCCGCGTGCTTGCTGGCGAAGGCCTGCAGTTTCGATTTGAACAGGATCGCCAGGGCGGTGAGGATCAGCACCACCGCCAGGCCTTGCTTGATGATGGCGTTGAGCGCGGAGGTGTCGGTGTGCAGGGTGCTGAGGAACCACAAGGTCAGGGCCGCCGCCGGCACGCTGCCCAGGCTCAGCCAGCCGGTGATCTTCCAGTCGATGTTCTTGTTGCGGCCATGCACCCAGACGCCACTGGCCTTGGTGATGGCGGCGTAGAGCAGGTCGGTGCCCACGGCGGTGGCCGGGTTGATGCCGAACCACAGCAGGATCGGGGTCATCAGCGAGCCGCCGCCGACGCCGGTCATGCCGACGATGAAGCCCACGACCAATCCGGCAATGGTGAAACCGAAAGAACCTACATCCATACGCTACTCGACGCCCAGCTTTGCCCGTGATCGGATGCTGCCCAGCATATAGATTTTTTTATAGCCAAATAGACTTGTTCGTTATTAGGTTATAACCGCTCGCTGGTGGCATGCGCTTCTTCCTGTAGGAGCGGCCTTGTGTCGCGAAAGGGCCGCAACGCGGCCCCGGCGATCTGTGCGTCAACGCTGAAATCTTGGGGCCGCTGCGCAGCCCTTTCGCAACACTAGGCCGCTCCTACAGGGGAATGGGCCAGCATTGGATCTTCAGCGATCGGTCATCACCACCATCACTTCGGCATCGCCGCCATCCTCGCTCTCCGACAGGTAGATATGCCCGACCTGGCTGTCGAAATAGGCGGTCTCCTGCGGACCGATGCTCACCGCCTCGCCGGTCTCGAACTCGATACGCACCCGCCCGCTGATGACCATGGCGAACTCTTGCCCGGGGTGGCGAATGAAATCGTCGAACTGGCCGCGTTCGCGGGCGATGATGCGGGCATAGGCCGGGGTCATGCGGCGTTCCGGGAAGGCGCCGGCGATCGGGTAGTAGTCGTAGTTACCGGTGGAGTAACCCGCCACCGTGGCCAGCGAATCCACCACCACGGTGGCCGGTTGCACGGCGCCGCCTGGGCTGCTGGCGCGAAACAGCTGGGCGATGTCCAGGTTCAGCGCGCGGGCGACGGCGGCCAGTTTCTCGTAGCTCACCGACACCTGGGCCAGCTCCATCTTCGACAGGGTCGACAGCGGCACGCCGCTGTGTGCCGACAATTGCTTGAGGGTCATTTGCCGGCTCTTGCGCAACTGGCGCAGGCGCGCGCCGACGGCGCAGCGGTCGAGTTGGGGGCCGGTGGTGGGGGCGTCGGGCATCGGGGCGCTCAGGCAAGTCTTTGGTCGGGCATCTTAGCGTGTCGGCTTGCGCAATTCTAAATTCTCATATATTAGAATTCTCACAAATGATAATTATCCCAGCAGGAGCGCGCATGGGACCGATCCACGATACCTTGATCATTGGCGCCGGCATTGCCGGTGCCTCCTTGGGCTACCGCCTGGCTGGCCAGCGCCATGTGCTGATCCTCGAGCGCGAGGCGCAGCCGGGCTACCATTCCACCGGACGCTCGGCGGCGATGTTCATGGAGGCCTACGGCACCCCACAGATCCAGGCCCTGACCCGCGCCAGCCGGGCGTTCTACGCGCAGCCGCCGGCGGGGTTCTGCGAGCATCCGTTGCTGGAACCGCGTGGCTGCCTGTATGTCGCCAACCTGGAACAGCGCGACCTGCTGCACGCGACCTACGCGCAGAACCTGGCCAACGGCACCGCCGTCAGCCTGCTTGACAGCGCGGCGGCGCTCGCCTTGGTGCCCAGCCTGCGCGGTGAGCTGCTGGCAGGGGCGGTGCACGAGACCGACGCCATGGACCTCGACGTGCATGCCCTGCACCAGGGCTTTTTGCGTGGCTTGCGCCAGGCCGGTGGCGAGCTGCGCTGCAACGCCGAAGTGGTCCAGGCCTACTACCTGGACGACCTGTGGCATGTCGAGCTGGTCGATGGCAGCCGCGTGCACGCCCGGCAGTTGGTCAATGCCGCCGGGGCCTGGGCCGACCGGGTGGCCGAGCAGTGCGGGGTAGCCAGGATCGGCCTGCAGCCTTGCCGACGCAGCGCCTTCACCTTCCCCGGCCCGGCGCAGCACGACTTCGCGCGCTGGCCGGCGGTGATCGGAGTCGACGAGAGCTTCTACTTCAAGCCCGACGCCGGCCAGTTGCTCGGTTCGCCGGCCAACGCCGACCCGGTCGAGCCCCAGGATGCTGCCCCGGAGGAACTGGACCTGGCCCTGGGCATCTACAACATCGAAGCCATGACCACCCTCGAGATCCGCCGCCCGAGCCACAGCTGGGCGGGCCTGCGCTCGTTCGTCGCCGACGGTGACCTGGTGATCGGCTTCGACCCCGTGGCACCCGCCTTCTTCTGGCTGGCGGCGCAGGGCGGCTATGGCATCCAGTCTGCAGCCGGGGCCTCGCGCCTGGCCGCCGACCTGCTGCTGGGCCAGCCTCTGTGTGCCAGCCTTGTCCGCCAGGGCGTCGAGCCTGCTCGGCTGTCCCCGGCACGTTTCAGCCAACCTTCCATGGAGACTTCCCATGAGCAATGACATCCAGCGTTTTCCCAGCAGCCTGCCGTTTCCTTTTTCCCGCGCGGTGAAAGCCGGCGGTTTCCTGTTCCTGTCCGGGCAGATCCCGATGAGCGCCGGCGGCGAGGTGGTGAAGGGCGATATCCAGGCCCAGACCCGTGCCGCTTGCGAGCGTATCGGCGAGAGCCTGCAAGCCTGCGGCGCGCGTTTCGACCAGGTGGTGAAAGCCACCGTGTGGCTGTCGGACATGAGCCATTTCGCCGGTTTCAACGAGGTATACAAGGAATTCTTCGGCGCCGCGTTGCCGGTGCGTTCGACCGTGGCCTCGGCGCTGGCGCTGGGGGTGGATGTGGAGATCGAGGTGCAGGCCTATCTCGGCCAGGACAACTGACACCGTGGCGGCGGGCTTGCCCGGCGATCTCTGTATCGCGGGGCAGGCCGGCTGCCACGACGCCCTGCAACGACCCGATACAACAATAAGAACCAGAGGTGCACATGCAAGAGCAACTGAAGATCGCCGGCGCATTCGTCGGCGTGATCGTGGGCGCGGGCTTTGCGTCCGGGCGGGAACTGCTGTTGTTCTTCGTCGATTTCGGCCTGTGGGGCCTGGTCGGCGCGCTGGTCAGCGCCGCCTTGTTCACCTTCCTCGGCATGGCCCTGGCCGGGTTGGGCAACCGCCTGCGGGCCACTTCGCACAAAGCCGTCATCGAGGCCATCTGCGGGCGTCACCTGGGGCGCTGCGTCGACTGGCTCATCACCTTCTTCATGTTCGGTGTGACCGTGGTCATGCTTGCCGGTGGCGGTGCCTTGCTGGAGCAGCAGTTCGGCATTCCGGCGCTGGCCGGCAGCGTGCTGGTCACCGTGCTGGTGGTGGCCATAGTCTGCCTCGAGGCGCAGAAGGTGATGGTCGCCATCGGCGTGATTACGCCGCTGCTGATCCTGGTGGCGTCGGCCATCGCCTTGTACGCCGTGTGCACTCGCGGCCAGAGCTTCGCCGCCCTCGACCAGCTGGCCAGCCAGCAGGAGCCCGGCGCGCGGCATTGGTTGCTCGGGGCGTTCCTGTATGTGTCCTACAACATCGTCGCCGGGGCGCCAATCCTGGCGATCCTCGGCGGCTCGGCGCGCACGGGCCGGGTCGCGGTGCTTGGCGGCCTGCTCGGTGGCGCGGCGCTGGGCGGCTTGATGCTGGTGATGAGCGCGGGGCTGCTGTCGCGCCTGGACAGCGTCGCCGCCTTGCCGATGCCGATGCTGTCGATTGCCAGCGAGGTGTCGCCGTTGCTGGGGTTGCTGATGTGCCTGATCATCTTCGGCATGATCGTCAACACGGCCGTGGGCACACTGTTTTCGTTCCTGTCGAGGTTGCTGCCGGCAGGCACGGCGAAGTTTCGCTGGGGGGCGGTGGTGACCGGGGGCGTGGGCTTTGCGTGCAGCCTGGTGGGGTTCATCAGCCTGGTAGGGCAGGTGTATCCGCTGTTCGGCTACCTGGGGCTGGTGCTGATGGTGGCGGTGCTGGTGGGATGGCTGCGACGGGGCAAGGCGGGGAAGGTGGCGGTGGTTTGACCGGCGTCTTCGTCGGCAATGCCGGCTCCTACACGGGGTTGCTGTAGGAGCCGGCTGGCCGGCGAAACGGGCGGCTTAAATGCGGAAGCTGCCCACCAGCTGCTTCAGGCGCCCGGCCTGCTGGCTCAGGGCGTCGCAGTGGCGCAGGGTTTCGTTGAGGTTCTCCACCCCTTGCTGGTTCAGCGCGTTGATCTGGGTGATGTCCAGGTTCAGGCTCTCGACCACGGCGGTCTGTTCCTCGGTGGCGGTGGCCACCGACTGGTTCATGCCGTCGATCTCGCCGATGCGCTGGGTCACGCTGGCCAAACGCTCGCCGGCCTGGTTGGCCACCTGCACGGTCTGCTCGCTGGACACCTGGCTGGTGTTCATGGTGTGCACCGCTTCGCGCGAGCCCACCTGCAGGCTGGTGATCATGCGGTGGATCTCTTCGGCCGATTCCTGGGTACGGTGGGCCAGGTTGCGCACTTCGTCGGCGACCACGGCGAAGCCACGGCCAGCTTCACCGGCACGGGCAGCCTCGATCGCGGCGTTGAGCGCCAGCAGGTTGGTCTGCTGGGAAATGCCCTTGATCACGTCGAGGATCTTGCCGATCTCGTCGGTGCTGGCATTGAGGGTCTCGATTTGCTCGCACGACTCGCTGATGCGCTCGGACAGGGCGGTCATGGCGCTGATCGCTTCCTCGACCACCTCGCGGCCACCGTTGGCCTGTTCGCTGGCACCGCTGGCATGCTGCGAGGCATCGGCGGCGTTGCGGGCGATTTCCTGGGTGGCGGCGCCCAGCTCGTTGATCGCCGCGGCGACGCTGTTGGTGCGCATGCTCTGCTCTTCGGAGCCGGAGAGCGAGGCGTTGGAAGCACCGACGACTTTTTCCGACAGGTCATGCACCAGGCGGGTGGCCGACGATACTTCGCTGATCGAGGCGTGGATACGTTCGACGAAGCGGTTGAACGAGGTGGCCAGTTCGCCGAACTCGTCTTTCTGCTCCACGACCAGGCGGCGGGTCAGGTCGCCTTCGCCTTCGGCGATGTCCTGCATGGCGCGACCCATGGTGGTCAGCGGACGCATCAATACCGGGATCAGCAAGCTCAGCAGGCCTGCGATGACGGCCACGGCGATGAGCATGGCGATGATCGCCGAGGTGCGGAACTGGCTCAGTGGTGCGTAGGCCTTTTCTTTGTCGATCGACAGCCCGATGTACCACTGCGCCGACGGCAGGCCATCGACCGGGGCGAAGGAAATGATCCGGTCCTTGCCGTCCAGGCTGACTTCCTGGATGCCGGTTTCCACGCGCAGCGGCGAGCCTGGGTAGATGTCCTTGAGGTTCTTCATCACCCGGTCCTTGTCCGGGCTGACGATCACCTGGCCATTGCGGTCGACCAGGAACGCGTGGCCGATGCCGCCGAAGTCCACGGCGTTGATGATGTCGACCAGGGTGTTCAGGCTCAGGTCGCCGCCGACCACGCCGATCAGCTCGCCGCTGCCCTTGGCCTTGACCGGCATGGCGATGGTCACCACCAGGCCACCGACCGCCGCCATGTAGGGCGGGGTCAGCATGGTCTGGTTGGCGGCCACGGCCTGGGTGTACCAGGGACGCTGACGCGGGTCGTAGCCGTCAGGCATCTTGGCGTCGGGGCGCTGGGTGAACAGGCCGGTGTTCTGGCCGAAGTAGGTGAACTGGAAGTTGCTGGTGTACGACGGTTGGTCGACCAGGCCTGGCACGTTGTTGCCGGCGCCTTGCTGGGCGATGTCCTGGGCCAGGTTTTCCAGGACCAGGATGCGGCCGCTCATCCAGTTCTGCACGCTGCTGGCGGTCTGCGCGCCAGCCTGGCGCACCGACGACTCGATGTTCTGGCGGATGGTGTTGCGTTGCAGGTAGTCGTTGTACAGGGTGAACAGCGCGAAGGCCAACACAACGACGGCACACGCACTGAGCAGGATCTTGTGGCGGAATTTCAGGTTCATGTTTCGAGACCTTGAGCCGGTGAAAGGAGGGCGCCGCGCGCTTTTGGCACGCTTGGCAGGACCTGTTGCCACGGTTATCGGCCGCTTCTGAAAAATGTTGAAAGACTAAATGCCGCAGTTGTTGGCGGGTACGCCTTAGGGCTTGTAGGAAAAGTCTCCAAGCAACGTCAGCAAGGCGACCAGCGCCCGGGCGGCCTGGCCGAGGGGTTGCTGCTTGAGCCAGAACGCGTGCACGGGCAGTTGCAGTTCGTTGCGGGTGTTCTGGAACGCCAGGCGCACCAGGCGCCCGGCGGCCAGCGAGGGCGCGATCCGTGACAGCGGCAGGTCACCCCAGCCCAGGCCCGCCTCGACCATTTGCACGGCCAGGTCGAGGCTGTCGGTGCGCCAGTGCGAGGTGCCGATCAGCGAGCGAGGGTCGGACAGCGGCAGGTCGCGGCTGCGTACCAGGATCTGGCGCAGGTTGACCAGGTCCTCGAGGTGGCGGATACGCCCTTCGCGCAGGGCCGGGTGGTGCGGCGACAGGGTCGCTACCAGCGACTCCATGGCGATGAACTGGAAGCTGCGCCGCGGATCGACCTGCAACCCGGCGAAGGCCAGGCACAGGTTGGCCCGCCCGCTGTCGAGCAGTTGCAGGGCCTCCTCCTGAGGGGCCGCCAACAGCTCGATATCGAGCAGTGGATAGCGCTCGCCCAGGCGGGCGATGGCCGTCAGCAACGGGCGCTGGTCGATATCCGGCACCACGGCGATGGCCAAGCTGCTTTCCAGCCCACGGGACAGCTCCAGGGCATGCACTTGCAGCAGGCCCAATTGCTCGGCGATCAACCGCGCGTGCGGTTCCAGGGCCAGGGCCTGGGCGGTGGGGCGCGCCTCGCGCGAACCGCGTTGGAACAGGGCGTAGCCAAGCTCCGCCTCAAGGTTGCCAATGGCCATGCTGACCGCCGAGGGGACGCGCCCGGAGGCCCGGGCGGCGGCGGAAAACGAGCCGCGGTCGAGCACGGCGAGAAATAGCAGGATGGTGTCGCTGGAAAAGTTCATGGCAGTCTCCTTTCAGTAAATCTGAAAGGTGTCGACTTTTTCTGTCAAGGGAATTGATGCAATCTGCGCGCCTTTCGTGCAACCCGCAGCAAAGGTAAATCCCGTGCAAGGACTCAAACGCAAACTGGTCTACGTGACCTTCTATGAACTGATCGGCCTGTGCATGTCGACCCTGGGGCTGGCCTACTTGTCCGATACCGAGGCCTCGCACACCGGGCCGTTGGCCGTGATGATCACCACCATCGCCATGGCCTGGAACTTCATCTACAACAGCCTGTTCGAGTGGTGGGAAAGCCGCCAGGCCACGCGTGGGCGCAGTGTGGCGCGGCGGGTGGCGCATGCCATTGGCTTTCAGTTGACCTTGGTGGTGTACCTGATCCCGTTGATTGCCTGGTGGCTGGGCATGACGCTGCTGGAGGCGTTCCTGGTGGACCTGGCGTTCATCATCCTGATCCCGTGCTACACCTTCCTCTACAACTGGGCGTTCGACCGCATTTTCGGCCTGCCCACTTCGGCCATGGCGACTGCCTGACACAGTCTGTAGGAGCCGGCTTGCCGGCGAACACCGGCATGGCCGGTGCCATCCACCGCGTTGCCGGTTCGCCGACAAGCTGGCTCCTACGGGCATTGCAGGGCCGCAACCGGCGTAGGCACCGGCCCCGGCGATCTTTGCCAAGGGCTGAAATCCTGGTGCTGCCGCGCAGCCCTTTTCGCGACGCAAGGCCGCTCCTAAAGGAGCGTGTCGGCTTCGGATCAGGGCGCTCGATAGCCCAGCAAACTGTCCTCCACCTGGCCCGACAGGTAGTACACCCCGGCCATGGCGCCGCTCTGGCGGTTCTCCATCAACTCTTGCCATTCCTGGTTCAGCGCCACGTTGAGGATCACCCGCAACTGCTCGACCATCTGTGGCTGCTCACGGTCATGGGTGATGAGACCGTAGCCGGTCACCGCCACCGAGATCATCGCCCCGGCCGCCTTGCCCACCGCGGCGGCGATGGCGCTGGCCGCGCCGCGCGGCGCCAGCGTGGCACCGAGCTTCTCGCTGGCCTGAGTGGCCACCGACGACAGCCCCGCCTCGGTCTGGCCAGGGGCCTTGGCAGCCTGTTGGTGCAAGTGCTGGCGCAGTGCTTGCCAGGCCGGTTGTTGCTCCAGGGATTTGGCCCGCAGCAATTGATAGAGCGAGGCGTTGCGCGCCGACGGCGGGCCCAGGGCGATGATCGGGATGCGGTTGAGGCGCTGGCTGAACTGCTCGGGCGGGGCGTTGTAGCGTTGGATGATCGTCGGCAATTGCTGGCCGAGCAGTTGCAGGTACAGCTCGCTGGCGCGGTCGCGAATGCCTTCGGGGTTGATCTGCTCGGCCACCGGGTCGATCACCCGCTGGCGGTATTGCTCTTGCAGGTACAGGCCCAGGCGTTTCTCCGCTGGAACCTGGTCGTTGCCGCTGTTCATCTTGTACCAGGCCACCTTGAGGGTGAGCCATTGCTGGGTCCAGTAGCCGGTGAACCAGGGGATGAAATCGTTCTCGGTGCGTTGCTGCACCTGCTCTTTCCACACCCGCATCGAGCGCCGGGCATAGTCGTTGGCCGAGCCTGCGGCGGCAACCGAGGCTTCGACGATGTCCTGGTCGATGCGCTGCCACACGGCTGGCGGCAGGTTCTGCGGCGGCGGCGCGGCGGGCAGGCGTTTGCCAGCGCAGCCGGCCAGGGCCAGCAGCAGGCACAGCGGGACGATCACCAGGCTGGGTTTCACGCGGATGGCCTCCCAGGGAAGGGGCTATCGGCAGTATAGGTTCGTCCTGCTGGACGGGGCGCGGGACAAGCCCGCTCCTACCGGTACTGGGGGCAATACCGGTAGGAGCGGGCTCGCCCTGCGATGGGCCGCAGAGCGGCCCCCTTTGCAGGTTGGCAAGGCATGTTCAGCGCTCCAGTTTCAGGTGCAGCAATGGGTAGGGGTCGCCTTGGCCATCGACTTCGCTGCGCCCGACCTGGGCGAACCCGTGTTTCAGGTAGAAGTCCGCCGCCTGCGGATTCTGTTCGTTGACATCGACCTCGCGCACGCTCAGTTCCTCGATCACCTGGGCCAGCAACGCCTTGCCGATGCCCTGGCCCCGGCACGCCGGTTCGACGAAGAGCATTTCCAGCTTGCCGTCATGCACCCCGGCAAAACCCTGGATCTGCCCCTGGGCATCGTGCCAGGCCCGCAGTTGGACAAAGCCCAGGTACTGCTCGCGCACCAGCGGCTTCAAGCGGTCGATATAGCCCTCGGGCAGAAAGTCATGGGTCGCCCGCACCGAGGCTTCCCAGAGATCGGCGAGCCGATCGAAGTGTTCCGCGCCAACTGGCGCGATGCTGTGTTTCATAAGCCCTCCAAGGCTCCGTGGTGGAAACGCCGGGTAGGGTACGGCATTGCGCTATGCTCGGCACTTCTCTTGCGACCCTTGGAGCGCCGATGACCCTTGCCAAGGCCGATGCCCTGCTGCTGGTGGATGTGCAGTGCGCTTTCATGGAGGGCGCCGATGCGGTGCCCGCACACCTGGCCTTGCAGGCGAGCATCGCCCGCCTGCTGGCCCGTGCCCGCCAGGCCGGGGTGCCGGTGATCTTCCTGCAGAACGACGGTGTGCCCGGTAGCCCGGACGCCCCGCACAGTGCGGGCTGGCAACTGTACTTCGCGCCTGTTCGGGGTGAGCACCTGCTGTTCAAGAGCGAGGACGACGGCTTTCGTGAAACCGAACTGCACGCGCTGCTGATCGCGCTTGGCGTTCGCCGGCTGGCCCTGTGCGGGTTGCTTTCGGACATGTGCCTGGCCGCTACCGCGCGCGCCGCGCTGCAACGTGGGTTCGCCGTGCTGCTGCCCCACGATGCCCATGCCACCTACGACGTGCCACCGGGGCCGGGTGGCTCGCCAGGGGTGCCCGCCGCCCTGGCGGCGCGGGCGGCGGAGTGGTCGCTGGGTGACGAAGTGCAGATCCTGGCCGGGGTCGACGCCTTGACGTTCAGCCCGGCCAGTCTGGCTGGGGCTACTTGTCGGCGATGACGTTGGCCTGGAGGTTGCCGAAGGTGGTTTGCGGCTGTGTCGGGTGCCATCCTGGAGCGTTTGCGTGAAGTGCTCGTGACTAGCGCATCGCGTACGCCGGCGGCAAGGGCATCGTGGCAAGCGTTACCCGCAGTTGGTCTGATCGAGGTCGAGCTTGGCTTCCAAGCGGTCCAGGTGCTCATGCATCAGGGCCAGGGCGCAGGCCTCGTCGCCGCGCTCCACCGCATCGATGATCGCCGCGTGCTCCTGCCAGGCGCAGTGCTCGCAGCAGGGCGACTCATAGCGGGCGATGATCAGCGAGGTCATCGGCACCAGGCCATCGAGAAAGCGGGCCAGCGGTGCGTTGGCGGCCATCTGCGCCAGCTTCATGTGGAACTCGCCACCCAGGCGAATCGCCGTGCAGCGCTCGCCGTGCTCATGATGCTGGCGCTCGCGCTCGACCAGCAGGCGCAGTTGGCGGATCTGCGCTGGGCGCGCACGCTGGGTGGCCAGGCCGATCAGCGTGGTCTCGGCCAGGCGCCGGGCGCTGAGCACCTGGCGCGCCTGCTGTGGGTCGGGTGCTGCCAGGTGCGCGGTGTGGCTGGGGCGCTGCACCACCACCTGCTGGTCGGACAGCCGCCCGAGCACCCGACGGATCACCGTGCGGCTGACGCCAAAGGCATTGCCCAGCGCCTGTTCGGGCAGCGGGCTGCCCGGCGGCAGGCGTTGCTCGAGAATGGCGTCGAACAGCCGGGGGTAGATCTGCTCGGCCGACAGGCGGGTCTCGCCGACGCCGAGCAGGGCAGGCAGGCGGGGGGCACAGGCGCTCATGCTCGCTCTCCTTCTTTATTAAATGCCGGGGTGGTCGTCAGGGATGTTCAGGGCGATGCCCATGCGCTGGCCTTCGGCGAGGATATGTTGGCGCATCTGCAGGCTGGCCTGGGCGCTGTTGCGCTCGCGGATGGCACGCACCACCGCCTCGTTCTCGCTCAGCCGCGCGGCCAAGTGCTCAGGCGAGTTGCGCAGCATCTCGGCGCTCTGCTTGAGGGCATTGCTGGTCTGCTGCACCACGCTCTGGAAGATCGGGTTGGTGGTCAGCGCGAACAGCGCCTCGTGGAAGGCAATGTAGGCATTGACCCCGGCCTCGCTGTCCTGGGCCTCGAGGGCTTCGCGCATATCCATCAGGGTCAGGCGCAGTTGGCCAATGTCCTGGCTGCCGGCCGATTGCGCGACCAGGCCGGCGATGAAGGGTTCAAGGGTGTAGCGCAGCTCGAGCACGTCGGCCAGGCTGGCCGCGGCGACGGCTTCCGGCTCCTGGGCCTGGGCGGTGTCGGCGTCGAGCACCAGCACGCCCTTGCCCGGCAGCGAGCGCACCAGGCCCAGGGTTTCCAGCACGATCACCGCCTCGCGCAGGCTGGGGCGACTGATGCCCAGTTGTTCGGCCAGCTCGCGCTGGCCGGGCAGCATGTCGCCGCTGCGCCACTGGCCACGGGCCAGCGCCTGGCGGAGTTTCTCCACCACTGAGTTGACTACGGTTGAAGAGCTGATCACGGTTCGCTCCTTGGTTGACGCTGCATCTTTGCCGTTGGCGGGCCGGCGCGAGGCGCCGGCGGCCTGAGGCTTAGAATTCCTGTTGATGAGGTTGGCCCTGCTTGCGGGTGGTTGGGGCGTAGCCCGGTTTGTTGGCCAGTACATTGTTGGCCCGCTCCAGGTCGATATCCTTTTCCCAGCGGGCAATGGCCACGGTGGCGACGCAGTTGCCGATCAGGTTGGTCAGCGCGCGGCCGATGCCCATGAACCAGTCCACTGCCAGCACCAGCACCAGGCCCACCACCGGGATCGCCGGCACGGCGGTCAGGGTGGCGGCCAGGATCACCAGGGCCGAGCCTGGGATGCCGTGAGCGCCCTTGGAAGTCACCAGCGACACCAGCAGAATGGTCAGCAGGTCGGTCATCGCCAGGGGCGTGCCGGTGGCGTTGGCGATGAACACGATGGCCAGGGTCAGGTAGATGGAGAAACCGTCGAGGTTGAACGAGTAACCGGTGGGGATCACCAGGCCGACGGTGGAACTGCCGATGCCCAGGTGTTCGAGCTTGCGCATCACCTGCGGCAGCACGGCGTCAGAAGAGGCGGTGCCGAGGACGATGGACAACTCCTCGCGCAGGTACTTGATGAACGGCAGCAGCTTCAGGCCCGAAAGGCGCATGACGGTACCCAGCACGATCAGCACGAAGCCGGCGCAGGTCAGGTAGAACAACGCCACCAGCCCGCCCAGGTGCTGCAGCGAGCTCAGGCCGTACTTACTGGTGGTGAAGGCGATGGCGCCGAACACGCCGATCGGCGCCAGGCGCACGATCATGCCCATGATGCGGAAGATCACGTGGCTCAGCTCGTTGATCAGCCGCGAGATGCCCGAGGCCGACTCGCCCACCAGGTTCAGGGCGCTGCCGAACAGCACCGAGAACAGCAGCACCTGAAGGATGTTGTTGTCGGCGAAGGCGCCCACCACCGAGGTGGGGATCAGGTCCATGAGGAAGGTGGTGGTGCTGTGGATGTGCGCGCCGCGTTCGGCCAAGGCGCCGGCATCGCTGCTGGAGAGCTGGTCGAGGTGGATGTTGGCGCCGCTGCCGATGCCGCTGGTGAAGGCGAACACCAGGCCGATCACCAGGGCCAGGGTGGTCAGCACTTCGAAGTAGATCACCGATTTCAGGCCGATGCGTCCGACCTTCTTCAGGTCGCCGGCCCCGGAAATGCCGCTGACCACCACGCAGAACACGATCAGGCCGATGAGCATCTTGATCAGCTTGATGAAGCCGTCACCCAGGGGTTTGAGTTGCAGGGACAGGTCGGGGAAGCTCAGGCCGCAGACAACGCCAAGGGCGAGGCCGAGCACTACCTGGAGGAAAATCGAACGCGAACACCATTTGAGCATGGGAGGAGTCTCTGGTCGGTGTCCTTGCCCCCCAAGCCACACGGAGCGAAAGAGTGCAGGACTTAATTATTGTGGTCTTACCGGTTTGTTCACTGCGAGGGCCATGAAACGCCGAAATTTTCGACTTTGCAAGGCTTTTTGGCCTGACCGGTCTGACCAGTTATGGTGCATCGACACGGCACTTGCTCTAGGGTGGTACACGGCGGGATTTCAGGCTTTGGCCAGGACCTGATCGACGGCGGCGATCAATTTGCCCAAGTCCTTGGGCGGGGCGTTATGGATGACACCGAAGAGGTAGGCACGCTGCTCTTGCTCGTCGTCGGGTTCGACGAAGAAGGCTTTCGGTTTGACCCCCAGCGCCTCGGCGAAGCTCACCAGGGCCTCGATGCTGGGGGTATAAGTGCCGGTTTCGAAGCGGCTTATGGTCTTGGGGTCGAAACCGGTACGCTCGCCCAGTTGTGCCTGAGTGAAGCCCGCCAGTTTGCGGTAGCGGCGCAGGGCAGGGCCTAGACCTGTTCTCGTCATCGCTCAATTCCCATTTAGAATCAAGCACTTAACGATATATAGCGTTATAGCGCAACGCCATGATCCATCACCTTTATTTGCAAAATGTGATGGAGTTCGTAGAATTGGCCGCTTTGATTGATCAGTCATTCAAGTAATTGTCCAGGGCGATCCGGCCAACTGCCGGCCCGTGCGCAAGCGTTGTCGGACATTTGAACTGATCCACGATGAACGGTTCCGGCACCCCTGGCGTTCTGTCAGGCAGGTCGTCGGGCTGTGTATGAATGGAGTCTCAGCGTGCGTCAGAACCTGCCGGTCAACCCGGTCGAGCAAAGCTTTCCCGAGCACCAGCGGCTCATTTCGGCGACCGACACGGCCAGCTTGATCACCTACTGCAACGCCGAGTTCGCCGCCATCAGCGGTTACAGCCAGGACGAGCTGATCGGCAGCCCGCACAACCTGGTGCGCCACCCGGACATGCCCGAGGCGGTGTTCGAGCTGATGTGGCAGTACCTCAAGGCGGGTCATAGCTGGATGGGCATCGTCAAGAATCGCTGCAAGAACGGTAATTTCTATTGGGTCAACGCCTACGTCACGCCGATCCTTGAACAGGGCCGGGTGGTTGGCTATGAGTCGGTGCGGGTATGCCCGACCCGCGAGCAGGTCTCACGGGCCGAGGCCCTGTATGCACGTCTGCGCGAGGGCAAGGCAGCACTGTCGCCCGCGCGCCGCCTGGCCCTGCTGGGCCGTGCCCTGGCCGTGCCCCTGGCGGGCGGTGCGCTGGCCGTCGGCGCCAACCAGCTGTGGCCGGGCCTACCGGCGCAGGGGCTGACCCTGGCGCTGTTCGCCGGCATCGGCCTGTGGGCGCAGAGCCGCATGGGCCGGCACCTGCGGCGTATCGTCGAGGGCGCCGACAACACCTTCAGCGATCCGCTGGCGGCGCTGACCTACAGTGACCTGGCCGGTGCCGCCGGGCAACTGCAACTGATCCTGATCAGCGAGGAAGCCCGATTGAAGACCGCGCTCACCCGCTTGAGCGACCTGGCCGGGCAAATGGCCGGGGCTGCCCAGGATGCCGGGCGGCTGTCGCGCGGTACTGAGTCGGCACTGCTCGAGCAGCGCGCCGAAACCGACCTGACGGCCACCGCGATGACCGAGATGGCCGCCTCCATCAGCGAAGTCGCCGGGCATGTGCAACTGACTGCCGAACAGGCCCAGACCGCGCACCTGCTGGCCCAGCAGGGCAGCCAGGTGGCCGATGCCACGGGCGCGGCGATCCATGGTTTGGCCGATACGGTCGGGCAGATCAACCAGGCGGTCAACGACCTGGCCGGTCAGACCGGTGCCATCGCCGAGGCCGCCGGGATGATCCGCGCCATCGCCGAGCAGACCAACCTGCTGGCGCTCAATGCGGCCATCGAGGCCGCCCGGGCCGGCGAGCAGGGCCGCGGCTTCGCGGTGGTGGCCGACGAGGTGCGCGCCTTGGCCGACAAGACCCGCCAGTCCACCTTGCATATCCAGAGCATCATCGACAGCCTGCGCGGCGGCGCCGAACAGGCGGTGAGCATCGCCAGCCAGGGCATCGCCGGCGCCGAGCAAGGCGTGACCCAGGTGGCCCTGGCGCAGGAGGCCTTGCAGGGCATCCGCCACGCGGTGTCGCGGATCAGCGACATGAGCCAGCAGATGGCTGCCGCCGCCCAGGAACAGTCGGCCGTGGCCGAGGATGTCTCGCGGCAGATCAACGGCGTGGCCGGCACGGTCCAGCAGAGCGCCCGCAGTGCCAATGCCGCCGCTTCGCGCGGTACCGAGCTGGAGCAGGTCTGTGCCGGCTTGCGGGCGCTGGTGGAGCGCTTCAACCGCTAGGTTGCCAAGGTTATGGACGACAATTACCGCACGGCCGTGGATGCGGCCGCGATCTTTTCCGAGACCGACCTGCGCGGTTGCATCACCTACGTCAACCAGCAGTTCTGCAGCATCTCCGGCTACAGCCGCGAGGAGCTGCTGGGGGCCAACCATCGCATCCTCAATTCCGGCCTGCACGAGCCGACGTTCTTCCTCGACATGTGGCGCGCCCTGGCGGCAGGAAGGGTGTGGAAGGGCGAGATCTGCAACCGCGCCAAGGATGGCTCGCTGTACTGGGTCGATAGCACCATGGTGCCGTTGATCGATCCGCACACCAACAAGGTGCGCAAGTACGTGTCGATCCGTTTCGACGTCACTGAAAAGCGCCAACTGTTGCATACCCTGCAATGGCGCGTGGGCCACGATGTGCTGACTGGGTTGCCCAACCGCGCCTACCTGTCCGACCTGCTCAACCAGGCCTTGGCGTTCTCGCGTCGCGAGCGCATCCCGCTGGCGGTGTGCATGCTCGACCTGGACGGCTTCAAGGCGGTCAACGATGGCTACGGCCATGCCACCGGTGACCTGTTGCTGATGGAGGTCGCCCAGCGCCTGCAGAGCATTCTGCGCGGGGGGGATGCGGTGGCGCGGCTGTCGGGTGACGAGTTCGTGCTGATCCTGCGCCATATCGAGGGCCGCCAGCAGTTGCATGCGGCATTGCAGCGTATCCTGCACGCGCTGGCCGCGCCCTATGTGGTGCGTGAGCACGCGTTGCGCCTGAGCGCGAGCATCGGCGTCACCTTGTTCCCCCAGGACGACGAGGATGCCGACGCCTTGGTCCGGCATGCCGATCAGGCCATGTACGTAGCCAAGCAGCAGGGGCGCAACCGCTATCACGTGTTCGATGTGTCCCAGGCACTGGAGCTCAAGGCCACCCACCAGACCGTGGCGCGGGTGCGCCGCGCCCTGCGCCAGGGCGAGCTGTGCCTGCATTACCAGCCCAAGGTGAACATGCGCAGCGGCCAGATCATCGGTTTCGAGGCACTGCTGCGTTGGATGCACCCGTCCAAGGGACCGGTGCCGCCTGGAGAGTTCCTGCCCTTGGTGGAGCAGACCGATCTGATCGTCGAGCTGGGCGAATGGGTCATCGAGCAGGCGTTGGCGCAATTGCAGCAATGGCAGTTATCCGGGCGTGACTGGTCGTTGAGCGTCAATATCGCCGCCCGGCAATTGCAGCGCGGCGACTTCGCCGAGCGGCTGGCGCGCTTGCTCGAGCGCCATCCCGGTGTGGACCCCGCGCGCTTGGACCTGGAGATCGTCGAGTCGGTGGCCATCGACAACTTGCCCCGAGTGGGCCGCTGCCTGGATGCCTGTCGGGCGTTGGGCGTGCGTTTTTCCCTGGACGACTTCGGCACCGGCTATTCGTCGCTGAGCTACCTCAAGCGCCTGCCGGCGCAGACCATCAAGATCGACAAGTCATTCGTGCGCGACATTCTTCACGACCACGACGACCTGGCCTTGACCACCGCGGTGATCGGGCTGGCCCAGGCCTTCGGCCGCGCGGTGGTGGCCGAGGGCGTGGAAAGCGTCGAGCAGGGGCGGATGCTGATGGACCTGGGCTGCGAGCTGGCCCAGGGCTATGGCATCGCCCGGCCTATGGCGCAGGCGCAGGTGGCGAGTTGGGCGGCGGCCTGGCGACAGCCGCCCGAATGGCGCTAAGCCGTTATTGCTCCTGGTTCGGCGCGCGCAAGTGGGCCTGTAGCAGTGCCTCGGTCAAGTGCCGGACCAGCGCGGCGTCGGCACGTCGGCGCATGTCGAGCAGCACGCCACCGGCGCGCTCCAGCAGGCTGGGTTCGAACTGGGCGAATGCCACGGCGCTCAGGTCGATGCGCTGCAGCCTGCCCTGATGCCGCCAGGTCAGAGCGGGCACATCAGCGAACGCTTGCTGTAGGGCCTCGACGAAGGTTGTCGGGACCGGCGGGCCGGCATAGTCGCCGTCCATCCCGCCAGGGCTGGCGAGGGCGTCGAAATACTCCGAGGCCCCTGCCCATTGTTGGGTCAACCTCTCGAAGAGTTCAGGTGCGAGACGGCGCAGCCAGGCGGGCCAGAAGTGCTGGTCAACCAGCCAGTGGGCGAGGTTGTCGGCGTTGGCCTGGCCTTGCACGGCGGTTGCCAACCGTTGCAGCGTGGCTTCGCTCAGGCGTGCGAGGTAGTCGTAGAAGATCGCCGTGGGTTGCACCGGCAGGCCGAGACGTTGGCGCAGGTGCATGCGCGCATGCAGCACCATTTCCAGTTCGTCGAGGAGAAAATTCGGCTCGCTCAGTTGCGTGTCGCTGATGTCGTCGTCCTGGTGCAGGGACGGCGGGTCAGTGGCCTCGGCCAGGGCTCTACGGCGCGCCACGCGCCCCTGGAAGAGCTCGCCGATGCGTGCGTCAAGCAGGCGTTGGCGATAGAGGCCGGCCACGGTCGCCACCGCGACCTCTTCGTTGCTGGCCCCGGGTGCGGCCTGGGACACGGTCTGCCAGAGCTGTACGTCGGTCTCGATCTGCTGGAACAGCAGGCTGGCCTGGTCTACGCAGTGTTGGCCGGCATCGACGAGCAGGTCATTGACCTGTTGTTGCAACTGCGCCTGGCCCCAGCCTGCGTCAGTGACAAGGGCGCGCAGCACGTGGCGCATGCGCAGGTCGAAAGCGCTGGGACTCTGCTGGTACTCGGCCGTGCCGGGGAGGCGCTCGTACAGCGCGTGCAGCGCTTGCCAGCGGTGTTGCTGCGCGGATTCGGTCACCAGTGTCTGCAATTCGACAGGCCATTGCCGCGACCACTCCCCGCTGGTGCGTGGCGATTGATGAACTTGGAAGCCCGCTTGTTCCAGGCGTTGTTGCGCGGCAGCGCTGAAGGGGTTGTTGTCGAAGGAATAGGCGAACTCGGGCAGGTTCTCGGCAAGGGCCCGGGCGTAGGCGCTGCCTTGTAGGGGCGGTGCGTCGACCAGGGCATTTGCGCTCAGGTCCAGCTGGCGCAGGGCGGTGGGTTCCTGGAACATCAGGGCCGTCAACCCTCCGGGCCAGTGGCTGATGTCGGTGTTCTGCAGGTCCAGCTGGACCAAGGCGTTCCAGCCAGTCAGATCGGGGGCTAGGGATAGCGGGTTGTCGTATAGGTGCAGGACTTCCAGGCGGTTGAGGCCGGCCAATGCGGCCCGGCTCGCGTCGTTCAGCACGATGTCGTTCTGCCCCAGTTGCAACCTGCGTAGTGCGGGCCAGCGCTGCAACGCCTGAAAATGTTCCGTGCCAAGGGCCAGATCGTTGAGGTCGGCTTGCAGCCAGTGCAGTGAGGGCAGTCGGGCAAGGCGGTTCAGGGCGGTGACCGGCAGCCCTTGCACGGCGTCGTTCAGGTTCAACTGACGCAAGGTGCTCAGGCGCTCGAGGACGGCCAGGTTGTGTTCATCCTCCAGGTCGAGATTGTTCGCGCTCAGGTCCAGGGTCAGCAGCTCGCTCATTTCGCCCAGTTCCGTGGGCAGTTGAGCGAGGGCGTTCTCGCCAAGATCGAGGTCGCGCACCCCGGGAAAGGCCCTCAGGAGCTCCCCGAGGCCGGTATCGCGCACGAGGTTGAGGCCATTCAGGGTCAATTGGCGGACATGGGGCAGGGGGACGGGCACCGCCGGTAACTGGTCGAGTTGGTGAAGCTCCAGGGTCAGTACCACATGGTCGATGTCGCCATTGGGCTGATCCGGGTCCTCTCGACGCCAGGCGCTGCGGATACGCTCGGCTACGGCCTGACGCTGGGCACGTCGTTGCTCGAACAGGCCTACCGCAATCCCCTCGGGGTCATGCACCCAGCGCTGCAAGGCCAGGTCCAGGCGTTGGTAGCTGGCGCGCAGCCGCTCGAGCAGCCGGGCAAAGGCACCGGGGCGATCACCGGCTTGGTAGCGCAGACGCAGGCGCAGCATCTCCCGGTCGCGCCCGGGGTTGGCCGGGAACAGTTGATCGAACTGTTCGTCGTCACTCAGGCGCCCCCTGCCGCGGCCACTCAGGCGGTAGCCCAGGCGTGGATCGCCTGGCAGGCGCGAAGGCAGTCGATACTGCGGGCGCACCGGGGCCAGGCCCAGGTCCGTGGCGCTTTGCTGGCGATCGCCGGCGGCCAGGTCGAACAAGCGGTCGCGCAGTTCCTGGGTATCGTGGATAGCGAAGCCCAGGGCATCGCGCTCGCTGTCTGGCAAGGTGTGCAGCAGGGCGTCGAACAGGTTGCTGCGGCTGCTCAGCGCGCTGCCGCGCTCGTCGTAGGCGGCATAGCCTTTTGCCGTTCTGACGACGACCTTGGTCGGTGTGGCCAGGGGGCCGGCGCGATTGACCACCGCCCCGCCAGGAAGCCCTTCGCGTAGCTCGATGCCCAGGGTCGCCGTCCATCCGGGTAGGCGTTGCAGGTTGGCGAAGACCAAGCTATCGCGATCGATCCGCGCGCCGCTGGCCGTGTGGAAGCCGCTGAGCGCCTTGTTGATGCGCCCGTCCCGGAGGAACAGGCGCGCGGTTTCGGCGATGGGCAGGGGTAGGCGCCCGGTGCGTTGCAGTTGCAGGAAGTCCCGGGCGCTGGCCTGTGCCAGGATCTGCTCGCGAGCTCTTGGGCTCAGCCCGGGGAAGTCGCGTGCCAGGACTGATGCGACCTGCGGCTCGCCAGTGAGCGGCAAGGGCAAGCCGCCGAAGGCTTCCAGGCTATCGAGCAGCAGGGCCGGCAGCGGTTGGTGGTCGAGCAGGGCTTTGCGCAGGAGTGCGCCGTCGTAGCCACTGCAGCGCAGAGCCTGAGCCAGTTGATTGCTGTCCAGGGTGCCTGCGGCAGGGCCGAGGCGTTTGAGCAGGGTGCTGGTATCCCAGCTCAGTGGCCGGTCATGCTCGAGTAGCCAGGTGCCCTGACCATTGCCCTGTAGCCGCGGTGGGTGCCCCAGCCGATGGGGGGAAGCCAGCTGCCAGTCATGCTTTGCCGAGCGTTGCAGCGCCAAGGCCGTTGCGTCCCGTTCGAGCCAGGCTTGGCCCTGCCAGCGGCGCAGGCCCTGACTGTCGTATGGCTGGCCTTCAGGCCAGGGGCGAGGACGGGTGAACGGCGCCAAATCGGCGGGCCAAAGGCGCTCGTGAGGGCCATCGCCGATGCGCTGCCAGTCGTGCAGAATCCCGGCCGGCTCGATGAAACCGCTGGCGGCGCCGATGGCGGCGAACTGTGCCAGGCTTTCGAACACCGCGAACAAATGGCCGATGGCGGCGTCCGCATCGCCCTGGTTGGCCGCGTGCACGCCGTCGAGGAATTCGTCGACCAGTTGCGCGCCACCGACCACCATCATCACTTCACTCAACCCCGGAACGAACAGGGCGGCGACATTCAGCAGCGTAAGGCCCGCGCTCAGCCAGCCCTCGATACGTGCCAGCTGGGCAGCCGCATCACGCTTGGCCACTGGCACCGCGAGGACGGCGGCATCCGCCAACTTGCGTTCGACGCGGGTGCGGGCCCGTTCGCTGAAGGCATCCTTGCGCCAGGGCGTGTGGGTGAAATGCAGGCGGGTGTTCTTGTCCAGGGTTTCCTGCCAGAGGTCCGTGGGCGATGGGAACAGGCGGTGGAGCCAGTCGAAGCGCTCGCCCGGTTCAAGTACCGGCGGGGTGGGGTGCAGTTGAGTGTAGGGGTAGCGTGGATAGAGGCTGGCGCGCAGGCGGGCGCTGAAGCGGGGTTGTTCGGCCAGGCTCACGTAGCGCATGAAAAAGGTGCGCTCCTGCTGCTGCCACAGCAACTGCGTGAGCCAGGTTGCCGCTGCTTGCAGTGATGGGTGCTGACGCAAGGGCTCGCGGTTGTGCCCTGGCAGGTACAGCAGGCAAGCGCCGAGCTGGCGTCGCGGGTCGAGATGAATCAGCAGCGGACCGTCGAGCGGGCAATCGAACAGGCTCAGGAAGCTGCAATGCAGCGACGCCCGGGCGGAATCGGCAAGGCCTGACAGCACGGTCTCGCCGATCGCCGCGCCAAGGCCGTCCACATGCCCCTGCAGGTGAGCCATGCTCAGGGTCGCGGCGAATGCCGCATGGTCCTGTTGGCGTAGCAGGTCGCGCAGGGTGCGGGTGTCGAGGTGTTCGGCCAGGTGCTGGTGATAGCGTCGGCCCAGGTCGAGGTTGCGCACGCCGGCGACGAAGCGTCGGGCATCCAGGCTGGAGCGGTGTATCACCTGGGCATCTTCGTACAGTTTTGGTTGGGCATCGGCGTCGAAGTTCTGCAGGGCGGCCTCGAGCCAGGTGGGGTCGCGGCCCAAGTACCAGACCCGGGCATGATCGATGGCTGGCAGCACGGCATCGGGGTACCAGTGGCGCAGGGCGTCTTCGAGCAGAGGGCGACAGAAGCTGGCCACGTCCTGCACCGGCGCCAGCGCATGGGCCAGTTGGCGGGTGCTGGCATGGCTGCGGCGGATACGGTGTTCAAGGGTGCGTCGTTGCGCACGGGTGGCCTGGGCCAGCCAGGCCGGCAGGCGGCGTTGGATGAAGGCCAGGTGCGGGGAGAGGGGGGCATCGGTCATCGCTGCTTTGCGTCTATGGATGGAAAGCAGCGAGGCTAGCGTCACGAACAGGGGCGGCTCGGGTACATAATTGATACCTGGCCGGCGCGGCCGCGGTCAGGGTTGTGGCGCGGTGCTTTTCACCGCCGCCAGCTCTGGATGAGCCACCAGCTTGTCGATATGCAGTTCGTCGTTGTTCATCCAGGTTTCGGTCAGCACCCGGTAGTGCTCCATGTCCCGGCAGCGCATGCGCAGGCTGTAGTCGAAGTGGCCGCTGATCAATTGGCACTCGTAGACCTGCGGGCAGGCCCGCACGGTCGCCTCGAAGGCCCGCTGCGCCGAGCGACCGCTCTGGTTGGACAGGGCCACCAGCACCAGCAGCGACAAGCCCGGGGACACCTGCTGCAGGTCGATGATCGCCCCGTAACCGCGAATCACCCCGCGCCGCTCCAGCTTGCGCACCCGCTCCAGGCAGGGCCTGGGCGTCAGGTGCACGAGGGTGGAGAGCTTTTCGTAGGTGATCCTTCCTTGGTGGCGCAGCACGTCGATGATGGCTTCATCGATGCGATCCAGCGGTGCTGCGACGGGTGTGGTGGCCTTGATATCCATAGGCGGCGTGACTTCACTTCAGACGATTGGAGAGGAACTGCCGCAGGCGCTCGCTCTGTGGCCGGTCGAGGATTTCGGCGCTGCCGTGTTCCTCGACCAGGCCCTGGTGCAGGAACAGCACCTGGCTCGAGACCTGGCGGGCGAAACCCATTTCGTGGGTGACCATGAGCATGGTACGTCCTTCCTCGGCGAGCGTCTGTATCACCTTGAGCACTTCGCCGACCAGCTCCGGGTCCAGCGCCGAGGTGGGTTCGTCGAACAGGATGATCTCTGGCTCCATGGCCAAGGCCCGGGCAATCGCCACGCGCTGTTGCTGGCCGCCGGAGAGGAACGCTGGGTACTGTTCGGCGGCCCGCGCCGGCAGGCCGACCTTGTCCAGGTACTTGCGCGCCCGTGCCTCGGCTTCGCCGGCGCTTACGCCCAGTACCTTGCGCGGCGCCAGGCAGATGTTCTCAAGCACCGTCAGGTGGCTCCACAGGTTGAAGTGCTGGAACACCATGGCCAGGCGCGTGCGCAGGTTCTGCAACTGGGCCGGTGGCGGGGTGCGGGTGCCGGGGTGGATCTCCAGGGTCTGGCCGTCGAGGGTGATGCTGCCGGCATTGGGCTGCTCGAGGAAGTTGATGCAGCGCAGGAAGGTGCTCTTGCCCGAGCCGCTGGCGCCGATCAGGCTGATCACGTCACCCTTGCGCGCCTGCAGCGAGACGCCCTTGAGCACCTGGTGCTCGCCGTAGTGCTTGTGCAGGCCCTCGACGCTGAGCTTGATCGCGCCAGTGTGGGCGTAAGCCCTTGGGGCCTGGGCGAAGGTGGAAAGTGGCAGTGCGGTAGCAGTCATGATTTCAGCCTCGGGCAGGGTCAAGGAAGCGCATCCAGCGCCGTTCGGCCACGCGGAACAGGCCGACCAGGGCGAAGGACAGCAGCATGTACAGCAGGGCGGCCACGCCGAAGGCCTGGAAGGTCAGGAAGGTCGCGGCGTTGGCGTCGCGGGCGACCTTGAGGATGTCGGCGACGGTGGCGGTGAAGGCCAGCGAGGTGGCATGCAGCATCAGGATCAGCTCGTTGCTGTAGGCCGGCAGCGAGCGGCGCAGGGCGGCGGGCAGCACCAGGAACAGGTTGAGCTTCCAGCCGCGCAGGCCATAGGCCTGGGCCGCCTCCAGCTCGCCAGCGGGCAGGTTGCGGATGGCCCCGGCGAAGATTTCCACGGTGTAGGCGCAGGTGTTGAGCACGAACGCCAACAAGGTGCAGTTGAGCGCGTTGCGGAAAAACTGGTCGAGCAGGGCGTGGTCGCGCACAACCTGCAGGCTGTAGAGCCCGGTGTAGCAGATCAGCAGCTGGATATAGAGCGGCGTGCCGCGGAACACGAAGGTGTACAGCTGCACCGGCAGGCGCAGCCAGGCATGCCGCGAGGTACGCGCCAAGGCCAGGGGCAGCGACAAGGCGAAGCCCAGCACCATGCTGGCCAGGAACAGCCAGAGGGTCATGGCCAGGCCCGAGAGGCCGGTGCCATCATTGTAGAGATAGGCCAGGCCATATTCCTGAAGGAGTTCGATCATCGCGCCAGCTCCTTGATGCCGGTGTTGTAGCGCCGCTCGAGATGCTTGAGCAGGCGATTGGACAAGGTGGTGATGACCAGGTAGACCAGGCCCGCCAGGCACAGGAAGAACAGCATGTCATTGGTGGTCTTGCCGGCGTTCTGCGCGGCCTTGACCAGGTCGGCCAGGCCGATGATCGACACCAGCGCGGTGGACTTGAGCAACACCAGCCAGTTGTTGCCCAGCCCCGGCAGGGCGAAGCGCATCAGCTGCGGGAACAGCACCAGCCGAAACCGCTGTGCCCGGCTCAGGCCATAGGCGGTGGCGGCCTCCAGCTGCCCGGCGGGCACGCTGAGGATGGCGCCGCGAAAGTTCTCGGTGAAGTAGGCGCCGTAGATGAAACCCAGGGTGACTACCCCGGCGCTGAATGGGTCGATTTCGACATAGTCCCAGCCCAGCATCTCGGTCAGGTCGTTGAGCCAGATCTGCATGCTGTAGAAAATCAGCAGGATCAGCACCAGGTCGGGAACGCTGCGGATCAGCGTGGTGTAGAGGGTGGCCGGTAGGCGCAACAGCCTGGATCGCGACAGCTTGGCACTGGCACCGACCAGGCCCAGTGCGAGGCTGAGCGCCAGTGACAGCAGGGCCAGCTTGAGGGTCATCCAGGTGCCCTGGGCCAGCAGCGGGCCGAAGCCTTGCAGGCCGTGGGAGAGGAAGTCGTTCATGAGAGGATCTCGCGGGTAGGCCATCGCCGGGCAAGCCTGCTCCCACGCAGTGGTGAGCCTGTGGGAGCGGGTTTGCCCCGCGATCGGCGCTGTGGGTCACTCGTTGTAGATATCCACGTCGCCGACGTACTTCTTCTGGATCTCGGCGTAGGTGCCGTCGGCATGGATCATGGCGATGCCTTTGTCGAGCAGGGCCTTGAGTTCGGGGTCGCTCTTGCGCAGGCCCATGGCGATGTCCAGCGGCAAGGTTGGGTCCTTGATCGCCGGGCCGCTCCTGAAGTCGGCGCCTTCGGGCTTGGAGAGGAAGTTGAGCTGGGCTTCGAGCTTGTCGGTGACGGTGGCGTCGAGACGGCCATTGATCAGGTCGGCATAGTTCTGGTCCTGGCTCTGGTAGGCCTTGACCTGCGCGCCCTGCGGCGCCAGCACGGCTCGGGCGTAGGCTTCCTGCAGCGAACCCTGGAGCACGCCGACCTGCTTGCCCTTGAGCGATTCGCTGGTGTCGCCGAAGTCGGCCGACTTGCGCACGATCACCGAGGTGGGGCTGAGGAACAGGCGGCTGGTGAAGTCGATCTGCTTCAGGCGCGCCGGAGTGACGGCCATGGAGGACATGATGGCGTCGAACTTGCGGGCGCGCAGGGCCGGGATCATGCCGTCGAACTCGTTGTGCACCCAGGTGCACTTGACCTGCAGCTTGGCGCAGATGGCATTGCCCAGGTCGATGTCGAAGCCTTGCAGGCTGCCATCGGCGGCAACGGATTCGAAAGGTGGGTATTCGGGGAAGACGCCGAAGCGGATCTCGGTCCACTCCTTGGCCTGGGCAACGCTGGTGGCACACAACGAGAACAGCAGCACGCCGAGGCGTTTTCGCATGGAGAACATGGTCTTGGGTCCCTGGGTGTTGTTATTGGTAGTAGGGCGGTTGATGCGTTTAGGTCCGTCGGTGACTCATGGGTCGCGCTCAGAATGCGCGAGATAGACAGGTTTTTTGTGTCGTTTGCCAGCACGTGGGGGGCCGGATTCAGCTGTTAGTGGGCGAGTTGCAGCCGAAACGGCTGTTCCGACAAAGATTTATGGATGTGCGACAGCCGTTTCGGTCACTGGGGCCGCCAAGCGGCCCCGAGTGTTCGGTCAGGCAGCATTGGCCTTGCGCTCACACCCTTTTGCTTG
The DNA here is from genome assembly GCF_057809115.1 of Pseudomonas sp. FG47. Taxonomy (NCBI): domain Bacteria; kingdom Pseudomonadati; phylum Pseudomonadota; class Gammaproteobacteria; order Pseudomonadales; family Pseudomonadaceae; genus Pseudomonas; species Pseudomonas sp. FG47. Next base: position 106,687 of record NZ_JBMDJI010000017.1, read on the forward strand.
CAGCAAGGCAAACAGGTCCTTCGGGTTCTCGAGTTCAGGCACCAGCGCAATGTCGTGCCCGATGTCCAGGGCGCGGGCGACGTCCAGCACATAGCGCAGCGCCGAGTAGTCCTCCAGGGCGAAGCCGACCGAGTCGAACAAGGTGACTTGGCCGGCGTTTTCGCGGCCTGCGGCGCTGCCCTCGACCACCTGCCAGAACTCGGTGGTCGGCGAGTCGGCGGGCATCTGCTGGATCTCGCCTTCGATCCGGCTCTGCGGTTCGTACTCGACGATCACCCGGGCGCGCTCGACGATGTCGCGGTGCAGCTCGGTCTTGCCCGGGCAGTCGCCGCCCACGGCATTGAGGTGCATGCCCGGTTCGATCAGCTCCGCGGTGAGGATGGTGGCGTAGGCCTTGTCGGCGGTGACCGTGGTGACGATGTCGGCGCCGCGCACTGCCTCGGCCACGTTGCCGGCGATGGTCAGCTTCAGTTGCGGGTAGCCGGCCAGGTTGGCTGCCAGCTTTTCAGAGGCGCTGCGGTCGATGTCGAACAGGCGGATTTCCTCGATGCCCAGCAGGGTGTGGAAGGCGATGGCCTGGAACTCGCTTTGCGAGCCGTTGCCGATCAGCGCCATGCGCTTGCTGTCCGGGCGCGCCAGGTAGCGGGCGGCCAGGGCCGAGGTGGCGGCGGTACGGATGGCGGTGGTCAGGGTCATCTCGCTGAGCAGTACCGGCGCGCCGGTATCGACATCGCCCAGGGCGCCGAAGGCCATCACCGTGAGCAGGCCGTTGTGGGTGTTCTTCGGGTGGCCGTTGACGTATTTGAAGGCGTACAGGCTGGCGTCGGACACCGGCATCAGCTCGATCACCCCGTCCGGCGAGTGGTTGGCCAGGCGCGGGCATTTCTCGAAGTCGTGCCAGCGCAGGTAGTCCTGGCGGATGTAATCGGCCATCTCGGCCAGGCAGGTGGGCAGGCCCTTGCGGTTGACCAGGCGGGCGAGGTCATTTACGTCGATGTAGCGGGTCATGATGGTTCTCCTTGACGGGTCAGTGGCGCGAGGGCAGGTGGATTTCGGCGAGCATGCAGCGGGCGCTGCCGCCGCCGATACGTTCGATATGGTCGATATTCACCACCAGCGGGTGGCTGTGACGCTCCACCTGCTGGCGCTGGCGGGCATCGAGGGAGGTCCAGGCGCTGCGCGACATCACCAGCAGCGAGCGGCCATCGCGGTCGTGGACCTCGAGCATGTTGCCGGCGAAGTTTTCCAACTGGTCGAAGTCCAGGGCCAGCAGTTGCTTACCGGTGTCGCGCAGGGAATGCTCCAGTGCCCGGCGCTCATCGGCGTGGGGCAGGGCGGCGAGGCAGACCACGGCGAGCTGGCGGCCAACGTTCATCATCACGTTGCTGTGATAGATCGGCGCTTGCTGGCGGTCCACGGCGTGGAACAGGCACAGGCGGTAATCGAGGTGTTCGGCGAACTGGCGCAGGGCGCGTTCGTGGGTGCGCCCGGAGTGGCAGGCGTAGCTGATCCGGTGCTCGCGGTCCAGGACCATGCTGCCGGTGCCCTCGAGGAACAGATTCTGCTGTTCCAATGGGCTCAGGTCGATGGTGCGCTGGATGGCGAAGCGCTCGCTCAGCACGCCCAGTACGCCCTTGCTGCGTTCCAGGCGGCGATTCTTGCCCTCCATCGGGTAGAGCACCAGGCTGCCGTCGGCATGGCTGCTCCAGCAGTTGTTGGGAAAGATCGAGTCGGGGGTATGGGGCTCTGGGGTATCCTGCACCACCAGTACGTCGACGCCGTGCTGGCGCAGGCTGTCGACGTAGCCGTCGAACTCTTCCAGAGCCTTTGCGCTGGCGGTCTCAGGGTCCAGCGGCGCTTGCTGGAAGCGGTTGTTGGCGGCGGTGTCGGGATTGAAGGCGAACCGCGCCGGGCGAATCATGAGGACGGTATTTGTTGTTTGCATTGGGCACGCATCCACAGGTGGGCTGTGTGACCATTGTGTGATGGTTCGCGGTGAGATCCCGGCTGAAGCGGGCGGGGCGGGCAGCGGGTCCAGCTGAAATGGCTTGTTTGGCAGCAGAATCGGCTGGTGCCACAGAAAAAGGTCGCCATCCTCGTGGGAGCGGGCTGTACAACTGAAAACGGCGCCTCGAAGGGCGCCGTTTTCTTTATTGCCGGAACACCTTGATTACTTGTGCAGCTCTTCAGCCGCATACAGGGTGTTCTCCAGCAGGCAGGCGCGGGTCATCGGGCCCACGCCGCCCGGTACCGGGGTGATCCAGCCCGCGCGAGGCAGGGCGGTGTCGTAGACCACGTCGCCGACCAGCTTGCCGTCCTCCTGGCGGTTGATGCCGACGTCGATGACGATGGCGCCTTCCTTGATCCATTCACCCTTGACCAGGCCCGGCTTGCCGGCAGCCACCACCACCAGGTCGGCGCGGCCGACGTGGCCGGGCAGGTCCTTGGTGAAACGGTGGCAGACGGTGACGGTGCAACCGGCCAGCAGCAATTCCATGGCCATGGGGCGGCCGACGATGTTGGAGGCGCCAACGATCACCGCGTTCATGCCGTACAGGTCCTGCCCGGTGCTTTCCAGCAGGGTCATGATGCCCTTCGGGGTGCATGGGCGCAGCAGCGGGATGCGCTGGGCCAGGCGGCCGATGTTGTAGGGGTGGAAACCGTCTACGTCCTTGTCCGGGCGGATGCGCTCGAGCAGCAGCGAGGCGTCCAGGTGAGCCGGCAGCGGCAGTTGCAGCAGGATGCCGTCGACAGCCGGGTCGTCGTTGAGCCGGTCGATCAGATCGGCCAGGGCTTGCTGCGTGGTATCGCTGGGCAGGTCGAACGCCTGGGAAATGAAGCCGACCTCTTCGCAGTCCTTGCGCTTGTGCGAGACATAGACTTGGGAGGCCGGATCGGTGCCGACCAGGATCACCGCCAGGCCCGGGGTGCGCAGGCCTTGCTGGCGGCGCTCGGCGACACGTTGGGCGATCTGCTGGCGCAGGTTGGCGGCGATCGCCTTGCCATCGATAAGGTGTGCAGTCATAGACGCGTGATTAACCATCGAGAAGGGAACATATAAGAAGCGCGTATTCTCGCACGACCTGGCCCGAGGGCAAAGGCGGGTGGTCGGGCAAATCCCCTAACCCCTTCAATAATTTAAATTTTTTAGAGAAAGGTGTTGACGGCCTAGAGGGTCGCCTATAAGATTCGCCGCACTTGTCGGGCACTGCCTGGCACGGGTTGGCAAGGTCAGGCAGAATAAGCGGTTCGTTTGTTCGGTCGGACTGATAGCTTAAGCGCCCGTAGCTCAGCTGGATAGAGCATCCGCCTTCTAAGCGGATGGTCGCAGGTTCGAGTCCTGCCGGGTGCGCCATCAGGCCTGGGCAAGTAAGCAATAGCAGTACCGCACTATGGTGGGCGTAGCTCAGTTGGTAGAGCGCTGGATTGTGATTCCAGTTGTCGTGGGTTCGATTCCCATCGTCCACCCCAGATTCTTCAGGGGCGCCTCGATTGCATGATCCGGCGCCTTTGTTTTTGAGTTATGCGGACGTGGTGAAATTGGTAGACACACTGGATTTAGGTTCCAGCGGCGCAAGCTGTAAGAGTTCGAGTCTCTTCGTCCGCACCATGTTTCTGTAAGGCTGTACCGTAACACCGCATTATGGTGGGCGTAGCTCAGTTGGTAGAGCGCTGGATTGTGATTCCAGTTGTCGTG